>NZ_JBIVMF010000015.1:0-188529 GCF_044752945.1 Streptomyces sp. NPDC088554 | reverse complement strand
TGGTCATCGACGCCCTGGCGGCGGCCGAACGCACTCGCGGCAGCCTTGCCGGGGCTGTCATGCACACCGACCACGGAGCCCAGTACACCAGCAGGACGTTCGCCGATGCCTGCCTCAGGGCCGGGGCCCGACAGTCCATGAGCGCCGTCGGCAGCCCGGCGGACAACACCCTCGCCGAGTCCTTCAACGCCACATTCAAACGCGACACACTCCAAGGCCGAAAGCACTGGTCCAGCGAACGCGAGGCACGCCTCGACGCATTCCGCTGGCTCAACCGCTACAACAACCGACGCCGACACTCCCGCCTCGGACACCGCAGCCCGATCACCTACGAAACAGCCACCAGAACAACACCAACTACGCCGACAACAGCCACCTAACCCGTGTCCAGAATCCGGGGTCAAGGCCCACGACGCACTACCCCCCTCTCCCCGTCGAGGAAGTCGAACACCGCGAGGGGAAGAGCACCACCCGCTTCTACCACCGGATCACCATTGACTGTCCCGTCAAGACGCACACTCTCCGCATCCGGCGCGACGAGACGGACGAAGACCGCCAAATCGATCCAAAGAACAAGCGGCAGCGCTTCAACCGCACTGAGCACCTCAGGCAGGTGCCCCCAGACACCCCGGCCGGTCGGCGCCTGAAAGGCTTCCGCCAGGACAGCGAGTCCGTCCACTCCCGGTTCAATCAGAGCTACCCCCACAAACGAATCCCGGCATACGGCGCCCGGGGAGCCCTCGGCTACGCCTGGCTGAACAACTCGATCACCCGAGCACTCAACACGATCTCCTCTTGACGACCACAGCAGGTCACCCCTTCACGGATACTCCAGCACCCTGCCCCCAGGATCCCCAGCGAGCAGCATCCCTCAGTACGTCCGGCACGCCACCCGCTACACTGGCGGCGGCGAACAGGCCCTCATCGGCCAACCGCTAACCTGTCCAAAGCATGTCAAAAAGCGGTCGCGTGCACTCTTCCGTTTTAGACACGTTTATCGACAGATCCCCGCCTTCGTAGCTCAGGGGATAGAGCACCGCTCTCCTAAAGCGGGTGTCGCAGGTTCGAATCCTGCCGGGGGCACAACGCGTTACGCAGCTGACCTGGGTTTCTCCCCCAGGGAGGCACTTTATTCGGCCTCGGACTCCCCAGTCCGGGGCCGTTTTGCGTGAGCAGGCGGAGAGCCGATCTCCTAAATACCTCCCAAAGGATCTGCACGAACCGGAACGCGTAGCGCTTGATCCTCTACACCACGTCGTGGGACACGACCGGTCCGTCTTCGCCCGCGTCATCGGCCGCCGCTGACACCACCCTCTGCCGGGCAACGGCACGCGCGGACAGTCCTTCAGCCCGGTGCAACCGCCGGATCTCAGCCCAGTCCTCCACAAGGATCACCCTCTCTTCCTCCCAGCTCCAGAGACCCTGAAGCCAGAATGATCAAGAGATCGCAGAGTGGCTCACTTTTCATCCGCCGTCCGTGGTATCCATTTCACCCATTGCCGACACCCTCAGCAAACCGCCCGGCCGATGCCGACGACACTCCTCACACCAAGCCCCGACCGGGCATCAGCCGACGATGCACTGCCCGCCAACCCGAATACTCGGCCGGCTCTGCCCACGTAAATCGAGGGCGGAATGGCGGGTGTCGCGTCGGTCAGAGGTCGGCCAGTCCGGGCGCGACGTACTTGCCGTAGTGGTACTCGCTATGGAACTGAGCCGAGGAGTGGCTGATCACCTTGTCGATGCCGCCGAACTCCGTTCCATGCCCGGAGTGTCGCCACCATCCGGGCATGACACGTGGAGCGGTCGCGGCCCCAGCGCGGCGGTGTGCCTCGGTGTCAGCGGCCCTGATGCGGTGATCCGGCGGGCGCGGGAGGGGCCTTCGACCAGCTCCCTCACGATCCGCGACCGGCCGTCGCGCCCGACCGGATCGTGGACCCCCACCACATACGGATGCGGCACCTTCGCGGCCGTACGGACCGCACGGCCGGCCGGCGTCCGCCGCTCCCCGCTGCCGTCGGCGAGGAGGTACAACTCCTTTGCCGCGAGCTCGCGTTCCAGCACCTGGTCGCGGGCGCGCCGGACAGTGCCCGTACCGCCCCGGCGGGTGCGCAAGGAGTTGTACCACTCTCCCGCTATCTCACCGCCGACGACGCCGGGGCGAGGTTCGGCGCCGCGCTGGAGGTCGGCGGCGGGGGCAGCGCCTCGGTCAGCCACCGCTGTTCCCGTGATCCGTCACGCGTCCGGACCACCACATCGGCGCCCGCCGCCGAGGACACGGGCGCCAGCGACAGCCCGGCCCGGCGCTGGGGGACCAGCTTGCCGTGCACGGTCAGGTCGTACCGTACGTCCGTGGCGCGCGCGGCGGTCCCTTCCGTACAGCCGTCGAGGACGATCACACCGTCGTCGGCGCGCGAGTTCAGGCACAGCTTCGGTTCGGCGAGGCTGCGCAGCAGGCCGTCGTCCTCGTACGACCACTGCTGGGTGGCGGCGGACGAGCAGGCCGCCATCGTCGCCCGCGCGCCGGGCCTCGCCTTCGTGTCCGCCTTCGCGCCACGGATGTCCAGGCACAAGTCGCTCGACACGTTGCGCAGTTGGGTACGGATCGGATCGCCCGAGAGCGCGCCCGAGGACTGGGCGGCGCGGGACCCGGAGAACGGCGGTGTGCCGTACGAACCGCTCGGCACCGCCGATCCCACGTCGTCCCCGCCGAGCGCCCACAGGCTCGTGACCGCCACCGTCGCGAGCAGGGCGACCGATCCGACACCGATCCCGGTGAGCAGCGCCTTCGACTGGCCCCGCCGCCCCGCGCCGAGTGCGTTTCCGGCGGGCGCCGCCACGGAATGCCTGCCGGCCGCGCGTACCGCCGATCGGGCGGATTTCGCCGAACTCACGGATCGCGGAACGGAGGAAACGGGAGCCGCCGTACGGTCGCCCCTGCGTGACCCGAGATAGTCGGGGGCATCCCTGCCGAGGACCACTTCCGCGAGTAGAACGTCCAACTCGCCATTGAAATAGCCGAGTTGTTCGGCTGCGAATCGGCAATGCGAGCACTGCGCCAGATGCTTCCGTACGTCGGGAAGCAGCGCGCCGCCCCGGCGAATCGGCTCGTCGAGCAGTCGGCTGTAGTGCCTGCATTCCTCGTTCGTCGCCAGTTCGGCATGGGCCAGCAGACAGCCCGCCCTGAATTGTTCCCGCGCCTGTTGCAGCTGGGACCGCGCCGTGACCGTATCGAGAGCGAGCAGAACCGCGGGCACGGATATGTGCTCGCCCTCGGCGTCGATGTGCCACAGCAAACACTGCGCGGTGCTCGACAGCGCCAGGAAAGAACGGGCGGCGAGCTTCCGGTCGGCGGGAACCTCGGGCTTTCCGGAGCCGGACTTCCCGGAGCCGGACTTCCCGGGCCCCGCCTTTCCGGCCCCCGCTCTCCCCTCCGTACCCAGCAGAATCCCGCGCACGGTACGGGCTCTGGCCGCTCTCCGCAGCTCCGGCAGGAGCGCGCAGATGGGCTGCGCGGACGACCACGTCTGCACCAGGTCGCGTACGGCCACCAGCAGCCGGGGCCGCAGGGCGGCGATCGGCTCGACCGTCTGTCTGCTCTCCAGGACCTGGTGGAAAGCGGTCGCCGCGAGCACGGACGCGGTGTTCGCCGAGGAGCCGAGAGCCACGGCCGCGTAATCGCGGACGGGCTGCCAGTGCCGCGCCATCAGTACGGCGACGGGATAGGCGTCGCCGCTGTCCGGGTACATACGCAGCGCGGCTACGAGAACGGCGTCGGACGCCTCGGAAACGGCGGCGGAACGGGGCGGATAGAGCGGGCGAGGCGGATGTGGGGAGTGGGGGGTGTGCACAGAGCTATTTCCTTCCGGGCGCAATGTGGCACGTGAAGGCTCCGCCCGGCGAAAAGACCGACCCTCGGTCGGCCCATACCTTCCGGCATTCGCGCGGTACGTAGGCCGGGGCGCATGACCTGGCGGGAACATGGGGATAGGAAGTTGAGCAGGTGACGATGAACCAGGTGAAGTATTGGCTTCACCTTTACACACGTGACTGTCAGGAAACAAGACACTTCAGCATGCGCTGACTTGAAAAGCAGTCGAACCCGTGGCCGGTCGCAGCCGCGCCCCCGGATACGCGATGGCCGCGGTGCGCGTGTTTCGCACCGCGGCCCGTCATTGTGTTACCGCTCGGTTGTGTTACCGCTCAGTTGCATTCCTGTTCGGTTGCGTTACCACCCAGGTGTATTACTGCGCGGTTGCGTTGCCGCCCAGGTGTATTACTGCGCGGTTGCGTTGCCGCCCAGGTGTGTTTCTGCGCGGTTGTGTTACTACTCGTCCGCTCCCTGCGACCCGAGGCCCCCCGGGACCCGGTCCGCGGTCAGCCGCAGTCGAGCTTGATCTGGGCCGCCGCGTGGTGGGCGCCGAAGCGTTCCTTGCTGCCGAAGTCCAGTCCCCGGTCCACCAGTTGCACCGCGAACGTCGTCCCGCCCTTGACCTCGAAGCTGCCCGCGTTCACCAGGCTGCCTCGGTACTTGGTCTGCCGCACCTTGAAGGACGCGTAGGAGGACTTGCTGTTCGACGGGTCCTCAAGGACGCGGTAGAAGGTCGGATCACCCGCCACATCGCGGTTCCGCTTGCTCTTCGGTACGTAGACGGAGACCTCGCACGAGTCGTACGAGGCACCCAGCTTCCAGCTCCACGTGGCCGTGGAGCCCGCGTCCTTGTCCGGGATGCCCGACATCGGGACCGCCGAGAAGCGGCCGTCGCAGCCGGATCCGACATAGCCGCCGGTCCTGACGGTGTACCAGGCCGCGTCGCCGTTCTCGACCCGGCCGTGTTCGCGGTACGCGTTGCCCGAGCAGCCCGGCCCCGCCCAGCCCGTGAAGCCGGGGGGCGCGGTGGGCGCCGGCTCCGCGGTGGCGCCGGGACCGGGGTTCGCGCCGTCGGCGGCGCCCTCGCCCGGGGTCGCCCCGGCGCCGGGCAGCGCGCCCGTTCCCGTACCGACGCCGTCGCCCGTACCGGCACCCGCTCCTGTACCGACGCTGTCTCCCGTACCGGCGCCCGCTCCCGTACCGGCGCCCACTCCCGCGCCCGGGAGCTGGCCGACTCCGCCGGTCGCGCCCGAGCCACCGCCCACACCGGGCAGTTGGGGCAGCCCGATCTGGCTCGGCGCCCCGTTGCCCACGGTGTCGTCGGACGAACCGACGTTGCCCGAGACGACCGCGACCGTCACCCCGACACAGCCGACCGCCAGCAGCGCGACGGTCACCACCAGCCCCTTGCGCGAGCGCTTGCCGCCGTACTGGCCGCCCGCCGGGAAGCCCGCCGAGAAGGGGTCTCTCGGCCCCTCGCTCCGCGCCTCGTTCCGCGTTTCCTTCCGTTCCTTGCGCGCGTCCTTGCGGGAGCGCCCGCGTCTTCCGCCCTCGCGCTCACCGTCCCGCCCGCCGCCGTCGCCCGCGGAGAAGATCGCGTCCAGGGCGTCGTCGCCCGCGTCGCGGCCCCGGCCGTCGTCCCCGCCGAAGCCCCGGCTGCCGGGCAGCGAGCCGAGACCGTACGAAGCGCCGTCCGGTCCTCCCGGGAAACCCTGCCCGGGGAAGACAGCGGTCTCGTCCTCGCCGAAGGCTCTGCCGAGCGGTCTGCCCGGTATCTCGTCGGGTATCTGGTCCATGGTCGCGGCGGCCCGTCCACCGGGCATGCCGCTGGACATCGCACCGAGCATTCCGCCAGACACGCCGTTCAGCCTGCCGGACCCCGACCCGCCGGGCCAGCCGCCCGAACGCTCCTCGAGGCCACTCCAAGCAGCCTGGGTGGCACCCGCGTCGCCCCAGGTCTGTGTGGCGCCCGCGCTGCTCGCGGACTGCGTGTCGCCGGCGTCACACACGGGACAACGCATCCCGGGCAACACAACTCCCCGGTCACTCCCGCACCGTTCACACCTCATATCGCATCACTATGAGGGATCGCGAGACAACTCGACAGTCCAAACCCCATGATTGACCGTTTGACATTTATCTCGTCACCCGGATTGAGAAACTTTGGGTCATCTTGCCGTGGGGGGGGTCCCTTGGCTCTGCCCCGGGGTCAGGACCCACCGTCCTCCGTCACCGGCCGGGAGCGGCCCGGTGACGGAGGACGGGACCCCGTGGAACTGCCCACGATCGGCGAATTCGCGGCACGCTCGCGGCTGTCGCCCAAGGCTCTGCGGCTGTACGACCGCCTCGCCCTGCTCGCCCCGCCCGGGTCGACCCGGCCACCGGCTACCGCTGGTACCGCCCCGACCAGGTCGAACGCGCCCGGCTCGTCGCCGCGCTGCGGTAGCTGGACATGCCGCCGGCCCGGATCGCCGAGGTCGTCGCCCTGCCGGGCGGACGAGCGGCATCGGGCAGCCAGGGGCCGTCGAGCAGCCGGGTGGCCGGGTGGCCGGGGAGCCTATCTCGGCGCCTCCGCCAGGAGCTCCTCCGGGCAGCTCGTCCCGCGCGGCAGTTGGTACGGAGCGGCCAGCCGGTACACCCCCGGCCTGGGCGCCAGCAGCTCCGTCCACTCGTCCCCCTCCGCCGTCGCCGCCGCCTTCAGCAGGCAGCCGTTGACGTTCTCGAAGACCTTGGGGCTCTCGGGGTCCGCCTTGGACGCGGCCGTCCGCTGGGGCGGCAGGAGGCTCTTGCCGTCCTCGTCGACCAGCCCGAGCCACGGTGAGTACGGGATACGGATCAGCACCCGCCCCGCCGCCTTCACGTGGATCGTCAGCTCGCCCGCGCCCGCCCGGTCCACCGTCGCCGGGGGGTCGGCCAGCGGCATCGGGTCCTCGACGGCGAAGAGCTGCCAGTTGGCGTCGCCCCACAGCCGCTCCAGATAGGGCAGGCCCTTCTCGACCAGCTCCGCCTCCTGCCCGGCTCCCGCGTCCGGCCGGCCCTTCGGCAGCACCACGTAGTGCACGGCCCAGCGGTCCAGCCAGCGCCGGTAGCTGTCGGAGGTCAGGGTGTCGTCGTAGAAGAGCGGGTTGCGCTCCATGTCCGCCTGGCGGTTCCAGCCACGGGCGAGGTTGACGTACGGCGCGAGCGCGGACGCCTCGCGGTGGCTGCTGGCCGGGACGACCTCGACGCGCCCCTTGGCCGCGTCGACCCGCTGCAACTGGTTGACCAGCGGCGCCAGCTCACGCGTCCAGGACGCGGCCGGTGCCGTACGCACGATGTCGTCGACGCCCTTGTAGCCGATCCAGAAGTTCAGCCCGGCGACGGCTATGAGCAGCGCGTACCAGCGGCGGGAACGCGGCGCGGTGTACGGCAGGGCCGCGAGCAGCACCACCCCCGCGACGACCATCGCGAACCGGGAGACGTTGGAGCCTATCTGCGAGTCGATCACATAGGTGAGCAGCACCCCGGCGCCGTAGACCACCGCGGCCACCCGGACCGTACGCCAGTCCGCGGGGACCAGGACGAAGGTGAACACGGAGAAGAGGAACGGCAGCGAGGCCGTCCCCACCGACATCGGCTGCGTCCCCGAGAACGGGAACAGCCACGCCGAGAGCGCCACGACGGCCGCGGGCGCCAGCCCCAGCGCGTACGCCCCCGGGCGCCGTTTGTTGAGGAACAGCGCCGCCGCTATCACCCCGAGGAACAGCCCGGCCACCGGACTCGACGCGGTCGCCAGCGCGGCGAGCGGCGCGGCGGCGACGCCCTTGAGCCACCGCTTGTGCCGCCAGCGGTACGGCCAGCAGAACACCGCCGCGACCGCGCCGACCGCGAACATCATCCCGAGGCCGAACGTCACCCGCCCCGACAGCGCGTTGCAGAGGTACGCGAAGACCCCGGCGAGCGCGCACGCCACCGGATTGCGCACGGCCCGCACCCTGACCAGGATCAGCGCGGTCAGCGCGGCGGACACGGTCCCGGCGATCATCATCGTCGTACGGACGCCGAGGACCGACATCAGATACGGCGAGACGACGCTGTACGACACGGGGTGCATCCCGCCGTACCAGGCGAGGTTGTACGCGGAGTCCGGGTGCCGCCCGACGAACTCGGCCCAGGCGTCCTGCGCCGCGATATCGCCCCCGCTGTTGGCGAAGAAGAAGAACCACAGCACGTGGACGGCGGCGGCGACCACGGCCGTGAACATGACCGGATGCCGCGCCACGAGATCCCGTGCCCGCCGGAACCGGGCACCGGCCGGGCTCCCGGATCCGGGAGCCGGCTCCGGTGTCGGCGGTGGCTTCGGCGGCTCGGCGAGCGGCGGCAGCGGCGCGCGCAGGTCTATTCGCGCCCCGACGGATCCCTTCCCCCCGAACGCTCCCCCGGACGCGCCATCCCCATCGGCGCGCATCGGCTCAGCGGTGGTCACTACGGCTCTCCACGTCTTCCCGGGCTCTCCACGTCTTCCCGTCTCACCGTCGCCTGCGTTGCCCTGCCCGGTGTGCCGACCCCCCGGCATGTCCGTCCCGACCGTCTTCGGAGGACGCCGTCCCCCCGCGTCCCGAGCAGATGTCCATTTTTCCGGACGCTAGCACGGAGCACTGACAAAGAGCAGCGAGAAGAGCAACGGCGAAGAGGGCGCCCCCACAGGGACGCCCTCTTCGATCTCTTCGATTCCGTCAGCCCGCCCGGCCGTAGATATCAGCCGATACTGGGCAACATCAGTCGATTCAGCTGATACGTGTCAGCTTCGCGCCGAAGCCCGGCTCGACCAGCGCCTCTTGGAGCGCGACCGGGGCCTTCACCTGGCCGGGGCCCGATCCGACGGTCAGCTCGCCGACCACCGTGCCCGTCTCCGCCGTGTGCGGGAGCTGCTCGCCGCCGTCCGACAGCTTGACGGTGATCTTCAGGCCGGGCCAGCCCGCGACCGTCAGATCCTTGGTGGCGGTCACGGGGACCCGGCCGCCGAGGCCGTCGTCGACGTACCCGACCGTGTCACCCTTCTTCACCACGGTCTTCGCCACGAGCGCGTCCTGCGTCGCGAGCATCACCTTCTTGCTCGCCGCGTTGACCGCGTCGATGATCGACGGGCCCTGCTGGCCGAGAACGGCACCCACGAGGTACTGCTCCGTACCACCCACGTCCTTCTTCGCGGCGAAGAGCAGGTTCCCGCCGGCCTTGGTGGTGGTGCCGGTCTTTATGCCGATGGCACCGTCGTACGGGACGAGGGTGTTCCAGTTGCGCCAGGTCTTCCCGGACGGGTCGGTCCACGACGGCAGTGCGGTGATGGTCATCAGCGCCGGCATCTTCACCAGCTCCAGCCCCAGCTTCACCTGGTCCGCGGCGGTGGACACCGTCGTCGCGTCCAGCCCCGACGGGTCGGTGTAGGTGGTGTTGGTCATGCCCAGCTCTTTGGCCGTCTCGTTCATCTTCTTGACGAACTCGTCCTGCGAACCGGCGTCCCAACGCGCGAGCAGCCGCGCCACGTTGTTGGCGGAGGGGATCATGAGCGCGCTCAGCGCGTCCCGCTGGGAGAGCTTGTCGCCCTTCTTGATCGTGTTCAGCGTCGACTCGTCGTTGGACTCGTCGTAGCCGCCCTCCTTCTCCGCCGTGGCGTCGACGGGGATCACGGCACCGTCCTGGCCCACCTTCATCGGGTGGTCCCGCATGATGATGTACGCCGTCATCGACTTGGTCACACTGGCGATCGGGACCGGCTTCTCCTCGCCGAACGCCCCCATCGCCCCGAGCCCGGCCACCGACATCGCGCCCTGCCCGTGGTCGGGCCAGGCGAGCGAGGGCTTGTCGCCCTCGAAGGTGTACGAGGAGTCGGCGGTCAGCGCGAGCTCCGGGACCGGAAGCGGACGTACCGCCTGGACCACGGCGAAGACGACCACCCCGAGCAGGACCAGCGGGGTCCAGATCTTGACCCGGCGGACCACGGTGCGCATCCGGGTCTCGGGGGTGTTCGTCAGCTCGGCCAGCAGATCGAGCGGCGGCATGGGCGGCAGCGGCTGCTGCCGCGTCCGCTCGGCCTCGGGAATCGCGGTAGTGGTGGTGACGGACGCCGACGGTACGGGGGCGGCGGGCCCGGAGCCGGACGGCGCGGGCTTCGGCTCGGCGGGCTTGGCGGCGGCGGGCTTCGGAGCGGCGGCGGGGGTGCTCGGCGCGGTCGGCTTGTCGTCACGGCGCAGCGGTACGAAGGTGCTGGCGCGCTCGCCGCTCTCGTTGCTGGCGCTCCTGTCGCTCTTCTCGGCGGCGTCCGCTGCGGGCAGTTGGGGAAGCTTGAGCGCGGTGGTGGGCTGGTCGACGGCGGGCTTCCGGACGGCCTTGAAGACGGCCGTGGCCTGATCGGGCTGCTCGGATGGCGCGGACCGCTCGGGCTTCGGCTTGTCGCTATCGGCGCTCCGGGCGGCTTCGGGGGCTTCAGGGGCTTCGGAGTCCCCTGTCGCCTTGGCTCCTGTTCCTGCCTTGTCCTCTGTTGCTGCCTTCGCCTCTGTTGCTGCCTTGTCCTCTGTTGCTGCCTTCGCCTCTGTGGCCTTGTCCGCGTCGGGAGCGGCTTCGTCCGTGGCGGGCTTCGCCCAGGAGGGGACCTTGACGTCCGGGTCGGGCGTGGCCTCCGGTGCGGGCTTGACGTCCGGGTCGGGCTTCGCGTCGCCCTTGACCGGCTCGGGCTTCTTCTCCGCGACCGGCTCGGGCTCCTCGGCCGGCTTCTCATCGCCCTTGACCGGCTCGGCCGGCTTCTCGGCGGGCTCGGGCTCCTCGGCCCGCTCCTCGGCCGGCTCGGGCTCCTCCGCAGCCGCCGGTTCCTCGGGCTCCTCCGCCGTGTCCGGTTCCGACTCCTCGGCGGGTTTCCCGGCCTCCGGCGTCTTCGTCTCCGCCGCCTTCGTCGTCTCCGCCATTATGGGGCCGTCGTCGGAATCCCCGGCCTCCTCGGCCGTCTCCGTACCCTCCTCGACACCCTCGCGCTTTGCGGTCGCGACTTTCGTCGCCACCGCGGAGCCGGAGCCGGATTCCGATTCGGCCATCTCCGCCGTTCCGGCCTTCTCCGCCGACGATTCTCGGAAGACTGAGAGCCGCGGATCGTTCTCTCCAGCAGCCGTCTCCCCCGACGACTTCAGCTGATCCGACTTGCCGGGGGACTCGCCCGCCACCGTGTCTCCTTCATGTCTCATCCGACGTTCCGCACTGTCCGAAGCATCTATCAGTGTCCTGCTCTGAGACCTCGGCTCCTCCGCTAGACGAGAACGACATACATAACGGTTCCCGTACAAAGCACCCAGGCGCCCTCGACAGACCATTGTGAGAGGGGTCACCCTGTCATTCATCCACGCGGGGAGGCATGGATGGGCAGGAGCCGCAGAACAATTCCGGAGGAGCTTCTGTTGCTCGCTCTGGACCCGGCCACGGGTACCACAGCGCAGCCGCAGTCGCTCGACCTCGGCCTCGCCGGAGCACAGCTAGTGGAGCTGGCTCTGGCAGGACGGATAGCCCCTGATGGGGATCGTATCGCCGTGGTGATGCCGCGGCCGACCGGAGATCCGACTCTGGACTCCGCACTGGAACTGCTGCGCAGACGCGGCAGTCCGGTACGGGCGGTCCACTGGATTGGCGGGCCCCGACTGGGACTTCGCCAGACGTATCTCTCGCATCTGGAGCGGTGCGGCATGGTGCATGCCGTGGCGGGCCAGATGTGCGGGGTGTTGCCGACGACTCGCTATCAGGCGACGGAGACGGCGATCAGCCGGGAGATCAGAACCCGGCTGGACACCGCGATCCGGACCGGCGTACCGCCGGACCCACGGACCGCGGCGCTCGCCGCGCTGGCCCATGCGGTCGGACTCGGCAAGCACCTCTACCCCGGGAACGAGGGGCGCTCGTCGCGCTCCCGGCTCCGGGACCTGATCAGGCACGACCCCATGGGCGGCCTCGTGGCACACGCCGTGATGGACGTCCAGAACGGCGCGGGCGCACAACCGCGTCGTAACCCCGCCCAGAGCGCCCCAGGCGCTCCGGGGGGCGGCAGGTCGCCGGGCGGTGTCCCCATGCAGCCGCAGCGCGGCGGCATGGACCGCGTGGCGGCGCACTGAACGGTCCGGTATCCACGCGCACAGCACAACGCACCACGCACCACAGCGCGATGAGCACCGGACCGACACGGCACCGGCACAACACCCGCACGGCCCGCACCACCGCAACCGCACCATCCGCATTCCGCCGTACCGAAGTCTCCAGACCAGGTCCGGGAGCCGCACAAAACGCGCGGGGCAGCCAGGCACCATCGGCTGCCCCGCGCGTCGTGCACCACCCTCCGGGCGTCGCTGACGGCCTCCGTACGCGCCCCGGCGCCCTCTGTGGGGCCGCGACCGCCCCCGGCCGGCTCCGGCGGCCCCGGGGCGCCCGGCGGCGCCCGTACCGGCGCCACGGCGCGCGCACCGGCGCCCGGGAGAACGCGCGGAGCGGCCCGAGTGTCTCTGTCGCCATTTCCCAGCGCAGGCGCGGCCTTTGGTGGCAGTCTGCTGAACAGTAGATACGTACAGCTACGCAACCGGAGGTGCTGTTTCTCGTGGCGTCCAACGTCAATCCCACCGTCAGACGACGCCGGTTGGGCCAGGAGTTGCGCAGACTGCGCGAACTCAAGGGCATGACCGCCGAAGAGGTGGCGGAGCGCCTGCTCGTCTCCCAGTCGAAGATCAGCCGACTGGAGAACGGCCGCCGCTCCATCAGCCAGCGCGATGTCCGCGATCTGTGCGGGGTGTACGAGGTCGAGGACCAGCGCATCGTCGACTCGCTGATGCAAATGGCGAAGGACTCCCGCCAGCAGGGCTGGTGGCATGCCTTCGGCGACATCCCGTACAGCGTCTACATCGGCCTGGAGACCGATGCCGCCTCGCTCAGGGTGTACGAGCCACAGGTCGTCCCCGGCCTGCTCCAGACCCGGCCGTACGCCGAGGCGCTGATCAACGGAGCGCTGCCCGAGGCGCCCGTACCGGACGTCGAGAAGCGGGTCGGCGTACGGCTCCGCAGGCAGGACCGCGTCAACACACCGGACAACCCGCTCCGGCTCTGGGCCGTGGTCGACGAGGCGGCGCTGCGCCGGGTCGTCGGCAGCCGTCAGCTGATGCGCGAGCAGTTGGAGCATCTTCTCGAACAGTCGCAGCTGCCTCATGTGACCGTGCAGGTGCTGCCGTTCGACATGGGCGCGCACCCGGGGATCACCGGGCACTACGCGGTTCTGGAATTCCCGGATACCGCCGACTCCAGCGTCGTCTACATCGAGGGCGTGACGAGCGATCTTTATCTGGAGAAGGCCAATGATGTGCAGCGGTACAGCGTGATGTACGAGCATCTGCGGGCCCAGGCCCTGAATGCCGATCAGACACGGGTGTTCATCGAGAACATCGCCAAGGATTACGCCCGCTGAGCCCCGGCGGCCACCGGCCCGGCCCGAACGATTCGACACCGTCCGTCCCGCCATCCTCCCATTGGCCCGAAATGGTGAATTAATCCATTTTCGCAACATGAGGTCGACGAAAAGGCCATCCAATATACACCTCAACCGACCGATTAGGGAAGACTTCGATGGGATAATCCATCAGGACGAGTGAACGCCCACCCCGCCCATCGGGTGGTGCGAGTAGCGTCGATCATGTCAGCAAGAAGTTGGCGCTATTTCACATCTCTTGTCGAACCGGAGCGAACATGGCAATTCTTCAGGGCGCTACGAATACTTGGACGAAGTCCTCGTACTCCGGCGGAAACGGCGCATGCGTGGAGGTCAGGTCACCCATCGTCCAGGCCATTGCGGTACGGGATTCGAAGGCTCCGGAAGGGCCGTCGATCTCCTTCGTCCCTCACTCCTGGAATGCGTTCGTACAGGAAATGAACAAGGGCGCTTTCGACCTCGGCTGAGATCAAAAACGCCCACATGTGACACGCACCATCAGCATCAACGCACCACCAGCACCACGCGCCTCGCGCGCACACGGATAGAGCCCTCTCGACCGGTCCGCCGTCCTGGCCGAGGGGGCTCGGCCATGCCCGCTCCCGTTCCGGAGCCCGAGGGTCCGGACGCGCCGTCCCTCTGCCGTACGCACGGGACCCGCATCCCGCACTGTGCCGCCCACCTGACGAAGTGCCCACTCATCGTGAGGGTTCGCCGTGTCCACGACAATGTTTCAATGGTAAAGAAACGGCAAAATCGTTCCGCTTTCTGATTTCTGTTCATATTTGCGACCCAAAAGCGCTCTTGCCTGCCATCGCCCCAGGAGATTCAATCCCCCAAGACCCCGCTCCCGCACGGGTACCGCAGACCGGACGAAGTGCTTGACCGTTCCTCAAGCGGAACCCCTGGAGGGGGCACCATGAACAGCCTCGACTGGGCCGTGCTCATCGCGTACTTCGGCGTGATGGTCGCGATCGGCCTCTGGTCCCACAAACGCGTCGACGATGTCGGCGACTTCTTCACCGCCGGCGGCAGAATGCCCTGGTGGCTTTCGGGCATCTCACACCACATGTCCGGCTACAGCGCCGTTATGTTCACCGGATACGCGGGCATCGCCTATACCTACGGCGTCACCTCGTTCGTGACCTGGTCGCTCCCCATCGCCATCGGTATCGGTATCGGCGCCAAACTCTTCGCGCCCCGGCTCAACCGGCTGCGTTCCCGGCTCCATGTCGCGTCGCCGCTCGAATACCTCAAGAACCGCTACGACCTGAAGACCCAACAGGCACTCGCCTGGTCCGGGATGCTGCTGAAGATCATCGATGTGGGCGCCAAATGGGCCGCCATCGCCACTCTGCTCTCCGTCTTCACCGGAATATCCCTCAACCAGGGCATTCTGATCACAGGTGTCATCACGGGCATCTACTGCACGGTCGGCGGGCTGTGGGCCGACGCCCTCACCGAACTCGGCCAGTTCATCATCCAGTTGTTCGCCGGTATCGCGATGCTCGTCGCCGTCATGGGCGAGCTCGGCGGCTTCAGCGCGCTGTGGACGGTCTGGGACAAGCTCCCCGACGGCCACGCCGCGCCGACGGCCGGTCCGTACACCGTGACGTTCCTGCTCGCCTTCCTCTTCATCAAGACCTTCGAATACAACGGCGGCATGTGGAACCAGGCGCAGCGCTACATGGCCACCGCCAACGCCCGCGAGGCGACGCGTTCGGCGCGGCTCTCCGCGATCCTCTGGCTCGTCTGGCCGCTGGTGCTGTTCTTCCCGATGTGGTGCGCTCCCCTGCTGGTCGAGGCGCAGAAGCCGGACGCGTCCGACTCGTACGCGCTGATGACCGGACAGCTGCTGCCGCACGGGCTGTTGGGGCTGGTTATCGTGGGCTTCTTCTCCCACACCATGGCGATGTGCTCCTCCGACGCCAACGCCATCGCGGCGGTCTTCACCCGGGACGTCGCGCCCGCCCTGTCGAAGGCCGCGCGCACCTGGTCGACGCGGGCGGCGCTGCTGGCGGCGCGGCTGTCGACGATCACGTTCCTGGCGCTGTCGATGGCCATCGCCACCCAGGTCAACTCCCCGACGTTCAAGGACATCATCACGGTCATCATCAAGTGGGTGGCCGGGCTGATGGGGCCGATCGCGATCCCGTTCATGCTGGGTCTGCTCAAGCCGTTCCGCAGGTCGGGCCCGACCGCCGCGCTCACCAGCTGGGCGATGGGGCTGCTGGCCTTCTGGCTGGTCAACTACCCCGTCAACTGGGCCGTGGAGGGCGGTGTGCCGCTCCAGTACCAGGTCTCGGTCCCGCTGGCGGTCTCGCTGCTGCTGTACGTCGTGATCGGCTTCCTGAAGCCGGAGGACACCCCGGAGCGCGATGTGCTGCTGGCGCGGATCGACGGCGAGGGCGACGGCGACGGTTCGGGGCTGACGGCGGCCTCGCTGAAGGCTGCCGCACCGAAGGAGCCGACCGGCAGGGCCCCGCAGGACTGACCCGGCGCGGGGCGCGTGGACGGGCTCGTACCGTACGTACGACTTCCGTACGGTACGCAAGGCTTCCGTACGGTACGCAAGGCTTCCGTACGACTTCCGTACGGTACGGGCCCGCGCACCCCGCGCGTCAGCCGCGCGGGTACCGCGTCAGCCAGCCCGACTCCGTGACCTCCGGGGTGTGCAGGGCCCGGCCCTGGGTCATCTCCATCGCGAAGTCGTCCGCGATCTCCAGGATCGTGGGCCGGCCCTCCAGCTCCGCCAGCCAGGCGGGCGGCAGCGCCGTCTCGCCGTGCAGCGCGCCGAGGATGGCGCCCGCGAGGCTGCCGGTGGCGGCGGAGGGACCGTCGTGGTTGACGGCGAGGCGCAGCCCGTGGCGTACGTCCTCGGCGACCAGCCCGCAGTACACGGCGACCGCGAGCGCGGACTCGGCGGTGCGCCCCTCGCCGAGCGCCACGATCCTGTCCGGGCCGGGAACGCCCTGCCGTACGGCGTCCAGCGCCTGCTGGAGCGCCTCGGAGACCGGCTGGTCGGCGAGGCGCGGGGCCAGCATCTCCAGGGTCCTGCGGACGCCCGTCTCCAGCGTCTCGCCGCGCGCCAGCGCGTGCACGATGACCGCGAACGACCCCGCCGAAAAATACGCCCCCGGGGAACCGTGCGTCTGGACCGCGCACTCCAGCGCCAGCTGGGAGACCAACTGCGGCTCCCACCCGACCAGCAGCCCGAACGGCGCGGAGCGCACCAGCGCGCCCGAGTCGCGCGCGATGGGGTTCTTGGGGCTGTCGAGCGTGCCCATGGCCTCGTCGCCGAGCCCGGTGAGCGTGGAGATCGTCGGATCACGGCGCGTGTACAGCCACTCCTCCTGCGCGAGCCAGCCGTTGTCCTTGCGCCGCAGATCGGGGCCCCAGTCGCGCTGCGTCGCCGCCCAGCGCTGATGCGCGCGGTGGACATCCGTGGGCGGGTGCCAGGCCCCGGTGTCCCGGCGCACATGCGCGCGGATCAGCCCGTCGACGGTGAACAGCGTCAGCTGCGTGGCGGCGGTGACCCCGCCCCTGCGGCCGTACGCCGGTACGAAGTCGAGTACGCCACCGGGCCCGTGCGCCGCCCGGATCTCCTCCAGGGTGAGCGTGGACACGCCCGCGCCCAACGCGTCGCCCACCGCACCCCCGAGCAGCGCGCCCCGCACCCGGCTGCGGAAGTCCTGCTGCTCGACACGGCCCCAGATGGAACCGGACGGTGTGCTCACGCGCCCACTCCTCCCCCCTGTGCCTACCGGCGACTGCGCAGCACTGTAATCGAACGGGAACAGGGGGTCGGGAGCTCTCCTGGGCGCCCCGGGGGATCCCGGGGGTGGTATGGGGGCCCGTGGTCACGGAGGTCGGTTTTGGGGAACCTCAGCGGATGGCAAAGGTTCGGTGACGATTACGTGAACTATGCCTCCGAAGCCGTCCAGAGCACCGCGAAGGCATCCCGGGCGGCGATCACCCGCGCGATACGGGGACGGAGGCGGGCGGCCTCGGTACAGGTCTCGGCACCTGCTTCGGCACGGTCTCGGCACCTGCCTCGGCACAGGTCTCGGCACAGGTCTCGGTACAGGTCTCGGCACCTGCCTCGGCACAGGTCTCGGCACGGGTCTCGGCACCGGCTTCGGTACAGGTCTCGGCACCGGCTTCGGCACCGGGGAGCAGCTCCTCCGGGCGGCCCACCAGCCGGGCGGGATCCGTCCAGTCGTACGCGCCGGACTCGGCGGCCGGCAACGCGCCGAGCGCCGCGTCCAGCCGGGGCCAGTCCGCCCGCGCGGCGGCGTCGAGCACGGCCGCGCGGGGATCCTCCGCCGTCTCCGCCGACGCGGGCATGCCCCCGGCGGAGGCCCGCGCCGCCATGGGGTCCGGTTCGGCCGGCGACGCGGTCACCGACTCCGCCTCGTACCCCCGCTGTCGGCAGGTGGCCGACAGCCGGTCCAACTGCTTGAGGGGGTGCCCTTGTTGGCCGAGCTGCTCACCGATCGTGGCGAGCGCCTCCGGCAACCCTGCTCACGGAATCGCGTCGGCCCGGACGGCGAGCGCGGACCGCTCCCGGGCATCATGTTCCAACTCCCTTACGAGAAAGGTCTTTCCGGAGGGGCGGGCGCGCAGGCCGGTCTCACTTCCGGCTCACTTCCGGTCTCACTGCCGCAGCGCGGGCCGCTCCAGATGGGTGAACGCCCTCAGCAGCCACTCCACCGGACCCATCCGGAACCGCCGCATCCACCAGGCGCTCCAGGCCAGTTGTACGGAGTAGATCGCCAGCGCGATCCCGATGACCCCGGCGTACGGCACCCGGCCGACGAGCCCGAGGCCGACCCCGGTGAAGATCAGGACGCACAGCAGCGACTGGCTCAGATAGTTGGTGAGCGCCATCCGCCCCGGCCGCGCGAGCACCTCCGCCAGCCGGGCGCCGGGCGTGGTGCGGAAGAACCGCAGCAGGGTGGCGACATAGGCGGCGGTGAGGAAGGGCGCGGTCACGATGTGCGCGGTGTCGGGGAACAGTGTGTCGTCGCTCCCGAAGGTGTAGTACAGCGAGCCCGCCAGCCCGACCGGGAACCCCACGAGCTGTACGGTCCGCAGCCTGCCCTGGTACGAGGACGGGTCGGCCGACATCCGCCGCTTGCCCATCGCCAGCCCGACCAGGAAGGCGGAGAACGCCAACGGGCCCTGGAAGAAGAGGATCAGCGGAAGGGCGGTCGCGAGCGAGTCCAGCCGTTCGCCGATGACCGACCCGAGACCGCCGCGCATCGCCTCCGTGGACGCCTGTCCGTCCGCCAGCATCGCCGCCTGCTCCGAGGCGGTCGGGGCGGCGCTGCCGAAGACTGCCACCAGGAGCGCCAGCGCCAGGAACACCAGCGCGATCGTCCCGGTGATGATCCCCGCCACCCACAGCGCCCGGCGCGGCGAGATCCCGCGCAGCGCGAAGAGAAGCAGTCCGAGCACCGCGTACGTGAGCAGGATGTCCCCGTAGAACAGCAGGACCGCGTTGGCCGCGCCGAGCAGGAACAGCCCGCAGAGCCTGCGCAGGAACCGGGGCGCGAAGTCGACTCCGCGCGCGGCGGCGGAGTCGAGCTGGAGGGTGAAGCTGTACCCGAAGAGGAACGAGAACAGCAGATAGAACTTCGACTCGAAGAAGAACCGGACCACATCCCCGGCCACCCCGTCGTGCCAGGCGTCCCGGGCCGGGTCGGGCAGGTCCAGGAGGGTGTAACCGCTCGCGAAGAACGGGATGTTGACCATGAGGATGCCGAAGAGAGCGAACCCGCGCAGCGCGTCGACATCCGTCAGACGCGCTGTCGTGGGCCCGCCCCGGCCGATGGGATCGGTCCGAGCTGGTGAAGTCATGGGATACGACGGTACGGGCACCGGGCGGCGCGGGGAGCCCGACCAGAGCAGACGGCCGGTTCTCTTCCGTACCGGGGCTCCCGGCTATCCTTCGCCGCTGACCAGCGGCAGCAGCTCCGGCAGGTGTCCGTCCGAGGCGGTCGCCGCCCGGACGCGCTCCTCCGGGACCTCCCCGTACAGCGTCGTACGCGGCTTCGCCGGCCGGCCCGCCGCCTCCGCGATGGCGACGAGGTCCTTGATCGAGCGGTACGACCCGTAACTGGAGCCCGCCATACGGGAGATCGTCTCCTCCATCAGCGTCCCGCCCAGGTCGTTGGCGCCCGAGCGGAGCATCTCGGCGGCGCCCTCGGTGCCGAGCTTGACCCAACTGGTCTGGATGTTGGGGATGTGCGGGTGCAGAAGGAGCCGGGCCATCGCGATCACCGCGCGGTTGTCGCGGTCGGTCGGGCCGGGACGGGCGATGCCCGCGAGGTAGACGGGGGCGTTGGTGTGGATGAAGGGCAGGGTGACGAACTCGGTGAAGCCGCCGGTCTCCTGCTGGATGCGGGAGAGCGTACGGAAGTGGCCGAGCCAGTGGCGGGGCTGGTCGACGTGTCCGTACATCATGGTGGAGCTGGAGCGGATGCCCAGTTCGTGGGCGGTCCTGATGACCTCGATCCAGGTCGCCGTGGGCAGCTTGCCCTTGGTGAGGATCCAGCGCACCTCGTCGTCGAGGATCTCCGCCGCCGTGCCGGGGATGGAGTCGAGACCGGCCTCCTTGGCGGCGGTCAGCCACTCGCGGATCGAAAGGCCGGTGCGGGAGGCGCCGTTGACGACCTCCATCGGGGAGAAGGCGTGCACGTGCATGCCCGGGACGCGTTCCTTCACGGCGCGCGCGATGTCGAAGTAGGCGGTGCCGGGGAGGTCCGGGTGGATACCGCCCTGCATACAGACCTCGGTGGCGCCCACCTCCCACGCCTGCTCTGCGCGGTCCGCGACCTGGCCGAGCGAGAGGGTGTACGCGTCGGCGTCCGTGCGCCGCTGGGCGAAGGCGCAGAAACGGCAGCCGGTGTAGCAGACATTGGTGAAGTTGATGTTGCGGGTGACGATATAGGTGACGTCGTCGCCGACCGTGTCACGGCGCAGCTCGTCGGCGATACGGGTCAGCGCGTCCAGCGCCGGGCCGTCCGCGTGGAGCAGCGCGAGCGCCTCGGCGTCGGTGAGCTTCGTCGGGTCGTCGGCGGCCCGCGCGAGGGCCTGGCGTACGTCCGTGTCGATACGGGACGGGACCATGCCGGGCCGCGCCGCCTCGCGCAGGGCCTCCCAGTCGCCGTACACCTCGTCGAAGTCGTCGCGCCGGTCGCTCGTACGGCCCTCGGTGTCGATGGTGCGGTGCAGATCGGTGCGGCCGGTGGAGGTGAAGCCCTCGTCGGGCTCCTGCCAGGGCAGCCCGGCCGGCCGGGCGCCCTCACGGGCGAGGCCGGTCTCCGGGTCGGCGAGCGCCCGGACGTGCGGCATCAGCCGGGGGTCGAGCCAGGGCTCGCCGCGCTGGATGAACTCGGGGTAGATCGTGAGCCGTTCGCGCAGCTCGAAGCCGGACTCGGCGGTCCTGGCGGCCAGTTCGTCGATGTGCGGCCAGGGGCTCTCGGGGTTGACGTGGTCGGGGGTGAGCGGCGAGACCCCGCCCCAGTCGTCGATGCCCGCTCCGATGAGCAGGGCGTACTCGGCGTCCACCAGATTGGGCGGCGCCTGGATCCGGGCGGCGGGCCCGAGCAGGTGCCGGGCCACGGCGATGGCCGCCGCCAGCTCCTCCAGCTCGGCGTCCGGCATCCCGCGCATGGCGGTGTCCGGCTTGGCCCGGAAGTTCTGCACGATGACTTCCTGGATCCCGTGGTACGCCCGCTGGACGCGCCGCAGCTCGAAGAGCGAGTCGGCGCGCTCCTCGTACGACTCGCCGATGCCGATCAGGATGCCCGTCGTGAACGGGACGTTGGAGCGGCCCGCGTCCTCCAGCACCCGCAGCCGTACGGCCGGTTCCTTGTCCGGCGATCCGTGGTGCGGGCCGCCGGGCTCGGACCAGAGCCGGGTGGCGGTGGTCTCCAGCATCATGCCCATGCTGGGCGCGACCGGCTTGAGCCGCTGGAGGTCGGTCCAGGACATCGCGCCGGGGTTGAGGTGGGGCAGCAGCCCGGTCTCCTCCAGGACGCGGATGGCCATGGCCCGTACGTAGGCCAGGGTGTCGTCGTACCCCTCCGCCTCCAGCCACTCCCTGGCCTCCGGCCACCGGTCCTCGGGCCGGTCCCCGAGCGTGAACAGCGCCTCCTTGCAGCCCAGGGCGGCGCCCTGGCGGGCGATCTCCAGCACCTCGTCCGGCGAGAGGAACATCCCGTGCCCGGCCCGGCGCAGCTTGCCCGGCACCGTCACGAACGTGCAGTAATGACACCTGTCCCGGCAGAGTCTCGTCAGCGGGATGAAGACCTTGCGGGAGTACGTGATGACCCCGGGCCGCCCCGCGGCCTCCAGCCCCGCGTCCCGCACCCGCGCGGCCGACGCGGCCAGGTCGGTCAGATCATCGCCCCGCGCCCGGAGCAGTACGGCGGCCTCGGCGACGTCGAGTGCGACGCCGTCCCGGGCGCGCTTGAGCGCGCGGCGCATGGAGTTGGCGGTGGGCTTCCCGCTGGCGGGGCCCTGCGATGCGCTCGTTGTCATGGCACCGAGCATACGAGCGGTCCCCCTACTGAGCAGAGTTCCTTACACAGAGTCACGTTACGTCACCTCACCGACAACCCGCCTCCCGTCGTCCACACTCCACCCACAGCAGCTTCCCGCCGTATCCGGACAGCCCCTCCCCGAGCCGGTACACCCCCCAGTCGTCCGCGCACATCCGTACGAGCTGTAGCCCCCGCCCGCCCTCCGCCGGGCCGTCCGGCGCGGGTGCGGCCGGCGGGGCGCCGTTGAACGGGGGCGGGATCTCGGGGTTGCTGTCCCAGACCCCGACGCGGACCCTGTCCGGTTCGAGGGCGCGGATACGGAGGGTGTACGGGTCCCGGGAGTACCGGTACGCGTTGGTGACCAGCTCGCTCGCCAACAGCTCGGCGGTGTCGGTCAGTTCACTCATCCGGTGCGCCTTGAGGACGGCGCGGAGAGTGGTGCGGGCGATGCCCGCAGTACGGGGATCGTGCGGGAGTTGGAGCGTACGCCCAGAGCGGGGATACGGTTTCCACGGAAGTCTCCAGCGGTGGAGGGGGTGGGTTCTTCGGTGCGGTACGGATGCGATGCGGTGCCCGGTGACCAGGCCGCTCCGTCGAGCGGGGTACTTCCGGGCGGCCGGCCCGAATCCGAATCTAGACCACGTGCCAGACTTACTTGCTAGATTTCCCAGCAATACTGACGAATCTCACTCCTGTGAGTGACGACCCGAACTCCCTTTGTCCTGGAAGGTGATGTGAGCGATGGCATCCAGGCCGGCGCCCACCGCGCGGCGCGTCCGTCTCGGCATCGAGCTGCGGAAGTTGCGCGAGAGCGCGCGGATGACGTCCACCGCCGCCGCCCAGCTCCTCGGGACGAGGCCCGGCCAGATCAGCAATATCGAGACAGCCCGGTTCGGGGTGGGCAGTGACCGCGTTCGCGCGATGGCGCACGTCTACGGATGCGAGGACCAGAGCTTCGTCTCCGCCCTGGTGGACATCGCCCAGGAGCGGCAGCGCGGATGGTGGGAGGAGTACCGGGGCATCCTGCCCACCGGACTCCTCGACCTCGCGGAGTTCGAGCACCACGCGACCGGGTTCCGGACCGCGCACACCGCGCATATCCCGGGGCTGTTGCAGACGACGGAGCACGCCCGGGAGATCTACCGACAGGCCGTACCCGAGTTCAATCCTCCGGATGTGGAGCACCGCGTCTCGCACCGGGTCAAGCGGCAGGCGGTCCTGTACCGGGACGCCCCTGCCCCGTACCGGGCGATCATCCATGAGGCCGCCCTGCGCATGCGGTTCGGCGGCGCGGCGGTGGCGCGTGCCCAGTTGGGGCATCTGCTCGCGCTCGGCGAGATGGAGCACGTCTCGATCCGGGTGATCCCCTTCGATGTCGGCTCCTACCCCGGATCCGGCCAGACCGCGTGTTACGGCCAGGGCCCCGTCCCCCAGCTGGACACCGTGCAGCTCGACCAGGCACACGGCGTGGCCTTCCTCGACGCCGAGGCCCAACTGACCCAGTACCGACTGCTCTTCGAGCGGCTGGACACCGTGGCGCTGGGGCATGCCGAGTCGCGAGACTTCATCCACCGGATCGCCAAGAGCCTGTGAAAGGGATACCCGTGCCACAGACCGAGCCCGGTTGGCAGAAATCCTCGTACTGCGCCCAGGGCGAAGCCTGCCTCGGCGTCGCCGCCACCGCGCACCGCACCATCAGCCTCACCGAGTCCGCGGATCCCGCGCGGGCCGTGCTGGTCACCACCCCCGCCGCGTGGGCGGGGTTTCTGCGTTCCCTCAAGGAGAAGGAGACTCCTCACCATGGCTGACACACCCAACCCCACCCCCGCCGCCGCCGATCTCACCTGGGTGCGGGCCACCGCCGAGGGGGAGGAGGACGGGCCGGGGCCCTGGATCGAGGTCGCGGCGGGGGCCGGGGATCTGATCCATCTGCGGGAGACGAGCGACCCGGAGAACATCGTCACCACCAATCAGGTGAAGTGGGACGCGTTCGTGAAGGGCGTCATGGCGGGCGAGTTCGACCACTTCGCCGAGCTGGGCGACGATGACGACGAGAACACGAACAACACCGGCCGGGTCTGATCTGATCTGATCCAGGTATGGACACCACCGCGGAATTCGAGTCGCACCGTCCTCGGCTGCCGGCCGTCGCCTACCGCATGCCCGGGATGGCGGGCGGGGCCGAGGACGTCGTCCAGGACGCGTATCCGCGGTGGAGCGCCGCGGAGCGGGAGACGATCCGGGTGCCCGCCGCCTGACCGACGGTACGGAGATCCCGGCCGCCGCCGTGGTCCGGGCGGCCGGATTCCGCGTACCCGTCCCGGCCCGCGAGGCGGGCATCGCGGTCGACGCGCGCGGGGTGATCACGGTGGACGCGGCGCCGCGGTCGGTCCCGCACCCCGAGGTGTTCGCGGCGGGCGACGCGGCCGGGGCGTACGGAATCGGCGGGCCCCGGCCCGGTTGTCCTGCCGGGCGGGGGCTGCCGATGGGGGGCGCGGGTCGCGGACAACGTCACCACGGCGCCGACCGGGCGGGCGCCCGCGCCGGTGCGCTGTGTCTCCTGGTGCGTCAGCCCCGGGCGCCGGGACGGCCTCGTCCGGTTCACCCGCCCCGACGACAGCCCGGTCGGCGCCGCCCTCACCGGGCCGGCGGCGGCGCGGGTGAAGGAGGCGGTGGCGCCGGGCACGGTGTGGAGCACGCGGCACCCGGGACCGTACCGGCCGGGCCGGGCCGCACAGGAGCCGACCGTACGAACTCCGTTTTGGCAGGGGCCGGTTCGGCGGGCGCCGATCGCGCAGGAGCCAGTCAGGTGGACCCTGGTCCGGTAGGCCCCGTCCCGGCGGGCGGCGATCCGGCCGGAAACAAACCGTCCGGGATTCGCGCGGGACCCGTGGGGGTATCGACCTCGGGCGGAGTGATCTGCGCTACCTACGCGCGTTGCGTGCCGACGGACCGAGAATGGCCGAAAAACATCAGTCCAGGGGCGTTCAGCACATGCCTGCAGCATGTGCTGGGCTCACGAAATCCTTACTCCCTCGGGGGGATTCGGGCACCGAACAAGGGAATTCCCGCACCCCGAACAAGGTCCAGACCTGTCCTAATTCCATGACAATATCGTGGAACGCCTTCCCTTCCTGGACAGTTGAGCCGCATGTGACTCACCAGTAGGGATATTTGCCCCTGTCGCTATCTCCCCAACATTAGGCAAAATAACGGCCACGGAAGCCGCAACGGGATCGACGAACCCCGGATTCAGGGATCGCCGATCCCGAGCGGCTTACCCCCCACACCGAGCCTTGGGAGAAGCCAGTGTCCAGGAAGAAGCGGACGTCCACGAAGTTCCGCGTCACTGCGGTGCTTTCCGCTCTTGCGATCGGTGGTGGGGGTGCGCTGCTGATGATGCCGAACGCCAACGCGGCCGACAGAAGTCCCGAAGAAATCATGGGGCTGTGCAACGACACCGAGAAGCTCAATGGGGTCACCCAGAGCTTCCCCGACATCAGCAAGTCGGCCAGGTCCAGCACCTGCGACTTCGAAGAGACGAACTTCGAGACATTCGACGGGCCGACCGAGAAGGTCACTCCGGAGTTCCCGAACTGCGAGCCCGACGTCAATGAAAACTCGACGGTATCGGTCAACTGGACCCACACCACTGCCCAGAAGAGGGGTACCTACACCTCGATCGACCAGGGCGGTCTCGCCAATGTCTTCGGTGCGCTCGGTGGTTCCTGGTCCAAGCACAAGGGCACCCTCGATCTGAAGACCGAGTCGTCCAGCGCCGGCGACACCTCGGAATTCTCCGTTCCCGCCGGGAAGGTCCTCCACATCGAGTTCACCCCGAAGCTCCAGCGCATGACGGGCAAGTGGAAGGTCCTCATCCAGCATCCCCCGGCCGTCCTCGGCGCCTCGCGCCCCGACGAGAACTACGAGGCGCCCGATGTGGTCGAGGGACCGGTCATCCTGCCGGGTGCCGCAGGCGCCCCGGGGGTCACCGACGGCAAGGTCACACCGGTGTTCGTCGACTGCTGACCTGCGGTTTTCCTGCACACACCGCTCCCCCGACCGCTCCTTCCCCCCACCCCGACCGAGAAGAGATCCCCCCATGGCACGCACCGACGCCCCGCGCTCCCACCGCAGCAAGAAGAAGCGCATCACACTCGTCCTCGCCCCGGTGGCCGCTCTCGCCATCGCCGTTCCGCTGATGAGTTACGCGGGAGCCGCCACCCCGAACGAGGTCTCGGCCGACTGCAAGTCGAACTCGGACAAGCTGAGCAGCTGCGACTTCATCGATGTCGCGTTCAAGGAGAACAGCTTCGGCCCCAATGAGCGGGTCTCCACCGAACTCAACAACTGCGAGAACACCGCTCCGGCCAGAAAGAGCGCCACCATTACCGCAGCCTCCACCCGGACTATTCAGTTCGAGGACGGAACGACCGCGGACGGCAGCTTCGGTCTCGGCGACTCGGTTCTCCAGATCGGACTCAAGTACGCCAGCACGGTCACCAACATCACCGGTACCGACGAGGGCCACTCCGTCACCATCACCAAGAGCGACGAGGTGAAGGCCAACCACATCGGCGTGTACATGTGGTCGGCGAAGCGCCTCGATGTGAGCGGCTATCTCAAGGCCACCTACAAGGATGAGCAGGACGGCCAGCGGGTCTTCTTCTCCCCCAGCGAGGGCGGCAATACCCACCACGTCTTCTATCCGCAGATCCTGACCAACGGAAGCCCTGACGGAAGGCTCTGGCTGCGCAATATCCCGTGCAGCTCGAACGGGGTTCTGAACAGCGTGGCCGAAGCCGGATTCGGCGAGGCCGGCGGCAATATCGTCGACGTGGAAGTGACTCTGGAGAACAGCTGATCGAAAAGCGACAGAGTGAAGAAAGCTCAACACTGAGAGCGGCCTCCCGGGCAGTACACGGGAGGCCGTTCCCATTTCCTTTTCCTCTTACCTCACGCTTCGGTCGGCGATACGAGGGCGCTTCCATGGGCCGTTCGACGGACCACTCAATGGACCGCCGGTCTGCGCGACTTACGAGGGGTGGTTCCCAGCCAGAGCAGAACGGCGTCGGTCCGTCCCCGGGCATCCAACTTGGCGTAGATGGTGCTGAGGTTGTTCCGTACGGTCTTCTCCGTCAGGCTCAGCAGCTCGCCGATCTCCAGTGTGCCGAAACCGCTCGCCAGCAGCTCCATGATCTGACGCTCGCGCGGTGACAGGGCCTCCCGCGACAGCGCCAGGACATCGGGAACGCCGGGGACCATGGCGCCCGGGACCGAGGCATCCCCCAGCGGCGAACCCGTGCGGTTGAGCGCCGCCCAGGCCCGGGGCGAGAGCTGGGTGTGCCGGCCCGCGGTGCCCCAGATCGCCTTGCCGAGAAGGGAGTTCGTGTAGTCGCCGTCGACCAGGTAGCTGGTGGCGCCGAGTCTGAGCACCGACGCGATCTGCTGGGGGTCGTCGCACGGGCTGACGATCAACACCGGCCTGATCCGGTTGCCCATCGCCCTCATCAGCCGGGGGAAGGACCAGCCGGGCTCACGGCAGCGCAGAACCACGACGTGGTACGGGGTCGCCCGCAGGTCCTCGCCGAACGGAGGACGCAGGTGGTACAGCCTGATCCTCTCGTCGTCCGACCAGCCGTGGTCGGGCCAGTCGCGGTGCGACCAGTCCTCGTCCTCACAGGCCAGGGCCGCGTTCACCCAGGTGAGCTGCTTCGTTTCCATGTTGACGCGCCGGGAAGATCTCACTCCACGTGTCCCTCCGACAGAGCAATGCCGCCCCTTGATACGGGGCAAAGCCCTGAAGAGTTCAAATACCCTCGGCCTGTCTGACAGGTTTGCGGAAGAAACGATTCCGAGCGCTCCCGGAGACCCGTCGCCCCGCCCTCACCCCGCCACCACCACCCGACTCCCGTGTCGTGCGGCCCGGTTCACCTCTCGGCGGCAGGATGTCCACATGTGCAACGACCCCCCGGAGCGGGAGCACGAGCCCACCGGGCACGAGCACGGCCCCACCGGGCACGAGCACGGCCCCACCGGGCACGAGCACGGCCCCGAAACCCAGCGCGGGTACGAAACCCAGCGCGGGTACGAACCCCCGCGCCCCCGACCGGGTCGGCACCCCGCAGACCGTGGTGCCGGCCGAGGACCTCACACGGGAGGCGATCCTCAACGGGATCCAGTCTGGGCGCAGTTACATCGCGGAGTCGGCGGCGCTCACCCTGTCCTTCGGCGCCACGGGCGGCCGGGGCGCCCACGCGGGCATCGGGGAGCGGCTGCGGGTCGGCGCGGACGAGCCGGTGACGGTACGCCTCGACGTCACCGGGGCGCCCGGCCGTACGGCCCGCTTCGTCACGGACCGGGGGACGCTGTTCACGGCGGTGCTCCCGGAGTCCGGGACGGGCACGGTCCAGTGGCGTACGACCGCTTCGTACACCACCTACGTACGGGCGGAGGTACGTCATCCCCCGGTGGTCCCGGGGCTGCCGGGGGCGCTGGCCGCGTTCACCAACCCGGTCTTCCTCGGTGAACGCCCCGGCGGATGAGCGGACGGTCACCGGGGAGTGCCGAAGAGGACGCCCCCCGCGCGGGACGGGTCCCGGCGGCCCGTTCCGGCCGCGCCTCCCGCGGGCGCGCCGCCCGCCGGAGACCTACTCGCTGCTGACGCACGGCCTTCGACAAGGCAGACTGTCGAAGGCGATACCGGCAGTAGCGGGGGCAGGGGGAGCTATGGACCGTGACGGCGGGCCGCGCGTACCGGAGCAGCGGATTCCGGCGGTGCAGGGTGACACCGGCTCGCAGAGCCCGTACATCCTGCGCTTCAGCGTGCTCGGACCCGTGCGCGTCCGGCGCGGCGCCGAGCCCCTGCCGTCCGGATCACCGCAGCAACGCGCCCTGCTGGCGGCCCTGTTGCTGCGCGAGGGCCGGACGGCGACCGCCGCCGAGCTGATCGACGCGCTGTGGGGCGAGGAGCCGCCGACACGGGCGCTGGCCGCCGTACGGACGTACGCCTCACGGCTGCGCAAGGTGCTCGGGCCCGGCGTGCTCGTCAGCGAGTCCGGCGGCTACGCCCTGCGCGCCGGGCCGGACGCCCTCGACCTCTCCGTGGCGCAGGAGCTGGCCGCCGGGGCGGAGAAGGCCCGCGCCGCCGGGGACCGCCACGGCGCCCGGAGCCTGATCAACAAGTCGCTGGGACTGTGGGACGGCGAGGCACTGGCCTCCGTACCCGGTCCGTACGCCGAGAACCAGCGCACCCGGCTGGAGGAGTGGCGGCTCCAGCTCACCGAGGTCCGGCTCGACATGGACCTGGAAGTCGGAAGCCATGCGGAGGCCGTCTCCGAGCTGACCGCGCTGACCGCCGCGCACCCGCTGCGCGAACGGCTGCGCGAGCTGCTGATGGTCGCCCTCTACCGCAGCGGACGGCAGGCGGAGGCGCTCGCCGTGTACGCGGACACGCGCCGCCTCCTCGCCGACGAGCTGGGCGTCGACCCGCGCCCCGAGCTGTCCCGGCTCCAGCAGCGCATCCTGCGGGCCGACGCCGAGCTGGCCGGGCCCGCCGAGGCGAACCCCCCGGCGGGCGCCTTCACCCGCCCGGCGCAACTCCCGGCGACGGTCCCCGACTTCACGGGACGCGGGTCCTTCGTACGGGAGCTGGGCGAACGGCTGGCCGCCGGCGACGGAGCCGTGATGGCGGTCTCGGCGCTCGCGGGCATCGGCGGTGTCGGCAAGACGACCCTCGCCGTGCACGTCGCGCACACCGCACGCGCGCACTTCCCGGACGGCCAGCTGTACGCGGACCTCCAGGGCGCGGGCAGCGTCGCGGTGGAGCCGGAGACGGTGCTCGGCTCGTTCCTGCGCTCGCTCGGCCTGCCCGACACCGCGATCCCCGACTCGCTGGAGGACCGCTCCGCGCTCTACCGCTCCACGCTGGACGGCAGGCGCGTCCTCGTCCTGCTCGACAACGCGCGCGACGCCGCGCAGATCCGCCCGCTGCTGCCCGGCACGGCCGGCTGCGTGGCACTGGTCACCAGCCGCGTCCGGATGGTCGACCTGGCGGGCGCGCACCTCGTCGACCTCGACGTGATGTCGCCCGAGGAGGCCCTCCAGCTCTTCACCCACATCGTCGGCCGGGAGCGCGTCACCCCCGAACGCGAGGCGGCGCTCGACGTCGTCGCCGCGTGCGGCTTCCTCCCGCTGGCGATCCGGATCGCCGCGTCCCGCCTCGCCGCGCGCCGCACCTGGACGGTCTCGGTCCTCGCGGCGAAACTCGCCGACGAACGCCGCCGCCTCGACGAACTCCAGGCGGGCGACCTCGCCGTCAAGGCCACCTTCGAACTCGGCTACGGCGCCCTGGAACCGCCCCAGGCCCGCGCCTTCCGCCTGCTCGGCCTCGCGGACGGCCCCGACCTCTCCCTCGCGGCCGCCGCCACCCTCCTCGACCTGCCGCTCCAGGAGGTCGAGGAGCTGCTGGAGTCACTGGTCGACACCTCCCTCCTGGAATCCGCCGCGCCGGGCCGCTACCGCTACCACGACCTCGTACGCCTCTACGCGCGTTCCTGCGCCGAACGCGACGAACGCCCCCTGTCCGAACGGGAGGCCGCGCTCTCCCGGCTGCTGGACTTCTATCTGGCCTCGGCGGCGCGCGTGTACGCGATCGAGCGCCCCGGCGACAGCCTGGTCGACCACCTGGAGCCCACCTCGTACGGCGGACTGGCCTTCGCCGACCGCCAGACCGCCCTGGACTGGCTCTACACCGAGGCCAACTGCCTGCTGGCCTGCGCCCAGCAGGCGTCGGGCGGCGGCCAGCTGCGCCGGGCCGTCGACCTGCTCTGGGCCGCGAAGGACCTCGCCGAGTCGGGCGCCAACGCCAAGCAGTACGAATCCGCCGCGCGGTCCGCGCGCGAGGCCGCCCGGACCATGGGCGACCACCACGCCGAGGGCCGTGCCCGTACGACACTCGCCAACGTCCACCTGGTGGCGGGCCGTTACCACGAGGCCGACGACGAGGCCCGGCAGGCCGCGCTGCTGGCACGGGCCGCCGGGGACCCCGCGCCGATCCCCTGGGCCGACAACGACCGGGGCATCGCCGCCATCTACCAGGGCCGCTACAAGGAGGCGGAGACCTACCTGCTCCGGGCCATCGAGGCATCCCGCGCCGACGGGAACCGGCCGCGCGAGGCCAGCGCCCTGTGCAACCTCTCCCGCCTCCAGATCTTCCTCGGCCGCCCCACCGAGGCCATCGCCTTCGCCCAGCAGGGCCTGCACATCTACGACCGCATAGGGCTGCCCCTGCGCCTCGCGAACGCCCGCTACGCGCTGGGCGTGGCCCTCACCCACGCGGGCAGGTACGAAGAGGCGCTGGAGCAGCTCGAAGAGGCGTTCACCAACTTCGGCAAGAACCGGCAGCGCCTCTGGGAGGGCACCGCGCTCTTCCGGATGGCCGAGGCCCACCTCTCCGCCCGCAGACCCGCCCGCGCCGCCCGCCACGCCGAACAGGCCCTCGCCTCCGGCTGCATCGGCGGCGACCGTATCCGGGCCGGCGTGCTGACCGTACTGGGCAGGTCGCTCTCCGCCCTCGGCCAGACCGGCCGCGCGCAGGTCTGCTGGCAGGAGGCGCTGACGCTGTACGAGGAGTGCGGAGCCAGGGAGGCCGAGGACGTCCGGGGCCTCCTCACCCCGCTCAGCGCGGCGTGAGAGCCCGCGCACCGGGGCGTTCATCGATTGTTTATGCCCACCGGCCATGCTCGGGTCATCGATCCGTCGCGTCGGGGGGCAGACAGATCGCAGGGGGAGCACCGCAGTGCGCGTGAGTCTCTCCCGTTCCCTGTCGGCGGCACCCGGGGGAGCCGCCGACAGGGATCCCTCCACCACCAGCGCCACCGCTCAACCAACGGGAGACGAGCCATGACCGTAGAGAACGCCGAAGAGCTGAGGACCATGGACAACCACGCCCCGGCCCCACCGGCCGACGGCCCGGTGCCCCCTCCGGCCGGCGGAACCCTCAAGAGCATGGACAACCACGCGCCCGCCCCGCCCGTCGACGGCCCGGTGACACGCCCGGTGGACGAGCTCCTCAAGACGATGGACAACCACGCCCCGGCGCCCAGGCCCTGAACCTGAGCCCTGAACCACCTTTCACGACGGGGAGCGACCGCGGCGGCGCGGAGGGGGAGCCGCCGCGGTCGCGGTATGCCGGGGGTTGGGGACGGGTGAGCGGCTGCGGCGGTCGTGGGCCGTCGGGCTACTGTCCGTAGGCCCATGCACGGCCGGTCTGCCGGTACTCCTCCACCGGAATGGGTTCGACGCCGGTCCGCATCCGGGCGGAGTAGAGGAGACCGTCAAGGTGGTCGATCTCGTGGTGGACCAGCCGGGCGAGGCCCCGTTCGTAGACGGTGGTGACGATCTCGCCGTCCGGCGACGTGGTCTCCACCGTGATCCGCAGCGGGCGGGGCACCAGCCCACGCACATCGAAGAAGGACAGACACCCCTCGAACTGCTCGTCCGTCTCATCGGAGCACTCAGTGACGCGGGGGTTGAGCAGAACGATCGCTGGGGCACCGGGCTCGGCGGGCCGGACGACGGCGACGGCGCGACCGATGCCGATCTGCGGTGCAGCGATCCCCATGCCCTTGGCGAAGGGATGGACCTGGCCGATGCGCTCCATCGAGGAGAACAGCTTCTCGACAACCTGCTCGGCCGCCTCCCGCTCGACGGGCAGGTCGAACAAGCGGGCGGGCTCGGCAAGGACGGGGGCGCCGTACTGCACGACGCCAAGGTCGCGCATCTGCTCGCTGGGCCGCACCTGGATCACCTGAACTTCCCTTGGGTCGTACCGTGTTCGGGACTCGCCCGGAACCGCCATTCCAGACGGTACCTGGCATGGACCGCCGGTGTGGATGTCGTCCAGGAGAAGACGCGGATCGCGCCCTCCTCACGCCGGATCGGGGCCGTTCGCAACGGCGCGGCCTCTGCGGACATGGACGTTTCGGTGCCCCACACCACCGGGTCCAGCTCAGCGGGAAAGGCGAGTTCTACTTCCAGGTGCCCGGTCGGGAGACGGACCGCGCGCTGGAACCATCGGCCCCACTTCTCGTCACCAACCGAGTACTCGTACTCGATCCACACGGACTCGCCCGGATACAGCGGGAAGCGGCCCTGGTCGTTCTCGAAGAGAAGCCACACTTCCTTGAACGCGTCACGGTCATGCTTGGCCTGCCAGTGCATCGCCTCCCCGCGGCAAGTCGCCGCCAGCGCGAGCTCGTCCCAGGTCAGCGGATACTCGCGGTAGTGGGCGTTGGAGCGCTCCGGCTCGCCGGGGTAGCGGTCGACACTGATACGAATCAGGTAGCGGGTAATCGGCTCGCTGCCGGTGTTCCGCAGTAGTCGACGCATCGTCAGCCGGTAGCACCTGCCGTCGTAGTCGAGGCGGGCTGCATCGTGCTCGACGATGATCGCCGCCCCGGTCGCGTACGGCTGCTCGGCCTTCCTGGGCGCCAGCGGGGTTGTGGTCCGGCTGGTGCGGACCTTGGCAGCCTCGTAGTCCAACCAGCGCTTCCAGATGGCCTTGCCCGGGTTCAGGGTCTCCTCCACGCGGCGGGCGAAGTCCTCGGTCGGCTTGTGCCGCCCGGACTCCACGTGACTCACGTAGGAGGGATCGAAACCCATCCTCGCGGCGAGCTCTCTCTTGGGCAGCCCCCGCACCTCTCGCCAGTAGGCGACCTCCGCCGCGAACGCCGCAGCGGCCTGCTCCACCGTGATGGCGTCATCCTGTGCGCCCATCAAACCCCGCCCCGGCTACCGCTTGAGATGAATGAACCGTGAGTGATCTCAATTCACCATTCTGTCACGGACCCTAGTGCCAGTTTCCTTCCTTTACCGGCCCGGGTCGCCCCCAAGCCATCGTTCGCGGTTTGGAGAGAAGAGGGATGGCAAAGGAGTGACACCGCCCGCACACCCGTCGGCCCAGTGCCGATACGCCGTATCACCCAGAGCAGAGGAGACGCCGTGTTTCTCCCCCTTCCCGTGATCGAGCAGCTGACCCCGGAGCAGGTGACCAGCTGGGAACTCCACTTCGCCGGTGACGGCCACGAGCGGCCCCGAAGCATCGAAGAGGGCATCTGGCGTCGCACCCAGGAGAGGACAAACGCCGAGCAATCCGGCTGGAACCAGGACAGCTCCGGCCGCCGCCGCATTGTGCACTATCGGTACCAGTACGGCCTGGACTACACCTTCCCGGTGCCGCGACTCGTACTGATGGACCTGTACCTGTTCCACTCGCTCACCGCGCCCGCCCCCGAGATCGACGCCTACCTGAACAACCTGGACGCTTGGCTGAGGGAGGGCCGCTGGCGGCAGAAGCCGGACGGCTGCTGGGCCAAGGGCGACCTGCGGGTCACCCTCGCCGAGTACGACGAGCACCCACAGGATGAGCGGGCCGGCCGGGACACGCCCGACGGCTTCCGGTCGGTCGACGTCTGCTTCATCAGCGAGGACTTCAAAGTCCCCCGCACGGTACGGAACCTGCCGTGGGACGTGCTGGCCGGCGGCATCCGCGTCAAGGAGCACCGCGGCGAACCCACGATCGCCGAGAACCTGGCGCCGCTGCTGGACTTCCTGCCGTTCCAGGTCGAGGTCGGCTGCGGCACCTCGATCGAGGCGGGCATCCCGCCGCTGCACTATCTGCACGAGGTCTACCGGGTGACTGCGCGCAGGGACAACAGCCTCACCCAGTCCCACGCCTTCACCATGAGCCCGGTCTCGGACATGCTGGTACGGGAGATGCTGCTCGGCGCGGAGCTCAAGGCTCCGGACCTGGTGGCGATGTTCCGGGCCTGCTTCCTCGCGGAGCCGACATCCGCGCACCGGGCGCTGAAGGCAATGTACGACGCCGGACACATGGTCGGTCCGGTGATCACGCACAACTTCGACGTGCTGTCGGCGCGGGTCGGCCTGCCGGAGTTGTTCGTGCGCCGGTACGACCAGAAGATCCCGCCCGTCCCACTGCTCCCCAAGGCGAAAGCGCTGCTGGTGATCGGGCTGCACGCGGACCGACGGGCGGTCCAGGAACGAGCCCGCCGGAAGGGGATGCGGATCTTCTTCGTGGATCCCGAGGGTCTTCAGGAGAACGGCGTCTTCAAGGAGTACCCGATCGAAGGAGCTCGCGAGGGGGACATCCTGGTCCGCCAGCAGGCGATTCCCGCGCTTGAGCAGCTGTGCGAGTTGCTCGGCACCGTCATCTGAGCAACCCCACAGGAACCGTCCAGAGCCCACCCTCGTAGCGCGATAGCGTCTTGGGGCGCACCCGCAGTGCGCCCCAAGACGCCAATCTATCCAAGGACATTGAACCTCATGCGTGTATCCGTGATCGGCTGCGGCCACCTCGGTGCCCCCCATGCCGCCGCGATGGCCGAGCTGGGCCACGAGGTCATCGGCATCGAGCTGGACCTCGAGAAGTGCCTCGCCCTCAACAGCGGTACCTCGTATTTCTACGAGGCGGGCTTGGACGACCTGCTGGCCAAGCACACCGCTGGCGGTCGGTTGCGGTTCACCACCGACCTGACCGAAGCAGCAGAATTCGCTGACCTGCACTTCCTCGCGGTTGGCACCCCTTTGCGCGAGGACGGCCGAGGGTACGACGTCGAGCAGGTCGTCGGCGCGGTCAAGGCCCTGGTGCCGCTGCTGCGGCGCCCATGCACGATCGTCGGTAAAAGCACCGTGACGGTGGGCACCGTCGCCCGACTGCGGGAGATCACGGACAGCGCGACGATCGAGGGCATCGAGCTGGTGTGGAATCCGGAGTTCCTGCGTGAGGGGCACGCCGTCGAGGACAGCCTGTTCCCCGACCGGATCCTGGCCGGCCTGTCCTCGGGCACAGCCCGTGCCGCGATCGAGGAGGTGTACGCGCCGATCCTGGCGCGCGGCGACGTGAAACTGATCGTCACCGACCCCACCACGGCCGAGGTCGCCAAGTCCGCCGCGAATGCCTTCCTCGCCGCGAAGATTTCCTACATCAACGCGATGGCCGAGGTCTGCGAGATCACCGGCGCGGACGTCAACCAAGTCGCATACGTAATGGGCGTCGACAAGCGAATCGGCCACGGCGCACTGCGGCCCGGCATCGGCTACGGCGGCGGCTGCCTGCCCAAGGACGTCGGGGCGTTCACGTTCCGGATCGGCGAGTTGGGCGCCACGAACGCGGCTGCCCTGCTGGAAGCCGTCGGCGCAGTGAACCGCAGCCGCCTGGACGCCGCCGTCGACCTGGTCGAGTGCGCAGCCGCAGGCCACCTGCACGGCACTACCATCGGCTTCCTCGGGGCCTCGTTCAAGGCCGGCACCAGCGACGTGCGGGACTCCCCGGCATTGCGCCTGGCCGAGCGCCTGCATCAGCGCGGCGCCATCGTGGTCATCTACGACCCGGAGTCCGTCGAGGCCGCACGACGTCTGCACCCGCAGTTCAAGTACGCGCACAGCGCCACAGCGGCCCTTGTCGGTGCCGACATCACGGTGCTCGGCACCGAATGGCCCGAGTTCACCCAGGACCCGAAGCTGCCCATCGACGCGGCGGACACCGTGAAGAACAGGATCCTGGTCGACGTGCGCAACGCCGTCGCGGCGGATCCTTGGCTCAAAGCCGGGTGGCAGGTCTGGCAACTCGGCCGACCCGTCCAACACTCGCAGGTGTAACCCGCTTTTCCAGCAAGTCTGTTGGGCAGGCCATACAGATCGGAGAGTCACAAGGACGAAATATGTACGAAGATCCAGGAGCTCCGGGCAGGACGAGAGGCGCAGTGACGCCCCAGACCCAGCCATGGAATTGCTACTGGCGACCAAGGTCTCCGCAGATGCGAACGAGGCCACAGAACTGTTCCGGCGGATGAACGGCTGGGACACCGACGGTCACCTGACGGCAATGCTGTCCGAGGTCCAGAACGAGCTGTGCGCGGCCATCGTGGCCGGCGTGGTCGCCTTGGACAGGTTTTCGCCCGATGGTGGAGCTCGCGAGCAGTGGCAGCGGTACCTGGACTGCGGATACCGGCGGGCCGAGTTTGGAGAACGCTGCCTCGGCCTGGCCACGACTGCCGCGACGGCGTCTCAGGATTCCGGCGAGAGCCCGGGGCGCATGAACTCCCGACAACGCCCGCCGCGCGCCCGCGAGGTGCGGGAACACGCCCCGGCCGTCAGCTGTCCAGTACCGCGACCGCCTCGCAGTCGCGTACGCGGGTCACCTTGCGGGGGGTGTCCATCGGGATCTGGAGGGTGCGGGTCTCGCCGCCCGCCAGGGCTACGTCCTGCTCGGCGGAGTCGACGACCCGGCCCGCCGCGTCCCGGAAGGTCACGTCGACCTCGTAGACGCCCATCGGGCCCTGGTCGGCCTCCACGCGTACGGTCGCGTAGGTGACCGCCTTGCGCTTGCCCTTCGCCTTGCGGACGCAGGTGATGACGCGGGCCTCCACGCCGTCCGTGGTGGAGGTCGGGGCGGTGGTGTACGTCGAGCCGCCGCCGGTGGAGCCGGAGTCGGAGCCGGAGTCGTCATCGTGGTGCGAGACGGCGCCCGCGCCCGAGTACGCGCCGTTGTTCTTCTTCGAGTTGGAGCAGCCTCCGCCACTGCTGCCGCTGCCGCTACTGCTCGATCCCTTGCCCCGGCTTCCGCCGCTCTTGCCCTTCGACGACTGGAAGCCCGTCAGGGCCAGGACCACCGCGAGCAGTACCACCGTGAACTTCAGACGTCTGCGTATCAAGTCGATTCACTCCCCCGTTGTGTCCATGGACCGCGTGCCCATGGACCTGGCCATCGCGTGCGACAGCCCTGATCGCTGATCACTCCGCTGGCGTTGACGCCGTGTTCAGGGTCGCCGGTTGCGTACACCGGTACGTACGTACGGGCCTACCGGCCGCCGCGGCCCGTCGCCGTGCCCTTCACCGCGTCCAGCGCGTACACGCACCGGTCCTTGCTGCACGCGTACACCACGCCCCGGCGGGCCACCGGGGAGCCCGTGATCTCGCCGCCCGTCGCGAGCTTCCAGCGGAGCTGGCCGCCGCTCGCGTCCAGGGTGTAGAGGACGTGGTCGGCCGAGCCGAAGTGCAGGCGGCCGTCCGCGACGACCGGGGTGCCGATGACCTCGCCGCCCGCGGCGAAGCGCCACTTGGGGGTGCCGGTCACCGCGTCCAGGGTGTAGAGCGCGCTGCCGCTGCCGACATGGACGTTGCCGTCGGCGACCAGCACCGGTTCGATCGACTGGCGGGACTCCGTCGCGATCCGCCAGCGGTCCTTGCCGGTGGCGGCGTCCAGCGCGTACACCGTACCGAGGTAGTCGGCGAGGTAGACCCCGCCGCCGGTGACGGCCGGGCCCGGTGCGAAGGCGGGCGGGGAGAGGAAGACCGCGGGCGCCTCGAAGTGCCAGCGCACATGGCCGCTCCCGAGGTCGACGGAGAGCACGCGCGAACCGGCCGAGACGTACAGCCGGCCGTCCGTGCCCGGACTCACCCGGACGGGCACCCCGCCGCAGGAGGCGGCGTCGCCGATGGGGTACGACCACAGCTCGGTGCCGGTACGGGCGTCCAGCGCCTGGAGCCGGGCGTCCTTCCATACGTACACCGTGCCGTCGAAGACCGCGGGACCGGCCTCCGGCGTCTCGAAGTCCGTCTGCGCCCCGGTGATCTCCCACAGCTTCTCGCCGTTGGACGCCTCCCACGCCTGGACCCCGCCGCCGCGCGTGCCGATGACGACGGTGCCCCGGTCGACGCGGATCGAGTACACCCAGGCGTCTGTCTGGAGGCGCCACAGCTCGCTGCCGTCGAGGCTGTCGAGCGCGTACAGCGTCGGGCCGTCCGAGGCGTGGATACGGCCGCCGGAGACGGCCATCGCCCAGGCCACGTCCCGGGTCTTGAACTGGCGCCGCCCGCTGCCCACATCGAGCGCGTGGACCTCGAAGGAGGTGACGTACAGCAGATCGCCGTCGACGACCGGCGTCCCCCAGACGTCGTTGGACATCCGGAACCGCCACGGCCGCCAGTGGCCGCCGCCCGCCGCCGCGTCCGGCGGCCGGGTGGGCGCGGGCACCGGCGGGACGGCGGGGGCGGGGAGCGCGCTGGTCGGCGCCTCTCCCCCGGCCACCCCGGCGGGCGGGCGGATCCAGCCGGTGGCGGGCCCGGCGTCGGCGTCCGCGTGGCCGCGCGCCGCCACGCCCCGGGGCCCGGGACCGATCGGGACCGGCGAGCCGGGCAGTTGGACCGGGCCGCCCGGGGCCGCCCCCGGCGGGGCGGGCGGCGGCGGCGAGTGCGGGGACCCGGCGGCGGCCCCGGCGGGCGCCTCGGCCCTGCCCCCGCCGTGGCGGCCCGGCTGCTGTACGCCGCGACGGGCGCCGTCGGGGCGCCACGCGGCGTCCCAGTCGGGGGCGCGCGCGGGCCTCGGCGGCTGGTCACGGGGTTGCGGCGGTACGGGCGGGGAGGTGTCCGCCGGGCGGGCGCCGCCCGGGCCCCGGCCGGTGTCCGCCGGGCGGGCGCCGCCCGGGCCCCGGCCCCCGGCGCGGCGGCGCTCGATCATCTCGACGGCGTCGTCCGGCAGCCAGGCCGACGCCGTACCGCTGTCGTCGCCGCCCGAGGCGAAGAGATGCGGGGCCAGCTGGGCCTGGAGGTCGGCGGGCGAGGGGCGCAGCGTGGCGTCCATCTGCATGCAGGACTCGATGAGGGGCCGCAGCTCCTCCGGCAGCCCCTCCAGGTCGGGGCCCTCGCGCAGCAGCATGAAGACCGTCTCGACCGGGTTCGCCCCGTGGAAGGGGGCGTGGCCCGTCGCGGCGAACACCAGCGTCGAGCCGAGCGAGAAGATATCGCTGGCGCCCGTCACACTGCGCGAGTCGCGCGCCTGCTCGGGCGACATGTACGCGGGGGTGCCCACCGCGACATTGGTCATGGTCAGCCGGGTGTTGGAGGAACCGGAGGCGATACCGAAGTCGATGACGCGCGGCCCGTCCTCCACCACCAGGACGTTCGACGGCTTGAGGTCGCGGTGGACGAGACTCGCGCCGTGGATCGACTGGAGCGCCTCGGCGATCCCCGCCGCCAGCCAGCGCACTGCCTGGGCGGGCATCGGCCCGCACTCATTCACTATTTCCTCGAGGGAGGGGGCGGGCACATAGGCGGTCGCCAGCCAGGGCACGGCGGCCCTCGGATCGGCGTCCACCACCGCGGCCGTGTAGAACCCGCTGACCGCTCGGGCGGCCTCCACCTCACGGGTGAAGCGGACCCGGAAGAGCTGATCCTCGGCCAGCTCGGTCCGTACGGTCTTGATCGCCACCCGGCGGCCCGACGCCGAGCGCGCGAGATAGACCAGCCCCATGCCGCCGGCTCCGAGCCGCATCAGCACCTCGAAAGGGCCGATCCGCCTCGGGTCGTGCTGCGTCAGCTGCTCCACTTACGTGCCACCTCCCCGTACGGGCCACAAAGGTACGGCCCCGTGCCCCCTGATTCTTCCTGCCTGGGGCGGCGGTTGCGAACCCGGGGGCGGATCGGAGTGTCTCGTACAGAACGGTCAGTGTCCGCCGAGCTTCCAACCCCGCCGCCTGCGCCGCCCCCTACCGGACCCCCTACCGGACCCCGGACCGGGCTCGGCGGGCGGGTCGGAGGAGGGACCGGACGGGGGTGCTGTGGGCTGCGGCTCGGCCGCGGGTGCCGGTACGGAGACGGGCGCGGCCCTCGGTTCACCGGCGGGCCCGCCCTCCCCCGCCCCGGCCCGCCGCACCTGTGCCGCCCGCTCCCCCGCGGGCTCGCGGGGCTCCGCCAGGACGGCGAAGGAGGCACCCTGGTTGTCCACCAGCACCGCCATGCGCCCGGCCTCGATGTCGAAGGGCGGCGCGGTGACCCGGCCGCCGAGCCGGACCGCCGCCGTCGTGGTCAGATCGGCGTCGACGACGGCGAAATAGCTGAGGAAGTGGCCCGGCAGCTCCGCCGGAAAGGCGTCCGTGATCACACTGCGCCCGCCGACAGCGCCGCCCGCGCCGGGCTCCGCGCCCGCCGGGGACCAGGTGCGGAAGTCGACGGTGGCGCCCGGCAGATCCGTACCCCGGAAGCCGAAGACGCTCTCGTAGAACGGGTCGACGCGGTCCTTGTCCCGCGTATAGACCTCTGTCCAGCAGAAGGATCCCGGCAGGCCCGTCTTCTCGAAGCCGGAGTCCTCGCCCGGCTGCCAGAGTCCGAAGACCGCCCCCGCCGGGTCGGCCGCCTGGGCCATCACGCCGTGCCGCCCGATCGCCACCGGATCGCGCACCAGCCGGCCGCCCGCGCGCACGATCCTGGCGCTGAGCGCCACGGCGTCGGCGGTGGCGAAGTAGACGCCCCAGGCGGTGGGCATCCGGCCGTCCCGCTTGGCGGCCAGCCCGGCGACGCGCTTCCCGTCGCTGAGGGCCTCGGCGCGGTGCCCGTACTCCGGACCGCCGTCCGGGCCGAAGGTCCAGCCGAACAGCTCCCCGTAGAAGCGCTTGCCCGCCTCCAGGTCGGGGAGCGACACATCCACCCAGCACGGTGTGCCTTCCGCGAATGCGGCCATGGGCCCGGATCCTTCCGACGATGTACGGACCGGCGGTGTACGAGTGTGGCGTCCGCGTACGTGTGGGGCGCGTCCGCGTACGCATGTGGTGTCCGTCACAGCCGCGGTGGTGTCACGGCCAAGCTAGCGGGCCGGGGGCGGAAGCGCAGCGGGGGAAATAGAACAGTTGCTCCATTATTGCGGCGTGCGCCGCCCATCACCCCGGACCGTCCGCCGAGTTGTCCACCGGGACTGTCCACAGGCTGTTGATAACACTGTTCACCCGTACGAGGCCCTTGGAGCCCCTGGAGTGGACGCGCGCCGCACCCCTCGAAGGAAGACCGGATCCTGGCCGAATCCCGCCCCTCGACAGCGCACACCCCCTGCGGGAGATGGCCGGATCCCCATTTGCAGTCGGCCGAATCGCGCTCCGATCACCCCTCGGTAAGCTGACTGCATGACAGGACAAGTGCGCACCGTCGACGGCCGCGTGGCTGGTCGGCGCGGACAGGCGACGCGGCAGAAGCTGCTCGACTGCCTCAGCGAGATGCTCAGCTCGTCACCGTACCGGGACGTCAAAGTCATCGACGTGGCCCGGAAGGCGGGCACTTCGCCCGCGACCTTCTACCAGTATTTCCCGGACGTCGAGGGCGCCGTCCTCGAACTCGCCGAGGAAATGGCCAAGGAGGGCACCGGGTTGACCGGGCTGGTCTCCGGCCGCTCATGGGTCGGCAAGGCCGGCTCGCAGACATCGGAAGACCTTGTCGAGGGGTTTCTCGACTTCTGGCGCAAACACGACGCGATCCTCCGGGTCGTCGATCTCGGCGCGGCGGAGGGCGACAAGCGGTTCAACAAGATCCGCATGAAGATCCTCAACTCCGTGACCGGCTCCCTCACGGAGTCGGTGAAGGAGCTCCAGAGCAAGGGCAAGGTCGACAAGGACGTCAACCCGGCGGCGCTGGCGGGCTCGCTGGTCGTGATGCTCTCGGCGGTGGCCTCGCACCAGAAGGGCTTCCAGAGCTGGGGCGTGAAGCAGGCCGAACTGAAGCCGAATCTGGCGCTGTTGGTCCACCTCGGGATCACCGGCAGGAAGCCCACGAAGTAACCTCCGCCCCCGCCCTCTCCTCCCATTCACCGCGTTCACCTGCTTCACCTGCTTCATCTGCTTCATCTGCTTCATCTGCTTTCACCTGCTTCGTCGACGGACGGGCGCGTTACGGGCCGCACCGCATCGGTGCGGGCTCAGCACCGTGACCGCGTGCGGGATTGAATGAACCCATGGACGAAGACACCCCCCAACAGCCCGGCCCGGCAGAGCCCGACCCGCCAAAGCCCGGCCCGCAGGAGACCTTCCGCGCTCTGCTGCGCGCGCAGCGCGTCTGGGACACCGTGCTGCCCGCCTTCGATCCGGCCGGCGCGCCCGGGGAGCCGCTGCCGCTGTTCCACCAATGGTTCGCGGAGGCCGTGGCGGCGGGGCAGCCCGAGCCGCACACAATGACGCTCGCGACCGCCGACGCGCACGGCCGCCCCGACGTACGGACCCTGATGCTGCACGACGCGGACGCGCGCGGCTGGCACTTCGCCACGCACGCGACCAGCCGCAAGGGCCGCCAGCTGGCCGTGCGCCCCGAGGCCGCGCTGGGTTTCTACTGGGCCGCACAGGGCCGGGCCGTACGGATCAGGGGCGCTGTCACGGCGGCAGACCCCGAGGAGAGCCGCGCCGATCTGCGCGCCCGCTCGACGGGGGCACTGGCCTCCGCGCTGGTCGGCAGGCAGAGCGAGGTGCTCGACTCGGCGGAGCGGCTGGCGGCGGCGAGCCGGGACGCGTGGGAGCGGGCGCGGCGCGATCCGGAGGCCGAGGCGGTGTCCTGGACGGCGTACGTACTCGTCCCGGACGAGGTGGAGTTCTTCCAGGGCGACGAGCGCAGACGCCACATCAGGCTGCGCTATCGGCACCAACGGGACGCATGGGTAAGGGAGTTGCTCTGGCCCTAGGGCCGGCCCCAGCGCCGGCCCCGGGCCGGGCGTGATCCATTCGCAACCGATTTCCGTCTTGACCGAGACCCAACAAGTAATCCGACGATTACGCTCGGGTCCCATGCCCAGCGATCCGACCGCCCCTCTGACCTCCACCAACGACCGTCCCGTGTACGTCATCGGCGGCGGACCCGGTGGGCTCGCCGTCGCCGCCGTACTGCGCGAGCAGGGTGTGCGGGCCGTCGTACTGGAGAAGTCCGATGCTGTGGGCGCGTCCTGGCGCGGTCACTACGACCGGCTGCGGCTGCACACCACCCGGGCGAAGTCCGGGCTGCCGGGGCTCAAGATGCCGCGCTCCTTCGGGCGGTGGGTGGCCCGCGCCCATGTGGTGCGGTATCTGGAGAAGTACGCGGAACACCATGGCCTGGAGATCGTCACCGGGGTCGAGGTCACCCGGGTCGAGCGCGCCCCCGACGGTTCGGGCTGGCTGCTGCGCGCGACGGGCGGCCGGGAGCTGACCGGCCGCGCGGTCGTCGTCGCGACCGGCTTCAACCACACGCCCCGGGTGCCCGACTGGCCGGGCCTCGACACCTACCGGGCGTCCGGCGGGACACTGCTGCACGCGGCCGGGTACCGCGACGCCGGGCCGTACGCGGGCAAGGACGTCCTGGTCGTCGGCGTCGGGAACACCGGCGCGGAGATCGCCGTCGACCTCGTCGAGGGCGGCGCCGCGCGCGTACGCCTCGCCGTACGGACCGTGCCGCACATCGTGCGCCGCTCCACACTGGGCTGGCCCGCGCAGTCGACCGGCATCCTGGTCCGCAGGCTGCCCGCGCGGCTGGTCGACCGGCTGGGCGCCGTCATGGCCCGGCTCGCGGTCCCCGACCTCGCCGCCCAGGGCCTGCCCCGCCCGGACACGGGGCTCTCCACGCGGGTACGGGAAGGCGCGATCCCCGTCCAGGACGTCGGCCTGATCAGGGCGGTGCGCAAGGGCCTGGTCGAACCGGTGGCCGCCGTCGACTCCTTCGGCCCCGGCGAGGTCGTCCTCGCGGACGGCTCCCGCCTCACCCCCGACGCGGTCATCGCCGCGACCGGCTACCACCGCGCCCTGGAGGGCCTGCTCGCGGGCCTCGACGTACTCGACCCCCGGGGCCGCCCCCGCACCCACGGCCCCCGCGCCCCCGCCCCGGGCCTCTACTTCACCGGCTTCACCAACCCGATCAGCGGCATGCTCCGCGAACTCGCCCGCGACGCCCACCGCATAGCCCGAGCCCTCACCCGCGACATCCGCGACACCCCCTGACCCGGGCGGCGCCCGGCACGCCCCGCGCCGCGCCTTCGCCTACCGCCGCACCTTCGCCTACCACCGCGCCTTCGCCTACCACCGCGCCTTCGCCTACCACCGCGCCTTCGCCTACCACCGCGCCTTCGCCTACCACCGCGCCTTCGCCTACCACCACACCTTCGCCTACCACCACACCTTCCGCGCGGGCACCGGCGCCGTCCGCTGGGCCGGCTCGCCGTATCGCACCGGCTCCGCCGTCCGCTGGGCCGGTTCGGCGCGCGGGATCTGCTCCTCGTACGGAGCCGGCGTGCCCCGGTCGACCTCGCACCAGATGCGTTTGCCCGCGCCCTCCGGCTGCCAGCCCCACCGGTCGGCGAGCCCGTCGACCAGCTCCAGGCCGCGGCCGTTGGTGTCGCCGTCCTCCGCGTGGCGCGGGCGCGGGGGCCGGTCGCTGGCATCGGCGACCTCGACCCGTACCGTGCCCGCGCCGCCCGCTCCCGGGCCGAACAGCATCCGCAGCACCGCCGGACACCCCGTGTGCACCACCGCATTGGTGACCAGCTCGGAGATGAGCAGAATGAGCGTCTCCGCGACCGGCTCGTCGTCCTCCATACCTGATCCGACGAGCCGTGATCTGGCCCATCTGCGGGCTCGCCCCACCTCTGCGGGATCGGGCCCGACCTCCAACTGAACTTGAAGCACCTGCACCGCTCACACCATCCGAACCGGCGGACACATCGCCTCGCGCCTCGACAAGGTCCTCAAAAGGATCACGGAACGTGATTTCCCTGCGAGACAGCATGGTTGACGTACAGTCACCGCAACAAGCGCTTCGGGCATATTCCAGCGCGAAGAAGTATGCGTAGTGCATACTGCGCGACACACGTCACGGGGGGTCGAACACGAGGGCGTACGGGGCGCTTTCGCCGCGCGAGTGGCGCGCGTTCGCGCCCCCGGAGCCGCCGCACCGGCGACTCCACGACCCTCGCGCCCCACTGCCTCTCGCACCCGACGGAGCGTACCGGAGCCCGATCGCGACTCCGCCCTGTGACGGCACGCCGTAAGGACACAACCCGGTATCGACCTCGGCCACCCCCGCCCGGCACACACAGTGACACTGCGGCGCGCTCAGGCCAGAGATTCACGGGCGGGGGCAGTAGGGGAAACAGGATTGATCGCGGATCATTCGGGGACGGTCAGGGTCGAACAAGTTCAGGCAGAGCGAGGGTTACGTCCGGTCAGGCTCCGGCGTCACGTAGTACGCGGAGAAACCCGCCAGGATCTCCGCCTCCCCGATCATCCCGTCGCCGTCCTCGTCCAGCGCCCCGGCCACCAGCACCGCCGCCCTCGGCTCCACGCCCAGCACCCGCAGCGCGCGCTCGACCGCCGCCGGGGTGACCCCGGTGCCGTCCTCGGCGGCGACCGCGATGGCCGCGTGCAGGAACGGGCGGGCGATCTCCGCGAACCGCTCCGGGCTGTCGCGCAGCCGCTTCACCGCGCCCGTCACGAACTCCTGACGGCTGACCCGCTGGTCGCCGTCCACGTCCGCGATACCGGCCATGCCCTGCCAGAACGCCTCAGCCCCGCTGTAGAGCGCCTGGCCCTTGTCGGAACGGGCCGTCGTACCGAACTCGGCGAGCAGCGCCGCCGCGGCGCCACTGAAGTCCTCGCGGTCGATGTACCCGCTGCCGTCCCGGTCGAAGGCCGCGAACCGGGAAGCGATCTTGCCCTCGTACTCCGCACTGTTCATGCCCGGAGCGTACGACGGAGAGAACCCGCGCGTATTCCGTTAGCGGGAGATCCACCGCGCCGGGAGCGCCTACGCGGAGAGCGGCTGGACGGATTCGTCGACGGCCGCGCGCACGTCCGGGTAGACCTCGAAGAGCCGGCGCACACCCAGTGCGGCCAGCACCCGGTTGACATGCGACCCGCTCTCGGCCCCGCTCGCGGGCAGCACGACATGCAGCCGTCCCCGGCAGGAATGGAGCAGCCTGCGGGAGGCGATCAGCACACCGACCCCGCTGGAGTCGCAGAAGAACACCCGCGAGAGGTCCAGTACGACATGGTGGCGCCCCTCGGCGACCGCGTCGTGGACCCGCTGGCGCACCTCGGGCGAGGTCAGCAGATCCAGCTCGCCCCTGATGTGGAGCACGGTCCATGCCCCCTGCTCGGACTCGTCCACCTTCAGCGTCACGCCTGGACCTTCCCTCGGGCCGAACAGGCTGATCGAGCTGGTCGGGCTTGATCAGGACTGATCGGGACTGATCCGGAATTCTTACCTCCGCTAACCCGCGACTGCCCTGCCGCACCCCCCTGAAACATCGTGAGCAAGATCACTCAACGGGACCCGGGTCGTGGGTATCCAGGGGGATACCCAGGTTTGGGCACCCCTTACCCTGTCGGGCCGCCGTGGGGGCGCACTTGCCTCAAAGGGGCGTGCGTTGTCGGTACCGCCCACTACATTCGAAGGAACGGTGGGCTTCGACGTGATGCCGGCAGGGGCGGGACAGGCCGAGGAACAGAGCTTGGGGGCCGTATGGCGAAGGACACTCCACCCCGCTGGGACCGCAGGATGCAACAGCGGCTGGCGCGGGGTGAGGCGGCAGCGCTCGGCGAGCTGTACGACAAGTACGCGTCGCTGGTGCACAGCCTTGCCCACCGGGTCCTCGACGACGACACGGCGGCGGACCGCGTCACCCGCGAGGTTTTCGGCCATCTCTGGGAGCACCCGGAGACGTACGACCCGAAGCAGGGCTCCGTCCGGTCCTGGGTGGGGCAGATCACCCAGCGGCTGGCCGTGCAGCGGCTGCGCCGGACCGAGGCGGCGGCGCACGCGGCGAGCGGCGGCGGCTCGGCCGAGGAGCTGGAGCAGAAGATACGCAGGGCGGCGGCGGTCGCCCGCGCCGACTACATCGTCAGGTCGATGCCCCCGCCGCTGTGGAAGGCGCTGGAGCTGGCGTACTTCCAGCGCAGGGACTACCGCCAGACCGCGGCCGACCTCGGGGTCACGGAGGACGAGGCGCGGCGCAGGCTGCGGCTGGGCCTCCAGCTGCTGTCGACGGCCAACCCCCCGGCCGACCCCCGCACCACCGGCAGCACCGGCAGCACCGGCACCCACACCACCGGCACCCCGCCCCCGGGGAACGGACATCCGTCGTGACCGCCCCGTTCGACGGCGGTCTCCACACCGGCGACCCGGACGAGTCGTCGGCGTACGCCTCCATACCGGACCCGCGCACAGGCCCGGACGGCCCGGAGCTGTCCCCGCCCGGCCCCGGTACGGATCACCGGGCGGCCGTGCCACGGCCGCCGGCACCGGCCGCGCCCGCGCGGCCGCCCGTCGGCCCGCTGACGCACAAGGTGCTCAAGTCCCTGCTCGGGGCCTGGGCGCTCGCCGTCTGCTCGGTCGAGGAGACCTCCCTCGTCGAGGAGCACCTCACCGAGTGCGCTCCCTGCGCCGACGAGGCGCTCCGGCTGCGCGACGCCGTGGGGCTGCTCCAGCCCGACCGCAGCCTGGACCTGGATCCGCTGCTGCGCTCCCGGGTCCTGGAGAGCTGTCTCGGCCGCCGCCCGGCCCGGATTCCCGTACCGGAATGGGCTTCTCCGTACGACGCGGAGACCGCGCGGCTCGACGCGCTGCTCCGGGACATCGGGACCCCGGACTGGCACGCGCCGGTACGGCTCCAGTGGTTCGAGGACGAGCGGAACACCTTCCGCAAGGCGACCGTCGCCGGGGTCATCGGCCATCTGACGGCGGTCGACGGGGTGGTCGCCGCCGCCCTCGGGCTCGACGACCCGCTCGGCGCCGACGCGCCCCTCTGCCCCACCGCCCGTACGGAGGCGTTCTGGCGCGGCTGCGCCCCGCCGCTCACCCGGGATGTCCACGACCCGTGGCGCGAGCAGAGCCACACCCTGATCCGCACGGTCTCCTTCGCGGGGCGCGGGGTCGCGGATCTCTCCGTGTCGTACGGCGAGTTCGCCCTGCCCCTGCGCGACGCGCTGCTGGAGCGCGCCTTCGAGTGCTGGCTGCACGGCGCGGACATCGCCGAGGCCGTGGACTATCCGTACGATCCGCCCAGCGGCGCCCATCTGCACGAGATGATCGACCTGGCCGCCCGGCTGCTCCCGGCCGCCCTCGCCATCCGCCGCCGCAGCGGGCTCGCGGGCCCGGTCCGGGAGCTGGTGGCGGCGGGCTCCCCGGGGCGTTCCCTGCACCTGGAGGTCGAGGGCGCGGGCGGCGGCGACTGGTACATCGCGCTGGACTCCCCGGCCGCGAAGGGCTCGCCCGAGCGGTCGGTGGGTTCGGTGGCGCTGGACGCCGTCGAGTTCTGCCAGCTGGTGGCGGGCCATGTCCCGCCCGAGGACGCGGCGGCGGGACAGGACGGCGACCGGGAGGCGATCAGGGACGTGCTGTTCGCGGCGGCGGCGATGAGCCGCCTCTGACGTACGTACCGAACCCTCAGCCGAAGACGACGGTGCGGCGTCCGTTGAGCAGGATCCGGTGCTCGGCGTGCCACTTCACCGCGCGCGCCAGCGCCTGGCACTCCACGTCCCGGCCGATCGCGACCAGCTGCTCCGGCGTGACCTGGTGGCCCACGCGCTCGACCTCCTGCTCGATGATCGGGCCCTCGTCGAGCGCGGCCGTCACGTAGTGCGCCGTCGCGCCGATCAGCTTGACCCCGCGCGCGTGCGCCTGGTGGTACGGCTTGGCGCCCTTGAAGCTCGGCAGGAACGAGTGGTGGATATTGATGATCCGGCCGTTCAGCTGCTTGCACAGATCGTCCGAGATGACCTGCATGTAGCGCGCCAGCACCACCAGCTCCACCCGCTCCGCCCGCACCAGAGCGAGCAGTTGGGCCTCGGCGTCGGCCTTGGTGTCCCTGGTGACCGGAATGTGGTGGAACGGGATGTTGTACGAAGCGGCCAGCTCGGCGAAGTCCGTGTGGTTCGAGACGACCGCCACGATGTCCACCGGCAGCGCGCCGCTCCTGGACCGGAACAGCAGATCGTTCAGGCAGTGGCCGAACTTGCTGACCATGAGCACGATCCGCATGCGCTCCTCCGCGCGGTGGATCTGCCAGTCCATCCGGAAGGAGTCGCCGATGGCGGCGAAGCTCGCCCGCAGCTTCTCCACGGTCACCGGGGGCTCCGCCGAGAAGTGCACCCGCATGAAGAAGAGACCGGTGTCGTGGTCCCCGAACTGCTGGCTGTCCTCGATGTTGCAGCCGGTCATGAAGAGATAGCTCGACACGGCGTGCACGATGCCCTGCTTGTCCGGACAGGACAGCGTCAGGACGTACTGGTCGGACGGCGCCCGGCCGGACGGCTGGGCGGCGGCGGTGGCAGGGGCGGCGGGAACGGGCGCGGCGGTGCTCATGACCTCAGAGGATCCCATACGCGCCGTACGACCCCGCACTCCGGACCGCGTGGACCGCGCATCGGGACGATCCCGGACCACGCGCCCGAACGCCCCCGCGAGCGTCATCCCACCCGGGTCGCCATCCGCAGCGCGTCCAGCGACTGCGGCACGGTGTCAGGGTCGTCCCCGTCGCTCACCGCCAGCCGTACGTGCGCCTCGCGCGCGGCCCGTACCGCCTCCGGCCAGCCGTGGTGCTCCAGATAGGCGGAGACGGGGGCGTCCGCCCCGACCTGGTGCATGATCCGCAGCACCCGCAGGACGGCGAGGTCGACGAGCGCGGCCTCGCCCGAGTCGCGGAAGATCGTGCCGACGTACTTCTCGGCCGACCAGTTGTCCAGCCAGGTGTCCTCGACCAGCCGGTAGACGGCGTCGGTGACATCGCCGTACCCATCGAGGCCGGCCAGCCAGCATTCATGGTGGAAGACGGGATCGGAAAGCATGTGCAGCGCCGAGCGCACGTTGCTGCGCCAGCGCCACCACGGCATGTCATTCAGCGGCATGCCGCCCATGGTGCGGGAGCGACGGGCCGGACGGGAAGTGTTCTCGGAACCTTGCTGCACGGTCCTTGACTTTACGGTCCGCCCCGAAGACGCCACGGCGGCCCCCCGGCGATCCCCCCACAGACCCCGGGACCCCCGGCACCATCCCCCGCGTTCCCCCGGGGATCGCGCGCTCCCCCTCGCAATTCACCACACCGTCACCGGACGTCGGTCCCCGCTCGCCGCCCCGTTTTCCCGGGGCCCGGCAGCCTGCGTACGCATGACCGGTCGGCGATGCCCTTCATCCTCCCGCGCCTTCCGTCCGGTGACGCTGCCGGGAAGCGGGACACGGTAGGGCCCGGGGGGGTTACAGCTGGGTCGGGGCGCGTTCCGTCAGGCCGTACTGCACCGCGATGGCGTTCCAGAGGCCGGACGCCTTCCGCTTCGCCGCCGTGGCCTCGCCGCTGGCCTTGTTGCCCTTGGCCGTCCGGCCGGTGACCCGGGCGTGGCCGCCCTTGCAGCCGCGCTTGCCCGCCGCCTGTCTGGCCCAGGCCGCGTAGTGCTCGTCGGCGGAGGCCGACGCCTGCCAGGCCGTGGTGAGCGAGGAGGCCAGCTCGGCCTGGTCCGGGAGCTTGTCGACGGACAGCTCCTTGAGGCGCGTGACCAGTTCCTCGCGCTGTACGGCGGCGGCGTGGAGGTCCTCGGCGGCCTGGCCGAGGTCGGTACAGGACTTGATGTTGTCGACGGATCTGATCACCGATTCACGGCTGCTGCTGCTGTCCGCGAGCAGCTTGTCCAACGCTTCGGCCTGCGTCTTCACCGGGTCCGGTGCCTCGGACGGCGGGCCGGCCGTCGTGGCCTCGGCGGACGGGGCGGCCGTCGCGGAGACGGTCCTGCTGTCGTTCTTCGGGTCGTCACCGCCCCCGCTCATCAACGCACCCGCGCCGAGCCCGAGGACGGCGATGCCCACGGCGGCCGCCGCGATGGCCGGGACGCGCGCGGACTTACGGCGCCCGGCCGACCTCCCCTGGGGCTCGTACGGAGGCGGCGGACTCTGCCGCGCGGGAGGCTGCTGGGCGTACGGCTGCTGAGCCGGCGGCTGCTGGGCGTACGGCTGCGCCCCGGCGCCCGGGGTGCCCGCGTCGAACTTCGGCATCCGCTGCGTCGAACCGCTGTCGCCCGTACCGACCGTACCGGCCGTACCGTCGCGGAACAGGTTGTCGAAATCCGCGGCGGGCGGGCGCTCGCCGGGGCCGCCGGGCCGGATGTCGTACTGGACGGGCGGGATGTACTGCGTCGCGTCCGCGTCGGATCCCATCGGCGGCAGCACCTGGGTGGCCTCGGCCGGTTTCTCCGGTGGGAGTACGCCGGGACCGGGCCGGTGCACGGGCCCGGGGCCCTGCGGCACCGGGGCGATGAACTGCGTGGCCTCCGAGTCCGTCGCGGGCACGGGCGGGATGTACTGCGTCGCGTCCTCGGCGGCGGGCGGGGACGCGGGCGGGAACGGTCGGCCGTAGCCCATCGGCTGCTGGTACGGCTGCTGTTGCTGGTACGGCTGCTGCTGGTACGGCTGAGGCTCGGGCCGCTGCTGATAGGGCTGCTGCCCGTACTGGTCCTGCCCGTACTGGTCCTGCCCGTACGGCTGCTGGTACGGCTCCTGCGGGTACGGCTGCGGCTGCTGCCCGTACGGCTGCTGATACTGCGGGTGCCCCGACTGCTGCGGGTACGGCGACGCCTGCGGCGGAAGCGGCTGCGACTGCGCCGGGGGCACGTGCTGGGGCAGCGGCGGCGGGACCGGCTGCGGCTGCGGTACGCCGTACGGCACCGCTTCCGGCAGCCCCCACGGCTGCACGCTTGTCCCGGTCTCCCGCGCGGGCGGGTCCTGGTCCGTCGCGCCGGGGATGAAGGGTCCGCTGCCGTCGCTGGGCAGTATGACGCCCTCGTGCGCGGGGCGAGCGGCCGACTGGCGCGGCTCGTCCCCTTGTCCGCTGTGCGTCGTCACCGGGACTCCTACATGTGGCGCGGGTGGAACAGGTGGACCTGTCGAATCGTCGGGTCACGCTACCGGGTGAACCACGGCCCCGGGCACGCACATCCGTCCGACCGCCGCCCGTCCGCCCACGTCACCACGGCAGGAACGGAATTCACCCCGCACGGTCACACCGCCCCCACGATGCCCTCACTCCACCCGCACGGAGCCCCCGTACTCCGCGCCCCTCATGTCCCCGCGTATGCCCCGCGTATGCCCTCACGCCGCCTGGATCTCCAGCCGCGCCCCGAACTCCCGTACCGCGGGCTCCTGCGCGTACGGCTCCAGCCGCTGCTGGAGGTCGTCGAGATACTCCGCGCCCCGGGAGGAGCGCAGCGTCCCCAGCAGCTCCACCGCGCGCGTGCCGGTCTGGCAGGCCTGCTCCACCTCGCGCTGCTGGACCTGTGCCGTGGCCAGCAGGACCAGGCCGATCGCCCGCCGCCGCGCCCGCGACTCCGGGTGGCCCTCCAGCGCCTCGGTGGCGCGGCGGGCGGCCTCCTTCGGGCGGCCCAGGTCCCGGTAGCAGTGGGCCAGTTCGTCCGCGAGGTACGCGTGGTCGAAGTGGCGGATCCAGTCGGGGTCGCGGCCGGGGTCGTCGCCCGCCTGCTCCAGCGCGGTCAGGGCGCGGGCCGCGACCGCCTCGCAGGTGTGCGTGTCGCCCATCAGGGCGTGGCCGCGCGCCTCCGCCGCGTAGAACATGGCGAGCGCGCGCGGCGGCACCTGGCCGCGCGTCCCCTCCTGGGCGGCGCGCGCCAGCTGCGCGATCTCGCGCGGATTGCCCAGCTGGGCGGCGAGATGGCTCATGGACGCCGCCAGGACGTACCCCCCGTAGCCCCGGTCACCGGCGGCCTGGGCGAGCCGCAGCGCCTGGATGTAGTACCGCTGGGCGAGTCCCGGCTGGCCGGTGTCGACGGCCATGTATCCGGCCAGCTCGGTGAGGCGGGCGACGGCCCCGAGAAGTCTGCGGCCGACCGCTTCCCGGTACGACCCGGCGAGCAGCCCCGCCACCACGCTGTTCAGGTAGTGGACGACGACCGGCCTGACATGGCCGCTGCCGAAGCGGTGGTCCAGGTCGATCAGGGCGCGGGTCATCGCCCGTACCGCCTCGACGTCCGAATCGCCGACCCGCGCGCCGGTGTTGCGCGCGACGGCCGGGTCGGTCGCGGTGATCAGCCAGTCCCTGCTGGGCTCGACCAGCGCCGAGGCCGCCACCACCGAACCGGAGAGGAAGTCGCGGCGGCCCACATCGCTCCGCCACAGCTCGCAGACCTGCTCGATCGCGCCGAGGACGGTCGGGGAGAACTGGAGGCCGACGCCCGAGGCCAGGTTCTTCCCGTTGGCCATCCCGATCTCGTCGATCGTGACCGTACGGGCCAGCTTGCGGCCCAGCGCCTCGGCGACGATCCCCGGGGCCCGGCCGCGCGGCTGCTGCCCGCGCAGCCAGCGCGCGACCGACGTCTTGTCGTAACGCAGGTCCAGTCCGCGCTCCGCTCCCACCATGTTGACGCGCCGTGCGAGCCCGGCGTTGGAGCACCCGGCTTCCTGGATGAGCGCCTGGAGCCGTTCGTTCGGCTGGCGCGCGACGAGAGGCCTGGCTGCCAATGAAACCCCCTGTGGCCGCAGTGATCGACTCTGTGAACACTGCCCGGCAATGATGCGAAGGATGCGCATGTTCGGTGATAAAGGAAAATTTCGACGACTTTCCGGAAAACCCAGCGAACAGGGCCAGTTCGGCCATGCGCTGTCCATATGTTGTCGGAAGCCCGGGGGCGCTGACCCGTGTACTGCCCGACGCCTTCCCGCGCGCCCCCATACATGCCTCCATGCGCCCCATATGCGGGATCGATACGGCGTGGCGCGCCGCCGTGCGCCCGTAACCCGGGGTGGCGGCGGGAGTTGTGCTGGACGTGGAAGAGACCATCGGAGTCACGGACGTCGTACGGATCCCCGGGCAGCGGGGCGAATCGTTGCTGGACAGCGCGGTGCGGTACACGGAGGAGCGCCACTGGGACGTGTTTCCCGGCACCTGGCTGGAGCCGGTGGAAGGCGCCGAGCAGTGCTCGTGCGGCCGCCCCGACTGCCCCTCGCCGGGGGCGCACGCCACCGGGCCCGACTGGGCCGCGCGAGCCACCGGCAGCGCGGTCTCGGCGCGCGCGATGTGGACAGAACACCCCAGGGCCTCGGTCCTGTTGCCCACGGGCCGCAGCTTCGACGCCCTCGACGTACCGGAGTCGGCGGGCTTTCTCGCGCTGGCCAGGATGGAGCGGATGCGGCTGCCGCTCGGCCCGGTGACCTGCACTCCCGACCGGCGGATGGTCTTCTTCGTGCTGCCGGGGACCGCGTCCAAGGTGGAGTCCCTGGTGCGGCGGCTGGGCTGGACGGCCTCCGTGATCGACCTGGTGCCGCGCGGCGAGGGGCAGTACGTGGCGGGCCCGCCGACCCGGGTCGGCGGGCGGGGCGCCGTCCAGTGGGCCCGTCGGCCGACCGCCGCCAATCGCTGGCTGCCGGACGTGGACGAACTGATCAGTCCGCTGGCCTACGCGTGCGGACAGGAAGCCTCTTCGGAACGGACCCGCCGTACATAGGCTGGTTCCCCAGGTCGGTGCGGCGCGGCGTCACGCGTACGCGTGACATCCGACATCTGTACGGGACACCGAGAGGCAGTGGGCTCATGCCGGACCAGGCAGGGGATCGGGCGACCCCTTCATCTTCGACGGAAGCGGTCCCTTCGGCGGAGGAGGTCCCTTCGGCGGAAGCGGCCCTTTCCGCGGATCCGGAGTACGCCGCCGCCGAGCCCGCTGTCCGCGTGGAGGGGCTGTGGAAGCGCTTCGGCGACCAGATCGCCGTCGCGGGCATCGATCTCGTCCTGCCCGCGGGCCGGTTCATCGGGCTCGTCGGGCCGAACGGCGCGGGCAAGACCACCACCCTGTCGATGGTGACCGGGCTGCTCAGGCCGGACCGGGGCCGGATCCGGGTGGCGGGACACGATGTCTGGCGCGACCCGTCCGAGGTCGTCGAGGTCAAGGCGCGGATCGGGGTCCTGCCGGAAGGACTGCGGCTCTTCGAGCGGCTCTCCGGCCGCGAGCTGCTCGGCTACACCGGGCGGCTGCGGGGGCTGCCCGGCGCCGAGGTCGACAAACGGGCCACGCAGCTCCTCGACGTACTGGACCTGGCGGGCGCGCAGCACAAGCTCGTCATCGACTACTCGACCGGGATGCGCAAGAAGATCGGGCTGGCCGCGGCCCTGCTCCACAACCCCGAAGTCCTCTTCCTGGACGAGCCGTTCGAGGGCGTGGACCCGATCTCCGCGCAGACGATCCGGGGCGTCCTGGAGCGCTACACGGCCTCCGGGGCGACCGTCGTCTTCTCCAGCCATGTGATGGAGCTGGTCGAGTCGCTGTGCGACTGGGTCGCGGTGATGGCGGCGGGCCGGATCCGCGCGCAGGGCACCCTCGCGGAGGTACGGGGCGACGCGCCGTCTCTCCAGAGCGCGTTCCTGGAGCTGGTGGGCGCGCGGGAGAGCGGCACCGGGGACCAGCTGGACTGGCTGGGCGGTGGCGCCCGGTGAACACCCCCGGCAGCGGTGCCGCTCCTGGCGCGCTCACCCCGCTCTTCGTACGGCTGAAGCTCTCCCTGCTGCGCAACGGGCTGCGCCAGTCGTCCGGCCGTACCGCCGTGTACATCGCCTCGGTCGTGGTCACGCTGCTCCTCGCGGCGAGCCAGTTCCTCGGCCTGGTACTGCTGCGCGGCACGGAGCACGCGGCCACGATCACCGTGCTGCTGACGGCCCTGTTCGCGGTCGGCTGGGCGACGATGCCGCTGTTCTTCCCCGGCGGCGACGAGACGCTGGACCCGACGCGGCTGGCGATGCTGCCGCTGCGGCCGCGCCCGCTGACCGGTGCGCTGCTGGCCGCGTCGCTGGTGGGGATCGGGCCGCTGTTCACGCTCTGTCTGCTGATCGGCTCGGCGGTGGCGACGGCGCACGGCGCGGCGGCGGTCGCCGTCTCGGTCGTCGGTGTGCCGCTGGCGCTGCTGCTGTGCGTGACGCTGGCGCGGGCCGTCGCGACGGCCAACACCCGGCTGCTGACCTCGCGCAAGGGCCGCGACCTCGCCGTGCTGAGCGGTCTGGTGATCGCGGTCGGCTTCCAGGTCGTCAACTTCGGCGCCCAGCGCCTCGCCGACGCGGGCGGGCTCGCCGCGCTCGATCCGACGGTGGCGGTCGTACGGTGGCTGCCGCCCGCCTCCGCGATCGGCGCCGTGGACTCGGCGAGCGAGGGGGCGTACGGACGGGCCGCGCTGCAACTGCTGCTGACCGCGGCCGCGCTGGCCGGGCTGCTGTACGTGTGGCAGCGGTCCCTGGCGAAGCTGATGACGGCCCCCGACAGCTCGACGCTCGCGGCGGCCGATCCCGCCCGGGGCCGGTCCCCGGCCGGCTCCGGCCTGGCGCGGCTGCTGCCTCCGGGGCGTACGGGTACGGCGATGCAGCGCAGCCTGCGCTATGTGTGGCGCGACCCGAAGACCAAGGCGGCCTGGGTGACCTCGCTGGCCATCGGGCTGATCGTGCCGCTGTTCAACGCGCTCCAGGGCAACGGGACGATCTATCTGGCGTGCTTCGCGGCGGGCATGCTCGGCATCCAGATGTACAACCAGTTCGGCCAGGACACCTCCGCCTTCTGGATGGTGGCCCTGACGATCTCCTCGACCCGGGACGCCTACCTCGAACTGCGGGCCCGCGCGCTGGCGCTGCTGGTGATCACCCTGCCGTACGCGACGCTGGTGACCGTGGCCACGGCGGCGCTGCTGGGCGACCGGCAGAACCTGCCCGAGGCGCTCGGGCTGTCCTACGCCCTGCTGGGCGCGATGCTGGCGACGGGCGCGCTGGCCTCGGCGCGCTTCCCGTACTCGATACCGCAGGACAGCGCCAGGAACGTCGCCCCCGGGCAGGTCGGGCTGGCCTGGTTCTCCATCTTCGGCGGGATGCTCGGCGCGGCCCTGCTCTGCGCTCCGGTGATCGCGTTCGCCGTCTGGGTCCATGTCTCGGGCGCGGATGAGCTTGCCTGGCTGCTGCTCCCGCTGGGCTCGGTGTACGGCACGCTGGTCGCCCTGGGCGGCCTGCGGCTGGCGGCCCCGCAGACCGCGTCGCGGCTGCCGGAGATCCTGACGGCGGTGAGCAGGGGCTGACTCCCGGTCGAAGCCCTGACCACCGGGGTGGGGCACCGGACCTGGGCCGGCTCCTCTCCCGGTGCGGACGTTCCACTCTCCCACCTGTCGAACTTCCATTCGAACAGAGTGTCCCGCGCACCCAACATCGCTCGTTCGAGTGACCTCGCCCCAGGATTGCCGGACGCCACCCGGGGGAGATCTTCTTCCGGGAAGCGGGCCGATCGGGGATGACCGCCCGAGGGGGGAAACAGGGGGCGCCGACCCCGAGGGCTCGGGGCTCCGGGTCGGCGCAGGGGGACAGGGCCGGCCCCGGCGCCGAGAGGCACCGGGCCGGCCCTGTGCGGTCCGCGTGCGCCAGCCCTAACGCTTGGCGACGAAGACGTGCGACGCCACCTCGGAGGCCAGCTCCGCGGCCTCGCCGCTGCTCCCTACCAGCACCCCACCGGGAGACTCCGTCACGCTCACCACGGAGCCCGGCTGCACCCCCGCGCGCCTCAGCGCGTACATCAGCTGGGCGTCCGTCTGGATCGGCTCTCCGATCCGGCGCACCACCACGGTCTTGCCCTCGGCGCCCGGGTCCAGCTCGGCCAGGCTCACCATCCCCGCGTCGAGGAAGGGGTCGGCCTCCGTCTTCTCGCCCAGCTCCTCAAGGCCCGGGATCGGGTTCCCGTACGGCGACTCCGTCGGGTGGCGCAGCAGCTCCAGCACCCGGCGCTCCACCGCCTCGCTCATCACGTGCTCCCAGCGGCACGCCTCCGCGTGCACGTGCTCCCACTCCAGGCCGATCACATCGACCAGGAGGCATTCCGCGAGCCGGTGCTTGCGCATGACGCGCGTCGCCAGCCTGCGGCCCTCCTCCGTCAGCTCCAGATGCCGGTCCCCCGCCACCTGCACCAGACCGTCCCGCTCCATACGGGCCACGGTCTGGCTGACCGTCGGTCCGCTCTGGTCGAGCCGCTCGGCGATCCGGGCCCGCATCGGGACCACACCTTCCTCTTCCAGCTCAAGGATGGTGCGGAGGTACATCTCCGTCGTGTCGATCAGTCCGGACATACGTGCCCCTCGATAAATCGTGCGCTGGCCCTTGACCAATTCTGACGCATGGCACTGACAACCGCGCCGGGCCGGAGAAGCCGACAGGGCGGGAGCCCCGGAGCCCGCCCGGTGGCCGGGGAGCGAAGGCACGGTGGATGCGTCACGTAGCCGTATTGACAGAGTAATGGTCCAGATCTCAACGTAATCCGCGTCGCGGACATTCCCGGCCCCCGGCCCGACCCTGGGCCGGCCGCGAGCCGACCGCCGGCCGGGGTGATCCATCCCCGCCCCACCCCCTGGAAGGGCTCCCCCGATGAGCGAGAGCAAGCTGGCCGGTCAGTTCCTCGACGCGGCGATCGGACTTCTCCGGCGGGTACGCGACGAGGGCGCCGGCCCGGTCGCGGCGGCCGGAAAGGCGGTCGCCGACGCCGTCGCCGCCGGGAACCGGCTCTTCGCCTTCGGCGCCGGGCACTCCTCGCTCGCCGCGCAGGACGTCGTCTACCGGGCGGGCGGTCTCGCCGTGATGAATCTGCTCGCCGTGCCGGGGACCGTGGGCGTCGATGTCGTGCCCGCCCCGCTCGGTTCGGCACTGGAGCGGGTCGAAGGGCTGGCCGGCGCCGTGCTCGGCGCCAGTCCGGCCGCCGCCGGGGACGTACTGGTGATCGTCTCCCTCTCCGGACGCAACGCGCTGCCCGTCGAAATGGCGCTGTCCGCGCGGGCGTTGGGGCTGACGGTGATTGGGGTGACCTCCCTGGCGTATGCGGAGGGGACCACGTCCCGGCATACCACGGGGACGTTCCTCGGGGACCACTGCGACATCGTCCTCGACAGCGGAATCGCGGTCGGCGACGCGGAGTTGACCGCCGAGGGCGTCGAGGCGCCGTTCGCCCCCGCGTCCACGATCGTCACCAGCGCCCTGATGCAGGCAATGATGGCGGCGGCCGTCGAGCGGCTCGTCGCGCGTGGGATCGAGCCGCCGTTGCTGCGGTCGGGCAATGTGGACGGTGGGTCCGAATGGAACGACCGGGTGATGGCCGAGCACCACGAACGTATTTTCTACCGCCCCTGAGGCTCCGTCGGCCGTCGGCGTGGATCCCGTCGGACCGCCACCAATTCATCACCAGTTCCTCACCGTTCACCGCCGATCACCGCCCGCCGTGGCCGGAAGTCGGCCCCGGGAACCGTCCTTCGTACCCGAAAACCTGCCAGCACCAACCGGCCCCGTCACCAAAGCAACCGCCCTCCCCGCAGGGGTCGGAGGGATGGAAGGGATGGCCGCGACACCCGGGGCCTGCGGGAACGCTCCCCCTCACGCTTCGAACACACACACGCATCGAACCCACAACTTTGCGTCACCAAAGAGGTACTTGGCGAAAACTTGATCTTTCATCTTCAGGTAATCTTCAGGCAAAGTGTTGGAAGCTGCGGTCATGCATTATCGAGAGACCGCACAACCGGAAGACGGAAAGGGAGAGCAGTGAGACCCCGAGCGGACCGCGAGTTCACTGTCGGACACGGCATCACCGCCGTCTGAACGGTCCTCCCGGACAACCGCACAGGGCCGGCCACCGCTGGTGTCACTCACTGCCGTGATCCGGCAGGACACGACACCTCGTTCGGATCGGCCACTCTCACCCGCTTCGTTTCCGGCTTCCACACATGTACGTCCCGCACCACCCCCCACTGACCCGACCACACCGCGTTCCGGCGAGCCCGGGACCGCAGGAGGCAGGCCATCATGAAGTCATCGCTCATCGACAACGCCCGTTCCTTCTCCACCCAAGTCGCGGAACGCCCAGAGGAGTTCCGCGAACTCGCAGCAGGACAACAGCCTGAGGCCCTGTTCATCACCTGCTCAGACTCCCGTGTCATCCCGTCCCTGATCACGGGCGCCCGCCCGGGTGAGCTGTTCGAGCTGCGTACGGCGGGCAACATCGTCCCCCGGTACGACGCGAACCGGCCCAGCGGCGAAGCGGCCACCATCGAGTACGCGCTGCGCGTGCTCGAAGTCCGTGACCTGGTCGTCTGCGGCCACTCCCACTGCGGTGCGGTGGGTGCCCTGGTGCGCGACGAGGACCTGTCCGGCGTTCCCGCCGTACGGGACTGGCTCGGCCAGGGCGTCTCCGCGCTCCCCTCGGACCAGGGCCTCGCGCATGCCGTACGCCACCACGCGGCGTCCCAACTGCGCACGCTCCACGGCTATCCCGCCGTAAGGGAACGCATGGCGGAAGGCAAACTCGCCCTGCACGCCTGGTACTACGAAGTCGACACCGGCGCGATCAGCGTCCATCGGCCAGGGTCGACAGGGAGGTTGGGCGGAGAGTTCAGACCGTTGTGACGGACGTCCCGGCGCGCTCGCTTCTCCCGTCCCCGTCCCTCCCGTCCGCTCCCGGACCGTACAACTAGGACTCACACATCATGTTCTCCCGGCCCGACAAGCCGAATCAACCTGCCCGAACCCGGCCCGCCGACCAGTCGGCCTCCGGCAAACCGCCCTCGAACTGGGACCAGTTGAAGGACCGCGCCGTTCTGCGGCGGGACATCCTCGCCTCCCTCGTCGTCTTCCTCGTCGCCCTCCCCCTCTGCGTCGGGGTGGCCGTCGCCTCCGGTGTCCCCGCCGAACTCGGCCTCGTCACCGGCATAGTCGGCGGACTCGTCGTCGGCTTCCTGCCCGGCAGCTCGCTCCAGGTGAGCGGTCCCGCAGCCGGGCTGACCGTGCTCGTATACGAAGCCGTCAAGGAGTTCGGCCTCTCGACCCTCGGCGCCATCGTCCTGGTCTCCGGACTGCTCCAACTCGCCCTGGGAGCCTTCGGCTTCGGCCGCTGGTTCCGGGCGATATCCGTCGCCGTCGTCCAGGGGATGCTGGCCGGCATCGGTCTCGTACTCGTCCTCGGACAGGTGTACGCGATGGCCGACACCGACCAGCCGTCCGGCGGGATACCCAAGCTCACCGGGCTGCTCGACCTGGGCGTCACCATCATCAGCGGTGGTACGGCACTCACCGCGTTCCTGATCGGCGCCGGGACCATCGCCGTCCTCGTCCTGTGGCCCAAACTGCCCGCCCGCGCACGGCTGGTGCCCGGACCGCTCGCGGCGGTGGCGCTGGCGACCGGTATCACCCTGCTGTTCGACCTGCCCATCGCGAAGGTCGAGGTCCAGGGGCTGCTGGAGTCCATCAGCCCGCCCGGCCTCGGCGACTTCGGACAGCTCGCGAGCGTGGCCGCGATCGGTACGGTACTCGCCTTCACCCTGATCGCCTCCGCCGAGAGCCTGTTCAGCGCCGCCGCCGTCGACCGCATGCACGACGGCCCACGCACCGAATACAACAAGGAGCTGATGGCGCAGGGCATCGGCAACACCATCTGCGGCGCGCTCGGCGCGCTCCCGATGACAGCCGTTATCGTGCGCAGCGCCGCCAACGTCCAGGCAGGTGCCCGGACTTCGCTCTCCCGCGTCCTGCACGGCCTGTGGCTGCTGCTCTTCGCCGCACTGCTCCCGGCGGCGATCGGCGTCATCCCGCTGGCCGCGCTCGCGGGTGTCCTGGTCCACGCGGGCTGCAAGCTCATTCCCGTAAAGGACTTGGCGCCGCTCTGGCGTGAACACCGGGGTGAAGCAGTGATATTGGCCATCACGGCCGTCGCGATCCTGGTCACGAACCTCTTCGAGGGCGTGATCCTGGGGCTGCTGCTCGCGGTGGTCAAGACGGCGTGGGAGATCTCCCACCTCCACGTCGACGTACGCGAACTCACCGGCGGACGGATGGTCGTGACCATCACCGGCAACGCGACCTTCCTGCGGCTGCCCAGGACCATGGAGCAGCTGGAGGAACTGCCGAAGGACCGGCCCATCGAGCTGGACCTGTCCGGTCTCCACCACGTCGACCACGCGTGCCGGATCGCCCTGGAGAACTGGGCGCTGCGCCACAACGACCAGGAGACGGAACCGGTCAGGATGGTCCCCGTGCCGGGCGCGGAGTCGAAGTCCGGCGCTTCCTGAGCCTGAGCCCTGCCCGTAGGGCGCAGGGCAGCACGATGCACGATATGGCATGGCATAAGGCGCTGGACGGATCACTCCGTCCAGCGCCTTTACGCCCGGTGTGGAAGACGCCCGGCGTCCCGGCTCCTCAGGGCAGCAGCGCCGACAGATCCACGAACGACGCCATCCTGGCCGTCACATCCTCCGCGTACACCGCGTCGGGCCGTTCGAAAGCGGCCCGGCTCGCGCCCCTGAGGAAGGTCACCACCCCCAGCGACCGCCCCCGGCACCGCAGCACCGTACAGAGCGCGTGCACCGAGTCCGGTGGCCACTTGCGCGCGACCGCCCAGGTCTCGGACGGTACGGCGCCCTTGCCCCGGGGGGCGGACGCCCGCACCGCGCCCCGGCGCTCCATCGCGTGGAGCGCCGGATGGTGCGGCCCGTACCGCACCGGGATCCCGCCCGCCCCGGCCGGTGTGCTCGGCCCCGCCTCGCCGCCGGACGGCGTCGCCACCGTACGTATCAGCCGTACGGGCAGGTCCGGCTCCAGCGGCCCCGCGGCGCCCGGCCCCGGAGGTCCCGCGGCGTACGGGAACGACGCGGCGCCCACGTACCCCGGCCGCACGCCCGCCACCAGGTCGATCAGCGCGTGGTCGGCGAAGCCGGGGAGCGCGAAGTCCAGGTAGACCGTCACCGCCTCCAGCGGGTCCTCGCACTCGGCGGCGGCCCGGCCCGCACGGTGCAGCTGCGCGGCCCGGAACCGCAGCTGGTCCGCGCCCCGCGCCGCCAGCTTCTCGGCGGTCACGTCCTGGAACATCCAGCCCACGCCCAGCGGCACCGGCTCCTCCGCCAGCGGCGACGCGAGCCGCAGGAACCCGCAGCGCCAGCAGCGCCGCCGCTCCCCGTCCGGTGTGCGGACGGTCACCCACAGCTCGGCGAAGGTACTGGGCGCGCCCTCCGAGAGCACGTGGTGGAGCGCGGCCTCCAGCTCCTCGACCCCCTGGCTGATCAGCTCCCCCAACGGCCGCCCCAGCACGGACCCGGTCCCGGGCTCTCCGGACGGCTCCGCCCCGAGCGCCCGCGCCGCGTGCTCGTTCACCACGGTCGGGCGCAGGTCGACGTCCACGAGGACGACGCCCCAGGACGCGTCCTCGAAGAGCGCCTCGCTGAGCGCGATGGCCCGCTCCAGATCGATCTGTTCGTGGACCTCGCTGAAGGCGCTGTACACCCCGGCGGGCTTGCCGTCGGCCCCGCGCACCCGGGACGACTGCGTCCGTATCAGCACCCGGGTGCCGTCCTTGCGCAGCAGCGCGAACTCGTCCACCTGGCGCCCCGGCGCGTCCATCACCGCCATCAGCCGCGCCCGTACGTCATCGGCGTCGGCGGTCCGGACGGCCCAGCCCGCGAAGCCGTGCCGCCCGACGGCCTCCTCGGCCGTCCAGCCGAGGGTCCGCTCGGCCTCGCGGTTCCAGTGCGTGATCACCCCGGCCGCGTCGAACGCGCAGAGCGCCGCGTCCATGCCGTCGAGCAGCGCCGCGAGCAGATCGGCCCCCGGGCCGTCCCGTACGGGATCCGGCTCCGGGGCTGTCTCGCTCCGAGAAGCACTCAATGCCTGCACCCCCTGCGGTCCGTCCGCGCGGTCCGTTTCCGCCTGCGCTGCCGCCCGTTCACCCATTGAACTCGAACGTGACCCAGCACACACAAGATTCCCCGAAAACTCCCGGTCCGACCATCCCGGAAATTCACTTGAGCTCCCCTGGAGGGCGGCCTAACGTGTGACGCACACCGAAAGGAGGTGATCCGGAAGATGTTCTCAGTCCGGACAAGTGAGGTGGCTGCGGGCTAACGGCTCGCCGTCGTATCTCTCCGCAGTACTCGGCCGGTCGTAGGCCGCAATCCAAGCAGTCACCGCCCCGCAGGCTCGCCGGTCCGTCCGGCCGGCTCCTCCTCGGAGGAACCCGAGCCTGCGGGGTTCCGCTGTCCCGGGGCGGCTTTCGTACGCTCACGGTTTCGTAAGCTCACGGTTTCGTACACTCACGGTTTCGTACGCTCACGGGCAGAGCCGCTCCAGCCGCCAGCCCGGCCCCCGGGGTCCCTCGCCGCGTATGTACCGCAGCCGGTCATGGAGCCGGTTCTCGTGCCCCTGCCAGAACTCGACCTCGTTCGGCGTGACCCGGAAACCGCCCCAGTGCGGCGGCACCGGCACCTGCTCGCCCTCCGGGTAGCGGGCCGCGAGATCCTCGTACCGGCTGAGCAGCACCTCCCGCGAGTGGACCTGGGTGGACTGGTCGCTCGCCCAGGCGCCGAGCTGCGAGCCGTGCGGGCGGGTGCGGAAGTACGCGGCCGTCTCGGCGCGCCCGATCCGGGCGGCGGTACCCCCGACGATGACCTGGCGGGCCAGCGGATGCCAGGGGAAGAGCAGCGAGACGAACCGGTTGGAGCCGATCTCGCGGCCCTTGCGGGACCGGTAGTTGGTGAAGAAGACGAAGCCGCGCTCGTCGTACCCCTTGAGCAGGACCGTACGGGAGGACGGGCGGCCCTCGGCGGTGGCCGTCGAGAGGACCATGGCGTTCGGCTCGGGGAAGCCACAGGCGACGGCGTCCTCGAACCAGCGGGCGAACTGGTCCATCGGAGTGATGGCCAGCTCCGCTTCGAGGAGCGGTGTGGAGCGGTACTGCTCACGCATCGCGGCGGGATCGGAGGAACCGGCGGCGGAGGAAGCGGCGGCCGGGCCGGCGGAACCGGCGGCGGAAGAGGAACCCGCGGGGGAATCGGAGGCGGAATCCGGAGTCTCGTCAGGCACGGAAGTCACAGGGCCATCCTGCCGTAGGCCCGAGTTTGCCCAGCACCGCATGGTCCTCATCCTGCCGCGCGAAACTCCAGTGGTGTGCCGGTGATCACCCCGCCCGGCATCCTGCGTGGCCGGGCGGCCAGCGGCTATCGTTCGACCCCCTTCTCCCCCGTATCTCCCCCTCTCCCATTGCCCCCGCGCTTCCCGAGGAGTACCCCGATGCCCGATTCCGGCACGTCCTTCGTCCCCGGTCTCGAAGGAGTCGTCGCGTTCGAGACGGAGATCGCCGAACCGGACAAGGAGGGAGGTGCGCTGCGTTACCGGGGCGTCGACATCGAGGACCTCGTCGGGCAGGTGTCCTTCGGCAATGTGTGGGGGCTGCTGGTCGACGGGGCGTTCAACCCCGGGCTGCCGCCCGCCGAACCCTTCCCCATCCCGGTCCACTCCGGTGACATCCGGGTCGACGTACAGTCCGCGCTGGCCATGCTCGCGCCCGTATGGGGCCTAAAACCACTCCTCGACATCGACGAACGCACCGCGCGCGACAATCTGGCGCGGGCGGCGGTGATGGCCCTGTCGTACGTAGCCCAGTCGGCCCGTGGCCAGGGGATGCCGATGGTCCCGCAGCGGGAGATCGACAAGGCGCAGTCGGTCGTGGAGCGCTTCATGATCCGCTGGCGCGGCGAGCCCGACCCCCGCCATGTGAAGGCGGTCGACGCCTACTGGACGTCGGCGGCGGAGCACGGCATGAACGCGTCCACCTTCACCGCCCGCGTCATCGCCTCCACCGGCGCCGATGTGGCGGCGGCGCTCTCCGGCGCGGTCGGCGCGATGTCCGGGCCGCTGCACGGCGGCGCGCCCTCGCGCGGCCTCGGCATGATCGAGGAGATCGAACGTACGGGCGACGCGACCGCGTACGTCAAGCGGGCGCTGGACAGCGGCGAGCGCCTGATGGGCTTCGGCCACCGCGTCTACCGCGCCGAGGACCCCCGGGCACGGGTGCTGCGCCGGACGGCCAAGGAACTGGCCGCGCCCAGGTTCGAGGTCGCCGAGGCCCTGGAGAAGGCCGCCCTGGAGGAGCTGCACGCGCGCAGGCCCGACCGGGTGCTGGCGACGAACGTGGAGTTCTGGGCGGCGATCGTGCTGGACTTCGCGGAGGTCCCGGCGCCCATGTTCACCTCGATGTTCACCTGTGCCCGCACCGCCGGCTGGTCGGCGCACATCCTGGAGCAGAAGCGGACGGGCCGCCTCGTCCGCCCGTCCGCGCGCTACACCGGCCCGGGGACGCGGGACCCGCGCGAGGTGGCGGGGTACGACGCGATCGTCCGCTGATCCGACCGGCGGGGGCGGGGGCAGAGACAAGGGGTCGGGGCGCGCAGGCGCGGGCCGGGGGTCATCGGTTCTCCCGCTCCCGGTCCGCGTACCACTGCGCGATGGCCCCCTCCCGTACCGCCCGGTCCCTGATCTCCCGGTCCCGCAGCTCGCGCCGGAGGATCTTGCCCGAGGCGGCGCGCGGCACACTGCCGATGAACTCCACGCGCCGGACCCGCTGGTACGGAGCGACCCGCCCGGCGACGTACGCGATGACGTCGTCCTCCGTCAGCACCTCCGCCCCCGGCTGCCGCACCACGTACGCCTTCGGCACCTCGTCGCCGTCCGCGCCCTCGTCGCCTCGCACCCCGATCACGGCCGCGTCCGCGATGTCCTGGTGCGCGAGGAGCAGCGCCTCCAGCATGGCGGGGGCGATCCGGAAGCCCTTGTACGCGATCATCTCCCGCACCCGGTCCACCAGGACCAGCCAGCCGGCCTCGTCCACCCGCCCGACATCGCCGGTGTGCACCCAGCCGTCGGTGTCGATCATCCGGGCGGTGGCTTCGGGATCGCCCAGGTACCCCTTCATCACCTGCGGCCCGCGCAGCAGGATCTCGCCCTCGGCGCCGGGCGCCAGGTCCCGGCCGGAACCGTCCAGCGCGACGACGCGCATCCCGGTGCCGGGCAGCAGCTTCCCGACCGCGCCCGGTGGCGGGGCGGCGGCGGTGAGCGGGACGGCGTGGGTGGCGGGCGACAGTTCGGTCAGACCGTACGCCTGCCGTACGGGCGGCAGGCCGAGCCGGTCCGCGCAGTCGGCGGCGAGCCGGGCGTCGAGCGGGGCGGCGGCGCTGAGGACGCAGTCGAGGGAGGAGAGGTCGAAGCGGCTGACGGCCGGGTGCTTGGCGAGCGCGAGGATGATGGGCGGGGTGACGTACAGGCTGGTCACGCGGTACTTCTCGATGGTCCGCAGAAACTGTTCGAGGTCGAAGCGCGGCAGGACGACGATGGCCGCGCCGTGCCGCAGGGGCCCGTTCATCAGGGCGGTCAGCCCGTAGATGTGGAAGAACGGCATTACGGCGAGGACGCGGTCGCCGGGCCCGAGCCGCACGACCGGTTCGAGCTGCGCCAGATTGGTGGCGATCGAGCGGTGGGTGAGCATCACCCCCTTGGGCGCCCCGGTGGTGCCCGCGGAGTACGGGAGCACCGCGACGTCCTCGCCCGGGTCGATGGCGACGACCGGGTCGGGCGCTGTCGACCGCACCAGACCGAGTACCGAGCGGTGTCCCATCTCCCGGTCGCCCACCCGGTCGCAGACGAATATCTCCTGGATGCCTCCGACCAACTCCGCTGACCTGCGGGCCACTTCGAGCAGCGGCCCGACCGTGACGATCCAGCGAGCGGCGGAGTCCATTAACTGCCGGGCGAGTTCTTCCGCCGTGACGAGCGGATCGACGGTGGTGACGGACGCCCCGGCGCGAGTGGCCGCGTGGAAAATGGCTGGATACACAGTGGTGTTGGGGCTGTGCAGGGCGAGGACATCCCCCTTGCGCACGCCCGCGTCGGCGAGTGCGGCGGCGATCCGGCGGTGCTGGTGGTCGAGTTGGGCGTAGGTGGTGACCGTACCGTCCATGCCGTCGATGAGCGCCACGGCGTCGCCGTACTGGGCGGCATGGCCCAACACGGCCTCGTGGACGGGCAGATCGATGACGGGGACATCCGCGTACTCACTGCGGAACACGTACTCGCTGTGGAACACCATGGCGGTCGGCCCTTCAACACGGTGGATGTGTGAAGGCAGTGTGTCGGTCGCCACCACCGCGTGTCAGTACCACCGCTCGTGCGGCAGGGTCGCCTACGCGGGCGTTGTGGCCCTACCGATCTGTGTACGGACCGCGCCCATGCTCGCCACGATGACCAGCGCGACCGCCACCGCGTCGGTGACGGACAGCGCCTGGTGCAGCACGAAGAACCCGGCGGTCGCCGCGATAGCCGGCTCCAGGCTCATCAGCACGGCGAAGGTCGGCGCGGGCATCCGCCGCAGGGCGAGGAGTTCGAGGGTGTACGGGAGGACGGAGGACATCAGCGCCACCGCCAGCCCGAGCCCCAGCGTGGACGGCACCAGCAGCTTCGCCCCCGCCTCGGCCAGTCCCAGCGGCAGCGCGAACAGCGCGCCGACCCCCATCGCCAACGCCAGCCCGTCGGCCTGCGGGAAACGCCGGCCGGTGCGCGCGCTGAACACGATGTACAGCGCCCACATGGCCCCCGCCGCGAGCGCGAACGCCGCGCCGACCGGGTCCAGCCGGTCGAACCCGCCACCGCTCAGCAGCACCACCCCGCCGAGCGCGAGCGCGGCCCACACCACATTGACCAGCCGCCGGGAGACGATCACGGAGAGCACGAGCGGCCCGAGAACCTCCAGGGTGACGGCCGCGCCGAGCGGGATGCGGTCGGCCGCCTGGTAGAAGAGCCCGTTCATCGCGGCCATGGCGGCGCCGAACACGACGACGGTCCCCCAGTCGGCGCGCGCATGCCCGCGCAGGGTGGGCCTGCACACCGCGAGCATCACGATCGCGGAGAGCGTGAGCCGCAGAGCGACCACCCCCACAGGCCCGGTGCGCGGCATGAGCAGGACGGCGATGGCGGCCCCGAACTGTACGGAGAGCCCGGCGGTGACCACGAGCGCGACGGGCCCGAGGGCGCGGCCCTTCCCGGCGGCCGGTTCGGCGGCTCCGGTGGCTTTCCCGGCCGCCGGTCCGGTGGCGTCTGCCGGTATGACGGCAGGGGCGGGCGTGGCGACGCGCGGCTCTTCCACCGGAACCTCCCAGGGTTTATTTGAATAAACTGGCAGTGCAAAATAATGAACCGTGATGCCAGGTACGCCGCCCCCAGCACCCCCCAGGACGGTAGACCCAACCCGCCATTCCGTGAAATACCGACCGTGCCGCGATGACGCTCCGCACACATGCGCGTCGAGCCGCGTCATCTCCGTCGTTTCCTCGCCATCGCCATCGCCATCGCCGAAGAATCCAGCGCTCCCGGCGCCGCCACCCGCCCAGCCATCCCCCATCTGGCGTACCTGGCAGACGAGTTGGCGTCGGGAGAAGCCGCTACCGTCGTCCCATGACGACAGATCCCACGTCCCTGCCCACGGCGGAGTTCGCCTTCCCGGGCCCCCTGCGCGACCGGCTCGTCCGCGCGATCCTCGACGGAACCAAGACCACCACGACCGGGCTCCTCATCGGATACCAGCGCACCAGGGAGCCCTTACCGAAGACCGGGGAGCGCGCGGTCGTGGTCGACTCCGACGACCGCCCGGTCGCCGTCATCGAGACAACCGGCGCCCGGGTCGTCCCCCTCGCCGAGGTCGACCTCGACCATGCGGCGAACGAGGGCGAGGGGTACACATCCGTGGCCGAGTGGCGAACGGCCCACGAGGAGTTCTGGCACAGCGCGGAAATGCGCCGCACCCTGGGCGACCCGCTCTTCGCGGTACGGGACACGACCCCGGTGGTCCTGGAGGCGTTCCGGCTCGTGGAGGACCTCCGTCCCGACGGCACCGACGGCACGTGAGGCCCGGGGGAGGGAGGGGTGCTTCGTGGGACCTCCCCACGAAGGATGCGCGTGGGAGCACGGGAGCGATCCAGGCACCCAGGAGGTGACACCCTCCCCCGAAAGGTGATCGCACTCACCGCCGCCCGCCTACCCTCGGGGGATGGATCGCTACAGAGGAACGGCGTGTCTGGAGTGGTGGGTCAACCGGTCGACCTGCCTGGCCCGCATATCGGTCGGCATCGACAACACCCCCAGCGACAACGCATGGAACGCGGCTCCCCACCCACCGCTCGAACCAGGAGCCAGGGACGACATGCGGTTGCTCATCGAGGCCAGCCCCTACTTCACCCTCCGCCTCGCGGACGGCTCGGCGGTCGAGGTCGAAGTGGACCACTCGGAGGGCATCGACCGCCTACGGCTCGTCGAGGTCCCCGATCCCCCAGCGCGTGTGCGATGACGCCTGCCCACCGGTTCGATCCGCCGGAGTGCGGGCTTCTCGACTCGACCCGGAGAGCACCGGGGTGACGTCCAGGCCGCGCCCCGACAACCCACCCCCGCATCCACCAACTCCACCCCCCTCACATGTACTCGTCGGGGGAACCACCATGCTGGTCCTGCGGCCACGCGACCCGGCAGTCCAGACAGGTCAACCGCCACTGCCACTCCCCCGACTCCGGGTGCTTCGCCTGGGACAGGATCACCGCGGTATCCCTGCACTTGATGCACTGGACCGGCGGCCTCTTCCGCTCGGTCGGCCAATACGAGTCCATCCCGGGGTAGTTGCTCACATCCTCCAGTCTTCCAGCCCGTACGGACGCCGGTAACGGAGCACAGAGCGCACCCACCGACACCACAACCAGACCAGCGGCGGCCACCACAAAACCCCACGGATCGCAGTCGGTCACCGACCCCATCACCCGGAGCCCGCAAGCGTGAACCACACGTTCTTGTGCCCCGGCGAACACCCACCACACACCGTCGCCCCCACGCCCGCGCCAACGTCGCCACCAGGAACAACCCCTGCCCCGACTCCAGTTCCTCACCAACACCGCCACCTCCGCCCGGCACCCCGGGCACCGGCAAGACCCAGGGATTGTCATCCGCCACGGAGACGGTCACCTGTTCCCGGTCGACGGTCACGGCCATACGGATCAACGGGGTACGCGTATGGCGGTGCGCGTTCGTCACCACTTCGGTGGTGCAGAGACGCGCCTCGTCGAGCAGCACGGCATGCCGCTCCTTGAGACCCAACAGCGAAGTGACGAAGTCACGCGCGACTTTGGGCGCGGCCGGAGTGTTGGGCAGGGAGAGCCCATAGGTGTCACCACCTCGCGGGGGCGGAGGAACGGAGGGGGCGAGGGCAGTGGCGGTGGTAACGGTGGTCATGTCGTTCTCCCAACGCGAAACGGTGATCCGGACAGGGCGCGCTACCGCTCGCCACGCGTGGCAATGGCCGCGGGGACGGCTGCACTTCGGGCTTACTGACGTGCGGGGCTGCGCTGCACTCACCGTAGGGTAAATATATGTACCGGTCCATCTATGTAACCCGTTCCGGTGACAGTCGGTGGACCAACGACACGCATCCGCGCAACACTGTGCGCAGAAAGGGAAGGTGACATGCCAACAAGAGACAACCCGACCGCACGCCAGGTACGCCTCGGTGCGGAACTGAAGAAACTCCGGCTCCGATCCGGAAGGATCGCCCGCGAAGCCGCCGGCCTCTTCTCTACCGATCAAGCCAGGATCAGCAATATCGAGGCAGGCAAGATCGGGATCAGCGAAGAACGGGTTCGCATGCTGGCGGTCTTCTACGAGTGCGATGACAACGCACTGATCGAAGCGTTGTGCGTCATCACGAACGAACATCGCGGCCAGTACTGGTGGGACAAGTATCGCGGGATACTCCCTCCCGGCTTCATGGACGTTGCCGAACTGGAGCACCACGCGAGCTATCTCCGATATCTGCAACCAGTGACCTTCCCTGGGATCTTGCAGACGGAGGACTACGCGCGATCACTGTTCGAGAGCGTGCTTCCGAAGCTACCCACCAATGAAGTGCAAGCCCGACTCGACAACCGCATGAAGCGGAAAGGGATCCTCGATCGCGAAGCCCCGACGGATGTTGAGGTCATCATCCACGAGGCCGCACTCCGCATGCGCATCGGCGGGAGGAAGATCGCACGCGAGCAGCTTGAGTACCTCATGGAGGTTTCGGAGCGGCCGGACATCATGCTTCGGATCATCCCGTTCACCAACGAGGATTTCATCCACCTCACCCAAACAGTGCTGTACGCAGGCGGCATCGTCCCCCAGCTCGATGCCGTCCACCTTGACAACAGCCATGACGGCCGCATGCTTGACGCTGCCGCAGAATTGGAGAAGTACCGAACGTTGCTCGACTTTGCCGAGCAGGCTTCCCTGGAGCCTGCTGAGTCGCGCAGCTTCATCCATCACATCGCACGAGAACTGTGAGACCGAGGCATGAACACCAACCCCAACTGGCAGAAGTCCTCTTTTTCCGAAGGGGGTGCGCAGTGCATTGAGATCGCCGGACACGGCGGCGAGATCCTCATGCGCGAGAGTGACAACCCGAACGTATTTACGACAACCGACCACATCAAGTTCACCGAATTCATCTCAAGTATCAAAGCGGGCGAGTTCGACCACTTCGCCAGCTGACCCCTGCCGTCGCACACCCCGCACGAAACTGGAGGCACAGGCATGCAGGCGGAGATTAAGTGGCAGAAGTCATCGTTCTCCGATCTAGGAGGACAGTGCGTTGAGGTTGCCGAACACGGCGGCGGCCTCTTGGTTCGCGAGAGTGACGACCCGAACGTAATTACGACTACCAGTCGGGCCAGGTTCGCCGCACTGACCGCAGGCATCAAGTCAGGCCTGTTCAACCGCTTCACCAGCTGAGCCCCAGCACCAAAAACAGGGTCCCTCGCTCGATGGCGAGGGGCCCTGTCGTACGTTAATGCGCAACCATGTACCGGTACATGGTTGCGCGGAGGCAACCCGTGACGCTACCGTCACTACGCGTCGCCACTCCAGGTCGCTCCCTCGGCAGGGATCGCCCTGGAGCAGCGCAACTCTCCCAGCTCCGTGTCCCGTTGGGAGGGCCCGAAGGGTTGCCCCCAGGTTGCTGGCTCCTCATGCCGGCCGCAGCCAGGGGGCAACCCGTTCCCCCGTACGGCCGCCCCGTAACGGCTTCCCGTACGCGGCTTCCCGCACCACCACCCCCGTACCCACGCATCACGCGTCGAGGAGAGGGCTCCGCCATGGTGAACCAGACGGACCATGCGAACCGCACAACGACCAGCGCCCCGCAGATCAGCGAACTCGGCCTCCTGGAAGCCGAGTTAGCCGCGCTCGTACGGGCAGCGGCAGCCCACCCTCGGAGTCCGGCGCCGCCCCACTGGGTGCCCAGGGAGTTCGCGGAGCCGACGCCGGAGTTGCTCAGGCGGATCAGGGACGGGCTTCGGCGGAGGGCTGCATGAGCGACGTAAACGGTGGCAGCAGGGCCCGGCGGACGCTGTCCCTGCTCATCGCGGTCCTCGGGGGCGAACGGCGCCCTGATGATCCCCAGGAGCCCGACCCCCGCGCGAACGGAAGTGAAGAACTGCCGGGGGCTGCTGAGCGCGTGCGCCCCGCGATCCGCTGTCCTCCCCCTGGAGTCCGGGCGGGGCGGGGGTGAGGGACTCCGCGAGTCCCTCAGGTCACCGGGTGTAGCGGCGGATGCGGTAGCGCAGCCCGGATGTGGAGTGCTGCCAGCCGCTGTCCTCGGCGGCTTTCCACGTCGGGTCCAGTGCCGGGGCGTAGGTGTCGCCGTCCACCGGTACGTCGACTTCGGTCACCGAGAGCGTCGTGGCGTACTCCAGGGCGGCCCGGTAGATCTCACCGCCGCCGATCACCCATGTGGTCGTGGGGGCGGGCGGCTCGGCCGCGCGTTCCAGCGCCTGGGCGACGGAGCCGGCGCGTTCCGCGCCTTCGGCCGTCCACTGCGGGTCGCGGGTCACCACGATGTTGCGCCTGCCGGTCAGCGGGCGGAATCTCGGGGGCAGCGAATCCCATGTCCGGCGCCCCATCACCACGGGATGGCCGAGGGTGGCCGCCTTGAAATGCGCCAGGTCCTCGGGCACCCGCCACGGGATCGTGTTGCCCGCGCCGATCACACCGTCGAGGGTCTGCGCCCAAATCAGCCCGACGTGCGTACCGCCGTCCAGCCCGCCGTTCGTACCGACGTTCGTACCGCCGTTCGTACCGCCGTTCATACCGCGACCGGGGCCTTGATGGCCGGGTGGTGCCGGTAGCCGAGCACTTCCACATCGGAATAGGCGTAGTCGAAGAGCGAGTCGGCTTTGCGCAGCCGCAGCTCGGGGAAGTCGAACGGGGTCCGCGTGAGCTGCTCGGTCACCTGCTCGACATGGTTGTCGTAGATGTGACAGTCGCCACCGGTCCAGATGAAGCTTCCCGGCTCCAGGCCGGCCTGCTGTGCCACCAGGTGCGTGAGCAGGGCGTAACTGGCGATATTGAACGGGACGCCGAGGAACAGGTCCGCGCTGCGCTGGTACAGCTGGCAGGAGAGCTTGCCGTCGGCTACGTAGAACTGGAAGAAGGCGTGGCACGGCGCGAGCGCCATCCTGTCCAGCTCGGCGACGTTCCAGGCGGAGACGATCATCCGGCGGGAGTCGGGGTCGCTGCGCAGTGTGGCGAGGACCTCGCTGATCTGGTCGATGTGGCTGCCGTCCGGGGTGGGCCAGGAGCGCCACTGCACGCCGTACACCGGGCCCAGCTCGCCGTTCGCGTCGGCCCACTCGTCCCAGATGGTGACACCGTGCTCGCGCAGCCAGCCGATGTTCGAGTCGCCGCGCAGGAACCACAGCAGCTCGTACACGATGGACTTGAGGTGCACCTTTTTGGTGGTGACCAGCGGGAACCCCTGCGCGAGGTCGTAGCGCAGCTGGTGCCCGAAGATACTCCGGGTACCGGTGCCCGTCCGGTCGGCCTTGGCCGTCCCGGAGGTGAGTGTCAGCCGCAACAGGTCTTCGTACTGGGTATCCGCCACGGCCAGCGAGTCTACTGGCCACCTGGGTCCTGTTGAACGGCGCGGCTGTCCGCGACCACGTTCCGTCACCCGCCACCCCAGCTGCGGCACCGTTTCGCCGGGCATATCGTCGTACCGTTCGGCGACAGCCTCTGCGGCGGCCACCCCACACCGTGCAGTCGACGACCGCGCCCCGACCCCGAAGGACCCTCTCGTGCAAGGAGCCACCCTCGCGATACCCAGGACCGGTCCCTCCGACGGGACCGGTCCCGCGGCCGACGGCGGAGACGGGACGCGCGCCCGTTTTTCGCGCCTGCGGCCGAGCCCCCGCCGGTATCCGTACGCGCTGGCTGCCCTGCTGTTCTGCGCGTACACCGTGATTTCCGTGGGCCGCTACCGCAACCTCGGGACCATGTCCTGGGACCTGGGCATCTTCGAGCAGGCGATACGGAACTACGCCCATCTGCGGGAGCCCGTGGCCGACCTCAAGGGGCCCGGCACCAATATCCTCGGCGATCACTTCAGCCCCGTGACCGCCCTGCTCGCCCCCGCGTACCGGCTGTTCCCCTCGCCCATCACGCTGCTGGTCGCGCAGGCCGCGCTGTTCGCGCTCTCCTCCATCCCGGTGACCCGGGCCGCCACCCGGATCCTGGGCAGGCGCGCCGGTCTCGCGATCGGGGTCGCGTACGGCCTGTCGTGGGGCGTCCAGCGCGCCGTGAACTTCGACTTCCACGAGATAGCCTTCGCCGTCCCGCTGATCGCCTTCTCCCTGGAGGCCGTGCTCGCACGGCGCTGGCGGACCGCGCTGATCCTGGCCTGCGCGCTCGTCTTCGTGAAGGAGGACCTGGGGCTGACGGCGTGCGCCATCGCGCTGGTCGTGGCGGTACGCACCTGGCGCGCCGATCCCCGTACGGCGTCCTGGGCCTTCGGGGTCGCGTCGCTGACGGCGATCGCCGCGCTGCTCACCTTCACCGTGGTGATACCGGCCTTCAACACGAGCGGCGGCTACGACTACTGGACGAAGGTCTCGGACGGGCCCGGCCCCTTCGACGGGTGGGACACCAAGTTCCGCACGCTGCTCTGGGTGCTGCTGCCGACCACCGGGCTGCTCGCGCTGCGCTCCCCGCTGCTGCTGGTGGCGCTGCCCACGCTCGGCTGGCGTTTCGTGTCGGGCGAGGAGCACTACTGGGGGACCGACTGGCACTACAGCGCCGTGCTGATGCCCGTCGTGATGCTGGCGCTCGTGGACGCCTGCGAGGGGGCCCGGACGAGCCCGCGCCCCTGGCTGCGCTCGTACACCCGGCATCTTCCCGCGGCGGTCGCGGCCGCCGCGCTCGCGCTGACGACCTCGCTGCCGCTGGCCGCGCTGGCCGAGGCCGCCCCGTACGAGAAGACCGACCGGGCCGTCGCCGTCGACAAGCTGCTGGCGCGGATCCCGGACGGGGTGACGGTCGAGGCGAACATCGGGCCGAGCAGCCGGCTCACCTCGCGCTGCCGGGTGTTCTGGGTGGGCAACACACAGGGCAGGAACCCGGACTACATCGCGCTGGGCAACAGGAGCGGACAGGACGCCGTCGAGTACGCGCGTCGGCTTCATCCGAAAGCCTCCTACTCCCTCACCGGTGAGACGGACGGCTACGTCGTCCTGAAACGCACCCGCCCGGCCGTCGAACCCGGGTGAGCCCGGGGCCCTCCGCCGCCCCGCTCCCGCCCACCCGGCGCCCCCACCAGCCCCTGGCCCCGCCTACCGGTCCAGCCCCTCCGCCAGCACCTCCGCCAGATGCCTGGCCCCGGAACCACTGGCCCCGGAACCACTGCCCCTGCTGCCGCCCCCGACCCCGACCCCGCCCAGCTGCTCCACCTGCGTACGGCAGGAGAAACCGTCCGCCAGGATCTCCGCCCCGGCCGCCGCGCCCGCCCGTACCGCAGGGAGCAGTTGGTCCTCCGCGCAGGCCACCGACACCTCGTAATGCCCGCGTTCGAAGCCGAAGTTGCCCGCGAGACCGCAACAGCCGCCGCTCAGCTCGCCGGTCAGCCCGGCCCGTTCGCGCAGTCTGCGGTCCGCCGCGTCGCCCAGGACCGCGTGCTGGTGGCAGTGGGTCTGGCCGACGACCGGGCGGTCGAGGCGCGGGGGCCGCCAGTCGGGGGCGCACTCCTCCAGGGCCTGTGCGAAGGTACGTACGGACGCGGCCAGCCGTGCCGCGCGCGGGTCGTCGCCCAGGAGTTCCGGCAGGTCGGTGGTGAGGGCGGCGGCGCAGCTCGGTTCGAGTACGACGACCGGCAGCCCCCGGTCCAGCAGCGGTTCCATGGTGTCGAGCGTCCGGCGCATGACCGCGCGCGCCCGGTCGAGCTGGCCCGTCGAGACATAGGTCAGCCCGCAGCACACCCGTGGACCCTCCGGCGTCACGAGGCCGATCCCGGCCGCCTCCATCACCCGTACCGCGGCCTGCCCCACGGACGGCGACAGGTATTCCGTGAAGGTGTCGGGCCACAGGACAGCGGTGGGCACCGCGGAAGCCCCGGCGTCCGCCGCTCCGGCGGCACCGGTCCGCCCCCGCAGCCAGCGCCCGAACGTCTCCGTCGCCAGCCGTGGAATCTCGCGTTCCGGTGCGATGCCGCCCAGCCGTTTCGCCAGCGCCGCCAGCGGCCGTATCCGCGCCGCCGCGTTGAGCGGCCGGGCGAAGGGGGCCGCCGCGCGCAGCCAGAGCGGGAGCAGCCCCATCGCGTAGTGGGCGGCCGGGCGGAGCCGTCCCGCGTAGTGGTGGTGGAGGAACTCCGCCTTGTACGTGGCCATGTCCACGCCCACCGGGCAGTCGCTGCGGCAGCCCTTGCAGGACAGGCACAGGTCGAGGGCGTCGCGTACCTCGGTCGAGCGCCAGCCGTCCGTCACCACCTCGCCCGCGAGCATCTCGTGGAGCAGCCGGGCGCGGCCCCGGGTGGAGTGCCGTTCCTCGCCGGTCGCGCGGAAGGACGGGCACATGACGCCCGTACCGGTGCTGGGCCCGGCGACCCTGCACTTGGCGACGCCGACGCAGCGGCTGACCGCGCGGGTGAAGTCGCCGCCGTCCGGGCCGTCGTGCGGGTAGCCGAAGGCGACCGGGACGGGTCTGGCCGGCAGTACGGCGAAGCGCAGGTTGGCGTCGAGACGGTCCGGGCGGGCCAGTACGCCGGGGTTCATCCCGCCCTCGGGGTCCCAGACGTCCTTGAACCGGCCGAAGAGGGCGACCAGTTCGTCCCCGTACATCCTCGGCAGCAGCTCCGCGCGGGCCAGTCCGTCGCCGTGTTCGCCGGACAGCGAGCCGCCGTGGGCGACGACGAGCGAGGCGGTCTCCTCCGAGAAGCGCCGGAAGCGCCGTACCCCTTCCTCACGGAACAGATCGAAATCGATCCGGACATGGATACAGCCGTCCCCGAAATGGCCGTAAGGCGTACCACGCAGGCCGTGTTCGGTCAGAAGTGCACGGAACTCCCGCAGATACGGTCCGAGTCGGGCGGGTGGTACGGCGCAGTCCTCCCAGCCGGGCCATGCCTCGGTGCCGTCGGGCATCCGGGTCGCGGTCCCGGCCGCGTCCTCCCGTACCCGCCACAGCGCCCGCTGTCCCGCCGGGTCGTCGACGACGGTGCCGTCGAGGGCGTCGGCGGCGCGGAGGATCGCGGAGGCGGCGGCCCGCGCCTCGGCCGGGGTCGCGCCGCCGGTCTCCACGAAGAGCCAGGCGCCGCCGCGCGGCAGCCGGTGCGCGCCCGTGACCAGGTCCTCGGCCATGCCCTCGACGGTCAGCGGGCCGTACGGGAGGAGCCCGGCGGCGGCCTCGGCGGCGGCGCTCTCGTCCGCGTACCCCAGCACCGCGAGGGCGCGGGCGGCGGGCGCCTCGACCAGTCGTACCGTCGCCTCGGTGACCACGCCGAGCGTGCCCTCGCTGCCGCAGAACGCGCGGGCCAGATCGGTGCCGGACTCGGGCAGCAGCGCGTCCAGCGCGTATCCGGAGATCCGGCGCGGCAGCCCGGTGGGGAAGCCGGTGCGCAGCGTCGCGAGATGGCCGTCGACCAGCGCGCGCAGCCCGTCCCGCAGGGGTACGGGGACGGCGTCGGGGCCGCGTCCCAGGCGCAGGGCGTCGCCGCCGTAGGTGGTGACCGACAGCGCGTGGACGTTGTCGGCGGTCGTCCCCCAGGCCACCGAGTGCGCTCCGCACGAGTTGTTGCCGATCATGCCGCCGAGCGTGCAGCGGCTGTGCGTGGACGGGTCGGGGCCGAAGGTCAGCCCGTGGGGCAGCGCGGCCGCGCGCAGGTCGTCGAGTACGACGCCGGGCTGGACCACCGCCGTACGGGCCACCGGGTCCACCGCGACGACGGACCGCAGATGACGGGTGAGGTCGAGAACCACCCCGACGCCCGTGGCCTGCCCGGCGATCGAGGTGCCCGCGCCGCGCGGGACGACGGGGATCCCGTACTCCCGGCAGACCGCGAGGGCCGCCGCCACGTCCGCCGCGTCGCGCGGCGCGACCACGCCGACCGGGACGCGGCGGTAGTTGGAGGCGTCCATCGTCATCAGCGCCCGCGCCGCCGCGCCGAAGTCCACCTCGCCGCTTACCGCTGTTTCCAGTGCCTGCCCGACCGACCGTACGTGAGCGGGCGACGGGGACGTTTCTCGCTGATCAGCCATGTGACCAGGATGCCTCGGCCCCGATCACGGGGCCGGTTTTCCGCCTGCTGCCACGCGTCGTTCACAGCACAATCCAAACAAGTGGTTCACAAATTGATCGCCAATTCTCATATAGTGACCACCGTTTGAGCGTTCTTCAATCTGGTGGTGCCTTAAACCCCGTGGTGCCTCAAACCCCGTGGTGCCTCAAACCTGTGGCGCCTCACCGAAGCTCACCGTCAACGCCCGGCGCGTCCCCGCCGCCCCGGAACGCACCGCCGCCACCCGGGACATCAGGTTCAGCGGCTTCCGGCAGGCCACCAGAGCCACCCCCCAGGACCCGCCCAACTCCACACACCCGGAAGGCGATCCCCGATGACCGGCACCACCACCGACGAGAAGCTCGACTGGCTGCTGGAGGACCTGCTCAAGCGCACCAGCGGCGCCCGTCACGCCCTCGTCCTGTCCCGGGACGGCCTCAAGTTGTGCCGTACCCCCGAACTCTCGGCCGACCAGGCCGACCAGCTCGCCGCCATCGCGGCCGGGTTACAGAGTCTGTCGCACGGCGCGTCCGTCGAGTTCGGGAACGGCGCGGGCGGCGTACGGTCCGCCATGACCGAGTTCTACGGCGGCGCCCTGATGATCGTCGAGGCCGGGAACGGCGCCCATCTCGCCGTCATCGCCACCGAGGGCGCCGATGTCGGTCTGGTCGGACACCACATGCGCGAACTCGTCGAGCGGCTCGGGGAACGCCTCGGCGCACCACCACGCGCCACCGCCCGAGAACAGAGCGACGTGCGCGAGAGCGGCGCGCGCGTATGAGCACGCCGGGACGGGACGACTCGCCCGACCGGCTGTACACCCTCACCGGAGGGCGCAGCCGGCCGGACCCGGGCACGTTCGACCTGGTGACGCTGGTGGTCGCGGAGAGCGGCCCCGCCCCCGGCATGCAGTCGGAACATGCCGCGATCCTGCGGATGTGCCGGCGCCCCACGGCGGTCGTGGAGATCGCCGCCGCGCTCGGCCTGCCCGGCAGCATCGTCCGGATCATGCTCACCGATCTGCTCGACAGCGGCAGAGTCAGCGCGCGCCACCCCCGGACGGCCCGAGCCGCCGACCGACTTCCCGATCCCGACCTCCTGGAGCAGGTGCTCGTTGGACTCCGTAACCTCTGAGCGGCCCACCGGCCCGCCCCCGCCGGACCCCACCGGCCCGCCCACACCGGCCCCGGCCACGGCCTTGCCGGCCCTGGCCAGTACCGCCGACAACGGCCTGAAGATCGCCATAGTCGGCGGCCGCGGGGTCGGCAAGAGCACCATGGTCCGTTCCGTCAGCGAGATACGTCCCCTGATCACCGAGGAGACGACGGACCGCGCGGGCGAGGGCATCGACGAACTCGCCGGTCTCGAAGGGCTCCACCGGGATCCGTCGACCACGATCGCCTTCGACTTCGGCCGGGTCTCGCTCGACGCGCGTTCGGTGCTCTATCTGTTCGGTGCCCCCGGACAGGAACACTTCTGGTCCCTCTGGGACCGGCTGTTCCCCGGAACGCTGGGCGCCGTCGTACTCGTCGACACCCGGCGGCTCACCGACTCCTGGTACGCGATCGACCGCCTGGCGCACTACAACACGCCCTTCATCGTGGCCTGCAACGACTTCGGCGGGCCCCTCCACACCGAGGAGCAGATCCGCGACGCGCTCGGCCTGTCGCCGGACGTGCCCATGGTGGAGTGCGACGCGCGGGACCGCTCGTCCAGCAAGTACGTACTGATCACGCTCGTCGAACACCTCCGCGCCCTGTCCCTGAAACACGCGACGGCCCCGGCGGCGGCGCAGACGACCCCGGACCCGACGCAGACGACCCCGGACCCGACGGCGACGCCCCCGGACCCGACGACGCGGAGCGAAACAAGAACCACCAGCGGCGGCCATCCCCCACACGGGTGAATCCCTTCCCCTCCCCCATGCCCCCCTCATCCCCTTCCGCACACCTTCCCCCTGTCCCACCTCCCGTCTCCCGTCCCACGGACCGGAGTGCGCGTCTCACCCGACGGACACGGATTTCGACCGCGCCGGTGGAGGGACTACGCTCCGGCCCGTGGCCGATATCGAGATTCCCGCTGACATCAAGCCCGCCGACGGCCGTTTCGGCGCAGGTCCCTCCAAGGTTCGGACGGAGGCTGTGGACGCGCTGGCCGCCACCGGCACCTCCCTCCTCGGCACCTCCCACCGCCAGGCCCCGGTCAAGAACCTGGTCGGCTCGGTGCGTGACGGAGTACGGAACCTCTTCTCGCTCCCCGAGGGCTACGAGGTGATCCTGGGCAACGGCGGCTCCACCGCCTTCTGGGACATCGCGACACACGGCCTGATCGAGAACAAGTCCCAGCACCTCTCGTTCGGTGAGTTCTCCTCCAAGTTCGCCAAGGCGGCCAAGCTCGCGCCGTGGCTGGCCGACCCGTCCGTCATCTCCGCCGACCCCGGCTCGCACCCCGAGCCCGTCGCGGAGGAGGGCGTCGACGTCTACGCCCTCACCCACAACGAGACCTCCACCGGTGTCGCGGCCCCCGTCAGGCGGGTCGCCGGTGCGGACGCGGGCTCGCTGGTCCTGGTCGACGCGACCTCCGGCGCGGGCGGTCTGCCGGTGGACATCGCCGAGACGGATGTCTACTACTTCGCCCCCCAGAAGTCCTTCGCGGCCGACGGCGGCCTGTGGATCGGTGTCTTCTCGCCCGCCGCCCTGGAGCGCGCCGCACGCGTCCACGCCTCCGGACGCCATGTCCCCGAGTTCTTCTCGCTGCCCACCGCGATCGACAACTCGCTGAAGAACCAGACCTACAACACCCCCGCGCTGGCCACGCTCTTCCTGCTCAACGAGCAGCTGAACTGGCTCAACTCCCAGGGCGGTCTGGACTTCGCCGTGGGCCGTACGGCCGGCTCCTCCCAGAATCTGTACGGCTGGGCCGAGGCGTCCAAGCACGCGACCCCCTTCGTGGTCGACCCGGCGAAGCGCTCTCAGGTCATCGGCACGATCGACTTCGCGGACGAGGTCGACGCGACGGCCGTCGCCAAGGCCCTGCGCGCCAACGGCATCGTCGACACCGAGCCCTACCGCAAGCTCGGCCGCAACCAGCTCCGCGTGGCCATGTTCCCGGCGATCGACCCGTCGGACGTGGCGGCGCTGACCGCCTGCATCGACTACGTGATCGAGCAGCTCTGACCAGCTGACCGCCCGCCCCCGGGCCCCGACGCGGCATCCGCGCCGGGGCCCGCGCCGCGCCGGGGCGCGGCCACCGCCCCCCTCAGCCCTTTCGACGCAGCCACTTGAAGCCGAGGAACAGCGCCGCCGCCCCCGCGAGGACGAACGCGCCGAGTGTGGCGCCGCCCCCGCCGGAGGTACCGGAACCGGCGGACCCGGCGGACCCGGTGGTCGAGCCGGCCGAGCTGCCGGAGCCGTCGGAACTGCCGGAGGATCCAGTCGATTCGCCCGCCTTGCCGCCCCCGGTGTCGCCGCCGCCCTCGCCGACGTCCACCCGTACCACCTCGCTCTTCGCGCCCTCCGTACCGAACATCAGCGCGCTGCCGTCCGCCGTGTACGTCACCGACTCGGCCTGCGGCTGGAACGGCGCGGTCACCGCGCGCTCCGTGCCCAGCCTGCCGTCCTTCCAGGCATAGGCGCGCGCGCTGAAGTACGAGCGCAGGGTCAGTTCCTTTCCGTCCGGCGAGAAGGCGCCGTCGGTCACCCAGGGCACCTCGTCGATCCGCCGGAAGGTGTTCGTACCGGACGGGGTGAGCTTCTCGGGGCCCTCGTACAGTCCGCCGCCGCTCTGGTTCTTGGAGGCGATGTAGACCCGTCCGGTCTTCGGGTGGACCATCAGCGACTCGGCGTCGCGCGGACCGTCCTCGTACGCGACCGTGAACTGTGTCGGGGTGACCGTCGCGTCCTTGAGCTGCCGGGGCTCGGGGAAGCGGTAGATCCAGACGTGGTCCCAGCTGCCGTTGAGGTTGTCCCCGATGTCGCCGACGTACAGATTCCCGTCGGGGCCGAGGGAGATGCCCTCCGCGTCCCTGATCTCGCCGACGCCCTTCAGGGTGATCGTCGCGACGGTCTCCCCGGTCCTGGAGTCCACCGCGTAGATGTACGGCGGGTGGGCGCTGTCGTTGTGGGTCCAGTAGACGCCCGGGTGGATCCGGCTGGCGGCGAGGCCGCTGGACTCGGTGATCCGCGGGTCCTTGATCGTGAAGTTCTGGTCGGGTGTCCCGTCCGCGGCCAGCGCGGACGGGCCGGTCGCCAGTACGGCGAGGGCGGCCGCGGCGGCGGCGACGCGAAAGACACGGGTACCGGGATGGCGCGGAAGCGAACGCATCCCCCCAGCCTGCCACCCCGCCCACGCCCACCCGGCCCGGCCAGGACACCCGGGCCCGCCGGGACACCGGACGACGTCCAGTGCTGTGGCCGGAAAGGTTCACCGGCTCGCGACGCCCGGCACGGCACTAGGGAATCCCCGCATGATGATCGGCGAAGATGACCGGATGCGATTTCTGTTCGTGGGCGACTCCATGACCATCGGGAGCGCGGGCGACTTCACCTGGCGCTACCGCATGTGGCAGCACCTCAGCACCTCCTTCGGCAGCCCGTTCCGGATCGTCGGTCCCCGCACGGAGCTGTACGACGTCCGGGCCGCCGCCCCCGTCTCGTACGACTACGGCGGCCCGGACTTCCCCGCCCACGCCCGGGGACACCTGGCCGGCTGGGGCGAGGGCTGGCAGCACATGGCCCCGCTGATCGGGGCGACGGTCGAGGAGCACCGGGTGGACGTGCTGCTCGTCTCGCTCGGCCTGATCGACCTCGGTTTCTATACGGACAGTACGCAGACGGACCGCAACGTCCGCGCCTTCATCGCCGGGGCCCGCGCGGCCAACCCGCGCGTCCGCGCCGTACTCCTGCCGGTCATCCCCAATGTCCGCGCCGAGTCCGACGCGCCGTTCGCCGCCGAGGTGGACCGCTTCAACGAGTTGCTGGGCAAGACGGTCGCCGAACTCGACCGGCCGGACTCGCCGCTGCTGCTCGCCGCGCGGCCGTCGACGTACGACATTCATACCGATACATACGACGGCACCCACCCGGCCCCGTCCGGCGAGCACAAGCTCGCGGGGGCCTTCGCCGACGCGATGCACGAGAGCTGGGGCGTGGGCAGTCCGTACGCCGCCCGCCGCTGACCCCTCATCCCGGGGGAAAAGGCCGCGACATCCGTTTCGGGGCGTTCTGAGGTGCGGACGGCCCACCGCCCGCCCCACCCGAGGAGCCCGCCTGCATGGACCAGCCCCCGGACCCCCTGTATCCGCCCGTCGAGCCCTACGAGCAGGGCATGCTCGATGTCGGGGACGGCAACCTCGTCCACTGGGAGAGCTGCGGCAACCCGCGGGGCAGGCCCGCGCTCGTCGTCCACGGCGGCCCCGGATCCGGCTGCAACCCGTACCACCGGCGCTCCTTCGACCCGGCGCGCTACCGCACCGTCCTCTTCGACCAGCGCAACTGCGGACGCAGCACCCCGCACGCGAGCGATCCCGCCACCGACCTGAGCCACAACACGACCGACCACCTCATCGCCGACATGGAACGGCTGCGCACCCACCTCGGTATCGAACAGTGGCTGCTGTACGGCGTCTCCTGGGGCTCCACCCTGCTGCTCGCGTACGCCGAGCGGCACCCCGAGCGCGTCTCGGGGATCGTCATCGCCAGTGTCACGACGACCCGGCGCTCGGAGATCGACTGGCTGTACGGCGGCGTCGGCCGGATCTTCCCCGAGGAGTGGGACCGCTTCCGCGCGGGCGCCGGGCACCCGCGAGATTCGGCCACCGTCCCGGAGCTGCTCGCCGCCTACTCCCGGCTGCTGGAGAGCCCCGACCCCGCCGTACGGGAACGGGCCACGGCCGACTGGTGCGCCTGGGAGGACGCCGTGCTCTCCCAGGAACCGAGCGGCTCCGCCACCCCGTACGGCGACCGGCCCGCCGCCGACCGGCAGGCCCTGGTGCGGATCTGCGCGCACTACTTCTCGAACGGCGCCTGGCTCGGCGAGGGCGCGCTGCTGCGGGACGCGGGACGGCTCGCGGGCATCCCCGGCGTCCTGGTCCACGGCCGGTACGACCTGGCGGGGCCCCTCTCCACCGCCTGGGAGCTGGCGCGCGTCTGGCCGGACGCCCGGCTGGTCGTCGTACCGGACTCGGGTCACAAGGGCAGCGACACACAGCGCCGTGAGGTACGGGCGGCGCTCGACGCGTTCGCCGCGGGCCGAGGGCGGCGGCCCGCTCCGGTGGCGGACTCGCCGCCGCCCGGCCTTGCTTCGAGTGCGCTCCAACGCGTTGGCTGTGGAGTCATGAAGTACACGCAGCTCGGACGCACCGGACTCAAGGTCAGCCGACTCGTCCTCGGGACGATGAACTTCGGCCCCCTCACCGACGAGGCCGACAGCCACACGATCATGGACGCCGCGCTCGACGCGGGCATCAATTTCTTCGACACCGCCAATGTCTACGGCTGGGGCGAGAACAAGGGCCGCACGGAGGAGATCCTCGGCACCTGGTTCGCCAAGGGCGGCGACCGTCGCGACAAGGTCGTCCTCGCCACCAAGGTGTACGGGAACATGGCGGCCGACGGAGACGCCTGGCCCAACCACGACAAGCTCTCCGCCCTCAACATCCGCCGCGCGGTCGACGCCAGCCTCAAGCGGCTCCAGACCGACCACATCGACCTCTACCAGTTCCACCACATCGACCGCGACACCCCCGTCGAGGAGATCTGGCAGGCCATCGACACCCTGATCCAGCAGGGCAAGATCCTCTACGCGGGCTCGTCCAACTTCCCCGGCTGGAAGATCGCCCAGGCGAACGAGACGGCCCGCCGCCTCGGCTCGTACGGCCTGGTCAGCGAGCAGTGCCTGTACAACCTCGCCGAGCGCCGCGCCGAGATGGAGGTCATCCCGGCCGCGCGGGAGTACGGACTCGGGGTCATCCCCTGGTCCCCGCTGGGCGGCGGGCTGCTGGGCGGGGCGATCCGCAAGGAGCGCGAGGGCGGCGGTTCGCGGACCGGCCAGGGCCGCTCCGAGAGCGGGCTCGCCGACACGGCCGTACGCGCGCAGATCCAGGCGTACGAGGACCTGCTCGGCAAGCACGGCATCGACCCCGGCGAGGCGGCGCTGGCCTGGCTCCTCACCCGGCCGGGCGTGACGGGCCCGATCGTCGGCCCGCGCACGGCGGAGCAGCTGGAGTCCGCGCTGCGGGCGGTGGAGCTGGAGCTGTCGCAGGAGGTCCTGTCCTCACTGGACGAGATCTTCCCGGGCCCGGGTCCCTCCCCGGAGGCCTTCGCCTGGTAGCGGCCACGCCACAGGGGCCGCGGACGGCGCGGCCGGACACGCTCCGGCTAGCCGACCGCGGCCGCCACGGCGATGACCACGAACATCAGCACAAGCACGCCCGCCATGACGCGGTTCCGGGTTTTGGGGTCCACGGGTCGAGGTTAACGGCCGGGTACGACAGCCCCGGCACCCGGGTTCGTGTTCGGGACGTAGCCCGTTCGCCGTGCGTATCGTTGTACCGCGCGGCTGCCGTGCTCGCTACGGCAGCGGGGAGGAGCGCCACGATGACCGTCGTCGAGATCGACAGGATCGCCATGGCCGAGGAGAGCGACAGCGGGCTGGCTCCGGACCAGTCGGCTCTGGACAAGATGTTCGAGATGCTCGACCCCATCTCCGAGGGATTCAAGGTCGAGATTGTCGAGGGAAACATCTTCATGGTTCCGCAGCGGAACACCCACTGGCAGATCATCCGCCGTATTGTCCGGGCCCTGGAGGACCAGTTCGGCGAGGACGTCAAGGTGACGTCCGACGTGCGGTTCGATTTCCCGGGGCATCTGAACGGGTTCTGCCCGGATGTGGTCAAGCTGTCCGATGCGGCCGTGCTGGACAAGCACGGCCGATGGAACGCCGAAGACGTGGAATTTATCGCCGAGGTGATCTCCAAGGGGACCGCCACCAACGACTACGAGCCCAAAAAAGCGGTGTACGCGGCGGCCGGGATCCCGGTCTACCTCATCGTCGACCCGTACACCGCCAGGTGCCACGCGTACACGGAGCCCAAGGACGGCGAATACCACAGCAAGCTGACCGTTGTCTTCGGTGGGGACATCGATCTCACCCGCACCGTTCTCGACCTGACCCTCAAGACCGACACGTTCCCCCGCGACTGACCGCCCCCGGCACGGCCCCCGCCGGATCCTCCCGGCCGGGCCGTGCGTGGCTCACGCGGCCGTTGTCAGCTGCCGTTCCTTCGGTACGAACGCCATGTGCGGGCGGCCGCCGCGCAGGTCCACCTTGAGGCGTACGCCTGCCACCCGGGTCAGGACCAGGCCGATCGTCGCCGCCGCGAGCAGGGAGACCGCGCCGCCCGCGGCGAACCCGATGCGGGCGCCGTAGGTGTCGGTGACCCAGCCGAGGAGCGGGCCGCCTATGGGGGTGCCGCCGACGAAGACCATCATGTAGAGGCTCATCACCCGGCCCCGCATCTCCGGGTCGGAGGCCATCTGGACGCTGGTGTTGGCGCTGATGTTGGTCGTCAGGCCGAGCATGCCGATCGGCAGGAGCAGCAGCGAGAACAGCCAGACGGACGGCGAGAAGGCCACCACGATCTCCAGCAGCCCGAAGGCCATCGCCGCGAGGATGAGCAGCCGGACCCGACTGGCTCCGCGGCGGGCGGCGAGCAGGGCGCCCGCCAGGGAGCCGGCGGCCATCAGGATGTTGAAGAAGGCGTACATCCCGGCGCCGCCGTGGTAGATCTCGTGGGCGAAGGCCGTCAGCCAGATCGGGAAGTTGAAGCCGAAGGTGCCGACGAAGCCGACGAGGACGATCGGCCAGATCAGCTCGGGGCGGCCGCGTACATAGCGCAGCCCTTCTCTGAGCTGGCCCTTCGCGCGTGGCACCGTGACGGATCCGTGCAGTTCGCGCGAGCGCATCAGCAGCAGGCCGATGAGCGGGGCGGCGAAGGACAGGCCGTTCAGCATGAAGGCCCAGCCGCTGCCGACCGTGGTGATGAGCACACCGGCGACGGCGGGGCCGATGAGCCGGGCGGACTGGAAGTTGGCCGAGTTGAGGCTGACGGCGTTACGGAGCTGGTCCGGGCCGACCATCTCGGAGACGAAGGACTGACGGGTCGGGTTGTCGACGACCGTGACCATGCCGAGCAGGAAGGCGATCAGATAGACGTGCCAGACCTGGACCTGCCCGGAGAGGGTCAGGACCGCGAGGGCGAGCCCGCACAGGCCCAGCGCGGCCTGGGTGACGAGCAGCAGCCGCCGCTTGGGGTAGCGGTCGGCGATGACGCCGCCGTACAGGCCGAAGAGCAGCATCGGGAGGAACTGGAGCGCCGTCGTGATGCCGACGGCCGCCGCCGAGCCGGTGAGGCTGAGGACCAGCCAGTCCTGGGTGACCCGGGCCATCCACGTACCGATGTTGGAGACGGCGGCTCCCGTCGCGAACAGGCGGTAGTTACGGATCTTCAGCGACGAGAAGGTCCCGCCGCCGGTCCTACGGTCCGGGGTGGTGCTGTCGTGGGCGGATTTCGGTGCGGGGGCGGATTCTGCTCCGGATCCCGTACTCAATGGGGGTTCGCCTCCTCAGGGCGCGCGGGTTACAGGTGGGCGAGCTTCTCCAGTACGGGGGCGGCGGCGCGCAGCTTCGCCCACTCGTCCTCGTCCAGGCCCTCGGCGAGGGTCGCGAGCCAGACGTTGCGCCTGCGGCGGCTCTCTTCGAGCATCGCCTCGGCCTCTTCGGTCTGGCTGACCACCTTCTGCCGACGGTCGTCGGGATGCGGCTCCAGCCTGACGAGGCCCTTCGCTTCGAGCAGCGCCACGATGCGCGTCATCGACGGCGGCTGGACGTACTCCTTGCGGGCCAGCTCGCCCGGGGTGGCGGAGCCACAGCGCGCGAGCGTGCCCAGCACCGACATCTCGGTGGGGCTCAGCGACTCGTCCACCCGTTGGTGTTTCAGTCGCCGGCCGAGCCGCATGACGGCGGAGCGGAGAGCGTTCACGGCGGCGGCGTTCTCGTGTTCGTCGTCGCCGTGGGGTAGGTCAGGCATGTTGTTAGCCTAACTCATTACCCATGCTAAATACCACCGGAACAACCACGGCGGGCCTCGTCGGACACCCGTGCGGGCCGCTCACCCGGTGTGCCGATCAGGTCACTCGTACGGGTGAGGTCGCCCCGGACAGCACCATGGCGGGCTCAGAGGTCACCCGACAGGCTCTCAGCCTGCGGATAGACGGTGAGCTGCCCGAACGGCTGCGGCAGCACGCCGCCGAACGCGAAATGAGCGTCCAGGACCATGGGCCCGGACGCTCATTCGCGATGGCCTCGACGAGCGCTGCAAAGCGGCGGTCGACGAGACGGACCGGTTCACGGAGCAGTTCTACGGGGTGCCGTGGCGCACCCGGCGCGCGCCGCTACACGTCGGGCCCTGGCTACGTCAGGCCCAGCGCCGGCATCGCGTAGTAGAAGACGAAGACCGCCGACACCGCGTACATCGCCGCCGGCACCTCGCGGCCCCGGCCCGTCGCCAGGCGCAGCACGCTGAACGCGATGAAGCCGATACCGATGCCGTTGGTGATCGAGTACGTGAACGGCATCATCACCATCGCCAGGAACGCCGGCACACCGATGGTGAAGTCGCTCCAGTCGATGTCCCGTACGGACCCGGCCAGGATCAGGAAGCCCACCGCCACCAGGGCGGGGGTCGCCGCCTGGGACGGGACCATGGTGGCCAGCGGTGTGAGGAACAGCGCCGCCGCGAAGAGCCCGCCCGTCACGACGGAGGCGAGGCCGGTCCTGGCCCCCTCGCCGACACCGGCCGTGGACTCCACGTAACAGGTGTTGGCCGAGGCCGAGCCCATGCCACCGGCGGCGACCGCGACACCGTCGACGAAGAGGACCTTGTTGATCCCGGGGAGGTTCCCCTTCTTGTCCATCAGCTTGGCCTCGTCGCCGACGCCGAGGATCGTGCCCATCGCGTCGAAGAAGCAGGACAGCAGCACGGTGAAGACGAAGAGCGTGCCGGTGAGGAGGCCGACCTTCTGGAAACCGCCGAAGAGGCTGAACTGACCGAGCAGGCCGAAGTCCGGGGTCGCGACCGGGTTGCCCGGCCACTGCGGGGTCGTCAGCCCCCAGCTCGGCACCTTCACGACCGCGTCGAGGATCATCGCCAGACCGGTCATCGCGACGATGGAGATCAGGATCGCGCCGCGCACCTTGCGGATGATCAGCGTCAGCGTGAGCAGCACGCCGATGGCGAAGACCAGGACCGGCCAGCCGTGCAGATGGCCGTTGCCGCCGAGCTGGAGCGGCACGGTGGTCTGCGCGGCGTCCGGGATACGGGAGACGAAACCGGAGTCGACCAGGCCGATCAGCATGATGAAGAGGCCGATACCGATCGCGATGCCCTTGCGCAGCCCCTGCGGTACGGCGTTCATCACGCGCTCGCGCAGCCCGGTCGCGACCAGCAGCATCACCACGAGCCCGGCGAGTACGACCATGCCCATCGCGTCCGGCCAGCTCATCCGGGGGGCGAGCTGGAGGGCGACGATCGTGTTGACGCCGAGTCCGGCGGCGAGGGCGATCGGCACATTGCCGATGACCCCCATCAGCAGCGTGGAGAAGGCGGCGGTGAGGACCGTCGCGGTGACCAGCTGGCCGTTGTCCAGCTGGTGGCCGTACATGTCCTTCGCGCTACCGAGAATGATCGGGTTCAGCACGATGATGTACGCCATCGCGAAGAAGGTGGCGAGGCCGCCCCGTACTTCGCGACCTACCGTGGAGCCGCGCTCCGAGATCTTGAAGAAGCGGTCGAGCCCGCCGGACGGCTGTCCGGAAGCCGGTGGTGGCGTGTCGGAACCGACCGGTGCGGTGGCCGAGGAAGGCATGCGGGACCTCAGTCGTACGAGAGGGATGGGGGAAATGCCGGGGTACTGAGCGGTAAGGATGAGTGGCGTTCACGCCAACCCTGTATGTCCGGACGAACGAAACAAGTCAGCCAGAAAACAGTTTCGGTATGAATACATCAGTATGAATATGGGCGACCAAGATCGCTATCTCCGCGCGTAGAGCCTTGCGCCACCTGGCCTCGCGCCGCCCCTCCTCCGTCCCGGAACACCCCCGCATAGACTGACGCCATGACCGGATTTCTGACGGGAACCCCCCGGCACGCGGCGCCCGAACCCCTGGAGGGGCCGGTCGTGGGCACCATCACGGGCGGCACGATCATCTGGTTCGTCCTCTTCCTCGTCCAGCTGCCGTTCTACGGCTGGTACAGCGATCACGGGCACACGTGGCTGATCTGGACCTGTCTGGCCGGGGCCGGACTCGGGCTCATCGGGATCTGGTACGTACGCGGGCGGGACGCGGCGCTGAAGCGTGCCGCCGCTGCCGCTTCTGCCGCCGCCGAGGAAGCCGACGGGGAGGCTGGCCTCCTGCCCGGGGACGATTCCCCTCGTCCCGGAGTCTGATCTTCGGACCACTCCACGTGTGAAGCGGTACGCCGGGCCGTACCGTCGGAGCATGACGCAGCGGGCGAAGATCGACACCGATGGCCCCGAGCCCCCCGGTCCGGCCATCGACGCGGGAGCCGAACTCGACCCCGTGCACCCCATGGAGCTACCCCACCGCGAGGAGTTCCGGCGCGGCGGGCTGACCGCCGCCGAGGTGGCCGCGCATGTCGCCCGGGGCGAGGTCAACGACGTTCCGGTGCGCAGCAGCCGGACGACGGCCGAGATCGTCCGGGGCAATGTCTTCACCCGCTTCAACGCGATCATCGGCGTGCTCTGGGTGATCATGTTCTTTGTCGCGCCGATCCAGGACACCCTCTTCGGGTTCGTGATCATCGCCAACACCGGCATCGGCATCATCCAGGAGCTGCGCGCCAAGCGGACCCTCGACGGGCTCGCGGTCATCGGCGAGGCGAAGCCGACCGTACGGCGGGACGGGGTCGCCACCCAGATCTCCACCTCCGGGATCGTCCTCGGGGATCTCATCGAACTGGGCCCCGGCGACAAGGTCGTGGTCGACGGGGTCGTCGCCGAGGCGGACAGTCTGGAGATCGACGAGTCGCTGCTCACCGGCGAGGCGGATCCGGTGCTGAAACACCCCGGCGATCAGGTGATGTCGGGCAGCTTCGTCGTGGTCGGCGGGGGCGCGTTCCGGGCGACGAAGGTCGGCCGCGACGCGTACGCCGCGCAGCTCGCCGAGGAGGCGTCCCGCTTCACGCTCGTCGACTCCGAGCTGCGCAACGGCATCAGCACCATCCTCAAGTACGTGACCTGGATGATGATCCCGACCGCCCTCGGGCTCATCCTCAGCCAGCTCGTCGTCAAGCAGACCGACTTCAAGAACTCGATCGCCAGGACCGTCGGCGGCATCGTCCCGATGATCCCCGAGGGCCTGGTGCTGCTGACCTCCGTCGCCTTCGCGATCGGGGTCATCCGGCTGGGCCGGCTGAAGGTCCTCGTCCAGGAGCTGCCCGCCATCGAGGGGCTGGCCCGCGTCGATGTCGTCTGCCTCGACAAGACGGGCACGCTCACCGAGGGCGGAATGGACGTCAGCGAGCTGCGCGCGCTGGACGGCGCGGACGAACCGTACGTACGGCAGGTCCTCGGCGCGATCGGCGCGTCCGATCCACGGCCCAACGCCAGCCTCCAGGCGATCATCGACGCCTACCACGGCGACCGGGGCGCCTGGCCGGTGGCGGAGACGCTGCCCTTCTCGTCCGTACGGAAATACAGCGGCGCCGCGTTCGACGAGGCCGGGGGCGAGCCGGTGCGCTGGCTGCTCGGCGCGCCCGATGTGCTGCTGCCGGACGGCGATCCCGCGCTCGACGAGATCGACCACCTCAACAGGCAGGGGCTGCGCGTCCTGCTGCTGGCCCGCACCGGCTCGGCACTCGACGCGCCCGACGCGGCGGCGGGGGCGGCGGCCGTCGCGCTCGTCGTACTGGAGCAGCGGCTGCGGCCGGACGCCGCCGAGACCCTCGCGTACTTCGCCGACCAGGATGTCTCCGCCAAGGTCATCTCCGGCGACAACGCGGTCTCGGTCGGCGCGGTGGCCGGAAAGCTGGGTCTGGCGGGCGCGGCGAACACGGTCGACGCCCGGCGGCTCCCGGCGGGCAGGGAGGAGATGGCCGAGGCCCTCGAATCCGCCGGGGTCTTCGGCCGGGTCACCCCGCAGCAGAAGCGCGACATGGTCGGCGCGCTCCAGTCGCGCGGCCACAACGTCGCGATGACCGGGGACGGTGTCAACGACGTCCTGGCGCTGAAGGACGCGGACATCGGCGTCTCGATGGGTTCGGGCTCGGAGGCGACCCGCGCGGTCGCCCAGATCGTCCTGCTGAACAACAGCTTCGCGACCCTGCCCGCCGTGGTGGCGGAGGGCCGCCGGGTCATCGGCAACATCACGCGGGTGGCGACGCTCTTCCTGACGAAGACGGTCTACTCGGTGCTGCTGGCGATCCTGGTGGCGTGTTTCCAGGTGGAGTACCCGTTCCTGCCCCGGCATCTGACGCTGCTGTCGACGCTGACGATCGGTATCCCCGCCTTCTTCCTGGCGCTCGCGCCGAACAAGGAGCGCGCGCGGCCGAACTTCGTGCGCCGGGTGATGCGTTACGCGATCCCCTCGGGGGTGATCGCGGCGGTCTCCACCTTCACCACCTATCTGATCGCCCGGCGCTACTACACCGGGCCCGGCTCCCTGGAGGCGGAGACCAGCGCGGCGACGCTCACGCTGTTCCTGGTCTCGATGTGGGTGCTGGCCATCGTGGCCCGTCCGTACACCTGGTGGCGGGTCGCCCTGGTGGTGTCGATGGGGGCGGCGTTCCTGGTGGTGCTGGTGGTGCCCGCGCTCCAGCACTTCTTCGCGCTGAAGCTGGTGGGGACCGTGATGCCGTGGACGGCGGTGGCGGTCGCGGTGGTGGCGTCCGCGGCGCTGGAGTTCTCCTGGCGGCTGGTGGGGCGGAAGTTCCCCGCGTAACGGAAGTTGCCCGCGTAGCGGATCCCCGCGTAGCGGAAGTTCCCCGCGTAACGGAGGGGATGGTACGCGTGGGCCGGCAGGCTGCCGGGCCCCACGCGTACCGCTTCCGCTGATGCGGGTGTTACTTCTTGATCTTGACCAGGGTGCCCGCGGCGTTGACGGCCGGGGTGGTCGACGTACCGGCGAAGCTCCAGCGCCAGTAGCCCTCGGCCGTGGTCTTCGTCGTGGTGGTGCTCAGCGTGCCGGTGTTGGAGGTCTTCACCGTCTTGATCGTGGTGTACGTCTCGGTGCCGCTCTTGCGGAACTGGAGCTTCACGGGCTGGACCGTGTAGCCCGCGTACTTGCCGGTGTCCCAGTTGGCGCGCGAGAGCTTGCCCGTGACGGTGAGGGTCTTGCCCTTCTTCACCGGCTTGGGGGTGGCGGCGACGGTCAGCTGCGAGAGGCGCTGGAACTTGACCGTGCCCGCCTTCTCCTTCTCCGTCATGCTCTCGTCGTTGCCCACGGCGACGGCGTAGACGTTCCAGGTCTTGGCGTCGGTGTTGTACAGCACCTTCGGGTCGACCGTGATGGTGTGCGTGCAGGTGGAGGTGGTGGCACTGGCCGCCTTGCACTTGAGCTCGGTGTCGTCCTCCAGCCCGAAGCCGTAGGAGGAGTCGTCCTCGATGCTCGACCCGCCGGTCCACAGGACGGCGGCGGCACCGCCGATGCCCGAGTCGTCGGTCGCGGTGATGGCGACGCTGACCTTCTTGGTGGCGGAGGTACCGAGCACGATGGGCTTGCCACCGTTCACGACGACCTTGGTGACCTTCGGGTCGGCGGCGGCGGCCTTCGCCGCCGCGAGGGAGCGATTCTGCGCCGTGCTCGGCGCGGCCTTCCCGGCGGCGTCGCCCAGCCAGGCGCCGGTGGGAAGCGTGAGCGCGGGGCGCTCCCCGTGGGACTGCCCGGCCTGCGCGGCCGGAACAGCGAGAGCGGACAGGGCCAGGGCGCCGGAGGCAACGGCAACAGTGGCACGAATACGCATGTGTTTTCCCCTGTGGAGAGGGCTCCGCGGTGCGTCGTCCGCGACGGCGGAGCCCGTAATGGTCAGCGGATCTGATGACCCGACTGAACAGACCAGGGACACTTGTGAATAGTTGTACGAACTGACTGGATATTTTCGACTACTTCTTGACTTCAACCAGGGTGCCGGACGCGCCGACGGACGGCTTCGCGGTGTACACCGCGAAGCCGCTCCTGCGGAACTGGAGCCCGGCCGGCCCGCGCTCAGTCGAACCAGCGGTCCCGCGCCAGCTCCCCCGTCCGCGACGGGTCCTCCAGCAGCGCCGCCACCTCGAAGCGTCGTGGCCACTGTCCCGCCGCCCAGGCCAGCCCCGCCGCGACCCCCTCCAGGGTGGCGGCGTGCAGCACGCCGTCCGGGGTGTGGCGCCAGTCCAGTTCCGTACCGCCCGCGAGGAGTTCCTCGTGTTCGACGTACGTGTCCGGCGTGCCCGCGCCGAGCAGCGCGCGGACGGAATCCGGCACGGTGTGCTCCGTACCGTCCGAGGTCACCTCCGCGGCCACCGCCTCGCTGAGCCGGCGCACCTGGAGCAGCTCCGCCAGCTCCCCGGCGCGCGCCGGGGACACCGGCAGCAACGCCAGGCCGCCCGCGAGGGGCAGCAGGTCGGGGGCGTCGGCGATCACCGCGTCGGCCGCGTCGACCACCCGCGTCCCGCCGTCGACGACCGCGCGCAGCTCGTCCGGAAGGGTCACCTCGTCCGGATCGAGGTCCGCGAGCGCCGTGTAGAGCGCGTGCAACTGGCCGACGCCGACCGGCCGCTCCGGGTCGGCGAGCCGGCCGAGCAGCTCCGCCGCGCCGCCCGGCTCGTCCAGAAGGGCGGCGACAGAGGTCCGTACGCCCAGCGCGCGCAGCACCTGCGCGTCGTCGAACCCGGTCGCGTCGACGGCGTCGTACACCCCCGCGAGCAGCGGGTCGCCGCCCTCGGCGCGCAGGCCCGCCGGGCGCCGGCCGTCGAGGACGGGATGGTCGCGCAGCCACCACGCGGTGTACGAGCGGACGCTCTCCGTCGTGCCGTCGGGCAGCAGGACCCGTACGGACTGGGTCAGCGCGTCCCGCAGCGGCGGCTTCGCCAGCAGGGCGAGCGCGCGCGGCCAGGCGTCGTCGTCGACGAGGTCCAGGTCGCGTACGGCGACGATCTCGGTGGCCACCGGCGGCACCGGGGACCGGGGCAGCCGGTCGAGGACGTCCTCGCACCAGACGTCGACCGCGTCCAGCAGTCCGGCATCGTCGGGTTCGGCGAAGTCGCCGTCACGGGGCTCCAGTTCGTCCGGATCGAGGACGATGTCCGTGGCCCGCACGAGCGCGAAGTCCGCCAGGACGCCACAGGCGGCCAACGGCTGTTCGCCCCAGCGTTCCGCCAATTCCGTATCACAGAAGGCCAGTTCACCTTCGCGCAGGACGGAGGCGAACGGGCTTCCCGGCAGCACGAGTTCACCGGCCGGAGCCGTCTCGCCGTCCTCGTCGATCAGGGCGAGCGCACCGAGCCAGGGCTCGTCGCCGGGGTCGAGCGCGGCGTCGCGTACGAGCGCCAGGACCAGTTCGGCCAGCTCCTCGGCGTCCGGGGCGTCGGCGTCCTCGTCCCAGACCTCGCCCGCGTCCATCGATCCGGCGACGGCCGCCCGTACCTGAGGGGTCGTCAGGACCGCGCGCGGGGTGGCGGGCAGCGCGCCCAGCTTCTCCAGCAGGGGGTGCGCGGCGTCGGGGTGCGCGACCTTCAGGCCGAGCCGGGCGAGGTCCGCCGCCTCCTCGGAGCCGGGCAGCGGCAGCAGGATGTGGCGCGGCCCGATCGCCGTACGCCCGTTGGCCAGCGGCACCGGCAGCCCGGACAGCCGCTCGGGGTCGACGCCCGCGAGGGATTCGTACAGCCTGTGCCACCAGGCGGGCGGGCGTTCGGCGCCCGCGATGCGTTCGATGGCGTCGCCGAGCGGCAGCCGTCCGACGCCGAGCGTGCGCGGCTCGGGGCGGCGTTCGAGCCCGGCGGGCAGCAGCGTCGGCAGCACCTCGGCCAGCACCCGTACGGTGTCGGCGCCCGCGCCCTCGACGATCTCGGCCTCGAAGGGGCGCAGCGCGGGCAGTTCCTCGGTGGGCGCGGCCGGGGCGAGGAAGGCGACCCGGGGCAGCCGCGCCAGGATCGCCGCGCGCAGCCGGCCGTCCAGCTCACCCTTGCCGAGCGTCCCCGGTACGAGGTCGAGGGTGCCGGTGAAGTCCGGCTGCCAGTCGCGGAGCAGTTCGGCGTAGGCGTCGGCGGCCTTCTCCACCAGGAAGTCGGTGAGCGGCCCCGGCGCGGGGTGGCGCCGGGCGGTGTCCAGCGGCAGCGAGGCGATCAGCAGCGCGGGGATGCCGAGGGGTTCGTCGGTGGGGGTCGGCGCGTGGACGACGGGTGCGGTACGGGGACGGGCCGGGGCGCCCTCGCCGTCCACGGGGACGGCCCAGGTGACGGACCAGTGCGGGCGCAGCCGCTCCTCGACGGGCCGCCCTTCGAGGAGGGCGCGGTCGGTGGCGCCGTGGTGGGCGACGACGCGCCAGCGGTGGACGCCGCCGTCCCGGGAGTCCTCGATCTCGACGTACGAACCATTCCGCGACCTGCGCAACACCCGTTCGCCGTCGGGGGTTTCGACGACGACCTCGGCGAGCCCGGGGAGCGTCAGCAACAGCGCGTCGTCGATCCCGGCGAGCAGCCGCTCGGCCAGATCGGTGGCGGCGGCGTCGCGCAGCGGCAGGATGACGACCGTGTCGTAGCCGTCGGGGGCGGTGCCCTCGGCGGGCAGCGGCAGCCGCAGCAGTGGTACGTGCCCGTCGCGGCGGCGCAGTTCGTCCCCGAGCCCGGGGCTGCCCTGCGCGGCACGCCGGGCCAGTTCGCGGGCTTCGGCGAGCGACCAGCGGACCCCGCCGTGGCGCCCGATGAGCGCGGGTTCGTCGCTGACGGCCAGGACGGCGGCGAAGCCGACGCCGAAGCGCCCGACCGCCGACTCGTGTCCCTCGCGCTTGGCGGAGGCGCGCAGGGTGGAGAGCGACTCGACGCCGGTCGCGTCGAGGTGCGCGCCGGTATTGGCGGCCACGAGGACGCCGGGGCCGTCCGCCGTCGCCGTCCGCAGCGTCAGCCGCAGCCTGCCCGCCACCCCGGCGCGGGCGGCGGCGTCGGCGGCGTTCTGGGCCAGCTCGACGACGAGCCGGTCCCGGTAGCCGCCGAGCGCGAGGTCCTCCTCGGCGTTGGCGTCCTCGCGGAAGCGCGCGGGGCCGGCCCCCCACGCGTCAAGCACCCCACGCCGCAGCCGCGCCGTTCCGAACGGGTCGGCCCCTTCGGGCGTGTTGACGTCGACGCTCACGCTGTGACTCCGCTCTGTGCTGGCCGCCCGCCGGTCATGCGCGCGGACCCGAAACGTGCGGCCTGAACGTACCGCGAAGCGGGGGGCGGCGGGGTGCGGGGGCGCGGCGGCCACCCCGCGCCCCGGGCACGTACCAGCGAAGCGGGCGGCCTCACAGCACCGGAGGGCGTCCGAGCCGGGTCATCTTCCACACCGTGGACCACCGCATGGGCCGCCGGGTTCCGCACGGCGTACGCCAGCCTTCCGCGAAGCCGCCGCACCATGCCCGCAGCCCGGCCGCGTCCCGGGTACGGGCCACGGTCAGCGCCGCCCACACGCCCAGGTAGACGGGGACGAGCGGGGCGGGCAGCCTGCGCCGGGCCAGGTAGACCCGGTTGCGGGCGTTGGTCCGGTAGAAGAAGGCGTGCCGGGCGGGTGACGTCCGGGGGTGCTGGAGCAGCAGCTCCGGCGCGTAGACGATCTTCCATCCGGCGTCCAGCGCACGCCAGGCCATATCCGTCTCCTCGTGCGAGAACAGGCCATATCCGTCTCCTCGTGCGAGAAGAAGAACGACGCGGGCCAGTCCCCGATCTGCGCCAGCATCTTCCCGGACAGCACGTGCGCCCCGCCCAGGAACGTCGTCACCGTTCCCCCGCGCATCGGGTCCCCGGCCCGCAGCCGGGGGACGTGGCGGCGCTGGGTGAACCCGGTCTCGTCCGCGATCCGGAAGCCGACGATGCCCAGGCCGGGGTCCGCCTCGTACAGCCGCGCGATCCGCTCGAAGTCGGTGTCCGCGACCAGCAGCCCGTCATCGTCCAGGTCCAGCACCAGGTCCATGTCCCGCAGGTGCGCCAGGGCGACGTTCCGTCCGCCGGTCACCCCCAGATTCTCCGCGAGCTGCACCGCCTCCACCCACGACGGCAGCTCCAGATCCGCCACGGAGCACCCGTTGCCGACCACCACGGTGCGCGTCGCGGGTGTCGTCTGCGCCGCGACCGAGGCCAGCAGCGCGGCCAGTTCCCTCGGCCGCGTGCCCATCGTGATGATCGCGACACCCAGCGTTGCGCCCACCCGAACCCGTCCTTCCGGCCCCGGACCGGCGTCCGATGCGATGCGCGCGACGACCGACGGGACAACTCGTTATCGATACGGACAAGTTGACCGGTTCGTCGCCCCCGCGCGTATCTACGGCGCCCGCAGAGCACGGCGGTACGACGTGCCCCTCACGGCCGGGTGCCGCGTAGCCACAAGGGCCGTCGGCCCCCGGGCGTACCGCCGGGTGCCGGGTGGCCCCGAGGGTCAGGAGTGGCCCAGGTCCTCCGTGTCGGTGGCCTCGCCGGTCGGGACCGAGCCGCTGTCCGGGGACGGGCGGAGCGGGAAGGCGTCCGCGCCGACCGAGTCGAGGACCGGGGGCGGCGGGCGCAGCGGGGCGGGCATGACGGCGGCCTCGGAGTGGCCGCCGCAGCCGTACGAGAGGGAGACGACGCGGCCGTCCGCCGGGGAGAACTCGTTGGCGCAGACGCCGAACGCCTGGCGCAGCGAGCCCGCCAGGGGCAGCAGGAAGCCGCAGGAGACGCAGGGGGCGGGGGCGGCCTGGGCCATCGGGGTCTTCGCGCCGAAGGACTCGTCCCAGCGGTCGGCGGCGACATGGAGCCCGTAGCGCGACAGGATCCTGGCCCTGCGCATGCCGAGTTCCTCGGCGACCGCGGCGATCGTGGAGCGCGCGGGCACGGCCGGGACCTCGGACAGGTCGACCGGCTCCGCCTCCTCGGCCAGCTCGGCGTAGTCGACCGGGCCGCCGGGCGCCTCGGTGGCGGTGTAGGCGGCGGCCCCGGCGGGGGGCGCGTCCTCGCCCGCGTAACCGGGTTCCAGGCGCAGATCCTCGGCCTCGGTGGGCAGCAGATCGCCGGGTCCCAGGTCACCGGGGCGCAGCCGCTCGCTCCACGGCACCCATTCGGGGGCCCGGAGGGAGTCGGGGCCGGGCAGCAGCACCGTTTCGTCGAGGGTGACGAGCTTGGCACGGGATGCCCGTGCGACCGTCACCGCCCAGCGCCAGCCCCGGTAGCCCAGTTCCTCGCACTCGAAGAAGTGGGTGACGACCCGGTCTCCGTCCGCCACCACCGAGACATGCGCCCCGACGACTCCGGGCGCGGCTGCCTCTTCGGCGGCCGACCTGGCGAGGTCTACCGCCTCGGCACACAGGCGGTCAGGGGTTCGGCTTCGCGTCGTCGCAGCACTCACAGGTCTCGCTTCTCTCCTACGCCGTCTCACGGGTGCGCCGGCCGATTCGCGATGTACGAGCCGAGGGCGGAGCGGACCAGAGGGCCGCATCGACGTCCACGCCCGATCTTTCCTCGGGCACACCTACCATCATCCATTCTGCGGGATGACGAAGAGGCGCGCGGCCGAGAACAACCGCCGGTGGCGCGCTACGCACGCTACCCTCTCCGCCGCCCGCCGCCCACCTGCACGCCGCCTTTCCGGTACTTCGGGGCACACCGCAACCAGCCCGTAACCCAGTGGTGAACAGGCGGGAGCGGTTCGGAGCCGTCCCGAAGAGTTTCCCGGCGCGTCTTCCCGGCGACCGGTACGGGCCACCGCGACCGGCCCGCCGCGCCCGGCGAACGGCGATCCCCGGCCAAAGAGCCGGCCGAAGACGGGCCAGGGACGCACCAGGGACGCGCCCCGGACAAGTCGGGGACGAGTCGGGGACAGGTCGGGGACAGCTCGGACGAACGCCTGGCGGCCAACTGGGCCCGTCCGCGACCGGCACGCGTCTCGAATCGGTTCGCGCGGAGGGCCCTTGGGGCACTATGGCGGGGTGACAGCCACAACGACCTGGTGTACGCCGTGAGGTCGTCCGGCTCGGACCCGGCAGGCCCGCTCCGGAGGACCGTACGGGTCCTGGGGCGCGCCCTGCGCCTGCCGTTCACCGCCTCGGCGCGCGGGATCCGCCGGGCGACCCACGCGCACGGCGCGGGCGAGTCCGGGCTCGGCAAGCTGATCGAGCTGCACGCCGTGAACGGCGCGGGCGACGTCATGATCACCGTCGCGCTCGCCTCGACCGTCTTCTTCTCCGTACCGACCGACGAGGCCCGGGGCCGGGTCGCGCTCTATCTCGCCGTCACCATGGCGCCCTTCACCCTGCTCGCCCCGGTCATCGGCCCGCTCCTCGACCGCCTTCCGCACGGCCGCCGCGCCGCCATGGCCGGGTCCATGCTGACCCGGGCGGTGCTGGCCATCGCCATGTCGGGGGCGGTGGCCACGGGCGGTCTTGAGCTGTATCCGGCCGCGCTCGGCGTGCTGGTCGCGTCGAAGGCGTACGGCGTGGTCCGCAGCGCGGTCGTGCCACGGCTGCTGCCGCCCCGTTTCTCGCTGGTACGGGCGAACTCCCGGGTCACGCTCGCCGGGCTGCTGGCCACCGGCGTGGCCGCGCCGATCGGGGCCGGGCTGCATCAGATCGGGCCCGGCTGGCCGCTCTACGGGGCCAGCGCGATCTTCCTCGCGGGGACGTTCCTCGCGTTCACGCTGCCGCACAAGGTGGACTCCGCGAAGGGCGAGCGCCGGGCCCGGCTGGTGCCGCCGGTCGCCGCCCTGGAGAAGGGCGTCACGGACGCGGGGAGGCCCGGGGCGAAGGAGCGGCGGCCCGGTCTGCGTACCGTCGGCTCCTCGGTCCTGTGCGGGCTCCAGGCCAACACCGCCCACCGCACCATCTCCGGCTTCCTGATCTTCTTCCTCGCCTTCCTCCTGCGCGAACACCCGCTCTCCGGCCAGAGCGCCGCCGTCTCCCTCGGGGTCGTGGGCATCGCGGCGGGCGCGGGCAACGCGCTGGGGACGGCGGTCGGGGCGTGGCTCAAGGCGCGCGCCCCCGAGCTGATCATCGTCACCATGCTGAGCCTTCTCCTCAGTACGGCGATTATGTCCGCGCTGCTCTTCGGCGGCGTGATGATGGCGATCCTGTGCGCGGTCGCGGGCTTCTCGCAGGCGCTGTCGAAGCTCTCCCTGGACGCGGTGATCCAGCGGGACGTCCCCGAGGAGGTCCGTACGTCGGCCTTCGCCCGCTCCGAGACGCTGCTCCAGATGGCCTGGGTGGTGGGCGGCGCGATCGGGATCGCCCTGCCGCTCAACGGGGTGCTCGGGATGTCCGTCGCCGCCGCCGTCGTCGCGCTGGGCGCGCTGCTGTCCGTACGGGGGCTGCTGCGGGCCGCGTCGCACGGCGGCGGGCGGCCGCGCGTGGCGTGAGCGGGCGGTCCGGGGCCTGACGAGGCGGACCGGGGCGTGAGCGGAGCCGGACCGGGGCCTGACCGGAGCCGGACCAGGGCCTGACGAGCCGGACCGGGGCCTGACCGGAGCCGGACCGGGGCGTGGGCGGGCGGTCCGGGGCGCGGCTCGCCGTACCCGCTCGTGGCCCGGTCGCGGGCGACCGATAGCCTTCGCTCCATGACCGCTGCGTTCTTCTCCGGTAGTACCCGCCGGGCCACCGCCGCCCTCGGTGCGGTGTCCGCCGGACTCCTCGTCCTGGCCGCCTGTGACAAGCCGACGCCGCTCGCGACCGTGACGGTCAACAGCGACTCCGTCAACACGCAGGCCGCCTGCTACAACGACGGCAAGGCCATCAAGGAATCCGAGATGCAGCCCTGCCTGAACAAGAAGGCGGAGCACACCATCACCCTGGCGATGGACGACAAGGTCCGTTTCGGGGTCGACCCGGAGATCGCCGACCACGGCTGGACGCTCTTCATCAACGGCCAGCAGGCCGAGCAGGAGCCGTACAAGAAGACCTACCGGACCATCCCCGGCAACGCCTTCTTCTCCAGCCAGACCGGCCAGGTCGCGAACAGCACCCAGGTCAGCATCGTCGAGACCAAGGGCAAGTCGCTCATCGGCATCTGGCACTTCAAGTTCGAGAAGGCGTCCTGACCGGAGGGGCACCGCTGTGCGTGTGCTGGTGATGACCGCGGTGGCGGCGGAGGCCGAAGCCGTCGTCGCGGGCCTCGACCGCTACGCCGCCTCCGGCACCCGGAAGCTGCCCGGCGGGTACGAGCTGGCGAGCCACGCCCAGGACCCGCCCCGGCCCGGTTCCACGCCGATACCGGTGGTGGACGTCCTGGCGGGCGGCGCGGGCCCGGTCGCCGCGGCGGTCGCCGCGGCGACGGCGCTGTCACCCTCCCCGCACGCGCCTCCGTACCACCTGGTGGTCTGCGCCGGCATCGGCGGCGGTTTCGCGCCGCACGCGTCGATCGGCTCGCTCGTCGTGGCCGACACGATCGTCGCCGCCGACCTGGGCGCCGAGACCCCCGGCGGCTTCCTGCCCGTCGAGGAGCTGGGCTTCGGCCGCAGTGTCCACCGGCCGCCCGCCGCGCTGACGGCCCGGCTGGCGCGGGCCCTGGCCGCCGATCCGCTGCTCCACGCGGTCCTGGCGCCCGTCCTCACCGTCTCCACCGCGACCGGCAGCGCGGCGCGCACCGCCGCGCTGACGGCACGTCATCCGCGCGCCGCCGCCGAGGCGATGGAGGGCTTCGGCGTCGCCGAGGCCGCCGCCGCCCACTCCGTACCGTGTGTCGAGATCCGCGCGGTCTCCAACGCCGTGGGGCCGCGTGACCGCGACTCCTGGCGGATCGGCCGGGCGCTGGATGCGCTGCGGTACGCGTTCACGCTGCTCACCCCCGTATTCGAGGAGCCGTCATGACCTCAGGACCGCTGCGGATCGCCTACTCCCCCTGCCCGAACGACACCTTCGTCTTCGACGCCTGGGCCCACGGCCGGGTGCCCGGCGCGCCCGCGCTCGATGTCACCTTCGCGGACATCGACATCACCAACGGACTGGCGGAGCGCGGCGAACTCGACGTGCTGAAGGTGTCGTACGCGGTGCTGCCCTGGGTCCTCGACGAGTACGCGCTGCTGCCCTGCGGCGGCGCCCTGGGCCGTGGCTGCGGCCCGCTCGTCCTCACCCGGGAGCCGGGCGCCGATCTGACCGGGAAGACCGTCGCCGTACCGAGCGAGCGCTCCACGGCGTATCTGCTCTTCCGGCTGTGGGCCGCCGATGTCGTCCCGGGCGGGGTCGGCGAGGTCGTCGTCCTGCCGTTCCACGAGATCATGCCCGCGGTACGGGCCGGCAAGGTGGACGCCGGACTCGTCATCCACGAGGCGCGCTTCACCTATCAGGATTACGGGCTGCACCGCCTCGCCGACATGGGCGAGCACTGGGAGTCCACCACGGGGCTGCCGATCCCGCTGGGCGCGATCATCGCGAAGCGGTCGCTGGGCGAGGAGACGCTCCGGCTGCTGGCGGAATCGGTCCGCCGGTCGGTCCGGATGGCCTGGGACGATCCGGAGGCGTCGCGCGCCTACGTCCTGGAGCACTCCCAGGAGATGGACCCGGCGGTCGCGGACCAGCACATCGGCCTGTACGTGAACGAGTTCACCGCGGATCTGGGGGACGACGGCTACGCGGCGGTACGCGGGCTGCTGACCCGTGCCGCGGCCGAGGGGCTCGTACCCCCCCTCGGCCACGACGCACTGCGGTTCGTCTGACGCGTCCCTGCTGTTACGGCTCTTCCGACTGTTCTGCCGTGCTGGCTGACGCGTCCCTGCTCTTCCGACTGTTCTGCCGTGCTGGCTGACGCGTCCCTGCTCTTCCGACTGTTCTGCCGTGCTGGCTGACGCGTCTGCTGTTACGGCTGGTACGGGTCGGCTGTTACGCGTCCGCTGTACGCGCTCCCCGGACGTCGGCCGCCGGCCGCCGGCTCAGACGTCCAGCTGGTCGGCCACCGCCCTGAGCAGGCCCGCGATCTTGGCGCCGTGCACCTTGTCCGGATAACGGCCGCGCTCCAGCATCGGGGTGATGTTCTCCAGCAGCGTCGTCAGGTCCTGGACGATCGAGGCCAGTTCGTCGGGCTTACGGCGCTGGGCCGCAGCGACGGACGGCGTCGGGTCGAGGACCGTCACCGAGAGCGCCTGGTCGCCGCGTTGACCCGCGACCACACCGAACTCCACGCGCTGGCCCGGTTTGAGAGCGTCGACTCCGGCAGGGAGCACCGACGAGTGAACGAAGACGTCGCCGCCGTCGTCACGGGAGAGAAAGCCGAAGCCCTTCTCGCTGTTGAACCATTTGACCTTGCCGGTAGGCACGTCTGTCCTCGTCCTTGTACTCGTTGGGGCGCTGGCGCGCGCAAAAACGGCTCTGAACAACACCGCAGCGGGCCCACTGACCCGCCACCATCAAGGCTAATGATCCAGAAGCTGGTGACAAGACGTCGCCGGTCGGTTCCTTTCCGCTGTTGTCCGCAGGGAACTACCCTGGTGGGGTGACCGCTACTCCTGCACCCCCCTCCGCACAGCACACTTCGGACACCGCCGGCCCCGGCGACGGGCTGGTCCGCGTCGGTGTGATCGTCTTCGCCGTGGGCGCTCTGGCGACCCTGATCACCGTGGCACCGCTGCTGCTCGGCTCGCGCCCCTTCCCGACCGTCGCCTATCTCGTCAGCATGCTGATGGGCGTCGGCTTCGTGATCGCGGCGGCGGGGGTGCTGCGGTCGATCGCGGCGCAGCGCCGGCTGGCGAGGAGCGCGGCAGCGCATTCGGCCGCCTCGTAACCCTCGCGCGTGATCCCTTCGTAACCTGATCTCTTCGCAACCTTCGCGTCCCGCTTATACCCTCTCCGGCGCAGACATTCCACGGGCATTCGTGAAAAGTATGTGTACGACCGGCGACCGTCCGCGAACTCTTCGCATTTGCACCCTTGCGGTCCGCGCTCGGCTCTGCGTAATATCGATCGCAGGACCGGCTTTCCACTGGGACTGCGGGACGCCGATGTCCGCGACAAAATGTCGTGTGAAATTTCGTGATGAACCCCGGGGCCATATTCTGGCCCGCCGTCCTGGACCCCCCATCCAGGAAAGCCGATCGCTTTTTACGCGCGAATCCCCCACTCGCACGAATCGAGCGCAAGGCAGGACGGCACGTGAAATTCACCGACCTTGATGCATGGGATATACGGCCGGGAGCGCTGACCGCGTGGCGGGCCGTTCCCCGGGGGCCGGGTCCCGAGTTCTGGATGGCCGACGCGCGCCCCGCCTCGTACGTCCAGGAAGCGTATATGTCCGGTGCGCTGACCCGGGGCCCCGCCGACCCCGACTGCCCGTCCTGGCTCGGCACCGCCTTCGAGCTGCCCGGCGAGCTGGACGCCGGGGCGCTGGAGAGCGCGCTGCTCGCCTGGATCGACCGGCACGAGGCGCTGCGCAGCAGGCTGTTGGCCGCGAACACGGGCGATGGCGGCCGGCGGATGGAGCGGCTCACGCTCCGCCCCGGCGCGGTCGAGATCCGGCGCGGCGCCACGGGCGTCTTCACCCATGGCGACCGGCTCGCCCGTGAGCTGGAGGAGCTGTTCGACGCGGAGACCGATCCGCTCGGCTGGCCGTCCTACGTCTTCGCGACGGTCGCCCACGCCGATTCCACCACGCTCTGTCTGGGATTCGACCATCTGAATGTGGACGGATACTCGATACTGCTCATCGCCCACGAGATACGCGAACTGTATACGGCCGCCGTCACGGGCGTACCGGACGACCTCCCGCCGGTCGGAAGTTATCTGGATTTCGCCGGTATCGAGCGCGAGCAGATGGCTCTGATACATGGCGGGCATGAATCCGTCGCACGTTGGCATGAATTCGTCACGGCGAACGGCGGCGAACTTCCCGAATTCCCTCTCGCGCTCCACGACGAAGGGGTGGGAAAGGACACCGGGGGTCAGTTCGGCGGATATGTCCGGCTGCTCGGCACGGAGCGGGCCCGCGCCTTTCAGTTGGCCTGCCGTGAAAACGGCGGAAACTTTCTCGCCGGGCTGCTCGCCTGTCTGGCCGTCGCGGTCCACGAGAACACCGGGCAGGAGGAGTTCCGCACGCTCACCCCGTTCCACACCCGCGGCGGGGCGCGGTGGACGGGCTCCCTCGGCTGGTACGTCGGGGTGGCGCCGGTCCACTTCACGGCGCGTGCCACGGACGCGTTCGCCGAGGTGCTGCGGAACGCGACCGCCGCACTGACCGGCGCGGGCGAGCTGGCCGCCGTACCGTTTCCCCGGATCGAGGAGCTGCTGGGGGCGCGGCTGGAAGCGCGGTTCGTCGTCTCGTACATGGACATGCGGGTCACACCCGGCTCGCGGGAGTGGGGGGAGTGGAAGGCCACCGCCCTGCGCAGCCGGTGCGCCCATCCCGACGAGGTGTATCTGTGGATCAGCCGCACCCACGACGGTGTGTACGTGAGCTTCCGCCACCCGGGCACCGGGCGCGCGCGGGCCGCCGTCTCCCGGTTCGTCGCGGACGCGGGTCGGCTGATGAACGCGGTCGCCACGGCCCCGAGCGACCTGGACGACGCCCGAGAGAAGGCGCCCGCCGCCTGCCGATGACCCGGGGGGCCGGGGGCCCGATGACCCGGGGGCCCGGGGTCGGCTTCCACCGGCCCGGGTCAGCCGCCCGCCACATGGCGCTTCAGCCAGGCCGGGAACTCCGTCAGGTCGCGCAGGACCACATCGGCCCCCTCCGCGCGCAACTCGACCTCGTCGCACGGCCCGGTCGGTACGCCGACGGAGAGCGCCCCCGCCCTGCGGGCGCCGCGTACATCGCCGGTGTGGTCGCCGACGTACACCGTCGCACCGTGCTCGCGCAGCGCCTCCGCCTTGGCCTCGGCCCACAGCCCGCCGACGACCGTGTCGGGCTCGATGCCGAGGTGGCGGAGGTGGATCCCGGCGTTCGGCCCGTGCTTGGCGGTGACGACGAGCGAACGCCCGCCCAGCTCGCGGACGGCGGCGATGGCCTCGCGGGCGCCGGGCAGCGCGTGGGTCGGGGCGATGGCGAGTGTGGGATAGATCTCCCGGTAGCGGTCGCTCAGTTCGGCGATCCGGTCCTCGGGGAACCAGTACGCCAACTCCTCACCGACCGGCGGGCCGAGCCGCGACACGACGAGGTCGGCGTCGATATGCACTCCGGTCTCGGCGGAAAGCGCCTGGTAGACCGCGTGGATACCGGGTCGGGAGTCGATCAGGGTCATATCGAGGTCGAAGCCGACCGTGGGGACGGACCGAGGGGCGAGGGAAGCCATGGGGACCATCATGCCCAGGGGAGCCGGGCATGACGTACGGACGCGGTCATGGCCGTACGGACGCGGCCATAACCGTACGGACACGATCATGGCCGTATGAATGCGAGCACAACTATGCAGACATAGGCATGGCCGTACAGACGCGGGCATGACGTACGGAGTTCGCTCTACCCTCCCGGGGCGGTTTCCGCTCGGTGGGCGGAGCGGCCGGTGCGGGCCTAGCCTGGGCGGAGCGTTTCGGACGTGTCGTGTTCCGGACGTGTGATGTCCGTGCGAGTGACTGTTCCGTGTGCGAGTGACTGTTCCGTGTGACCCTCGGTGGTCAGGAGGCTCAGGCATGAAGTACTCACAGATGCACTGGTCAAAGGCGGGTAAGACACGCGAGGCGCGTAAGGCGGGTAGGGCGCGCCAGGCATGCGTGGCGCTGGCAGCGGCCGGGATGCTGGCCGTACCGGCGTCGGCCGGGAGCGCGTACGCCGACCCGACGCCTGCCCCCTCGGTCTCCGCTTCCTCCCCCCGCTCCAGCGACTTCGCCGAGCTCACCCCGGCGGTGGCCGCGCGGCTGGACACCGCGATCCGGCAGGTCATGCGCGAGGCATCGGTGCCCGGTGTGATCGTCGGACTGTGGGCGCCGGGCAAGGGGAGCTACGTCCGGGCCTTCGGCGTCGCCGACAAGGCCACCGGCGCGCCCATGCGGTCCGATCTGAACGTGCGGATCGGCAGCCAGACCAAGACGTTCACCGTGACCGCCCTGCTCGAACTGGTCGACCGGGGCAAGGTGAAGCTGGACGATCCGATCGCGAAGTACATCTCCGGGGTCCCCAACGGGAACAGGATCACCCTGCGCGATCTGGCCGACATGCGCAGCGGGCTGTTCAGCTACACGATGGACGCGGGATTCTTCAAGGCGCTGACCTCCGCCCCCGAACGGCCCTTCACGCCGAAGGAGTTGCTGGGCTACTCCTTCAAGCACCCGGTGCAGTTCCAGCCCGGGGCGAAGTTCGACTACTGCAATACCAACCTCATCCTGCTGGGGCTGGTCGTGGAGAAGGCCGGCGGCCTTCCGCTGGGCGAGTTCATCCGGCGGAACGTGCTGGATCCGGCCGGGCTGAGCCACACCGTCTTCCCCACCGGCGCGGAGTTCCCCAGCCCGCACCCCCAGGGCTACACCGACCAGACCGCCTCCGGGAAGGTCGAGAACTCCACCGGCTGGAACCCCTCCTGGGGCTGGGCCGCCGGTGCGATGATCTCCGACCTGCACGACCTGCGCATCTGGTCCCGGGTCCTCGCCACCGGCACCCTGCTCTCCCCCGAAACCCAGGCCCAGCGCCTCAAGACCCTCCCGACCGCCATTCCGGGCAGCGGCTACGGCCTGGGCATCTTCAACGTCCAGGGCTGGATCGGCCACAACGGCTCGCTCCCCGGATACGAGTCCCTGACCGTGTACCTCCCCGAGGCCCAGGCCACGCTGGTCGTCCTCCTGAACACGGACATCACCCTCAAGGGCTACGAACCCAGCACCCTCTTCGGCCAGGCGATCACCCGCGTCGTGACCCCGTCGCACATCTTCAACCTCCCCGAGCCCGCCGACCGGGCCACACCGTCACCGTCCCACTGATCCGCCGCGCCTACCCCCTCCGGCGGGCCCGCCACACCAGGTACAGCGCCGAGGACACCGCTGCCGTGCGCAGGGCCACCGGCCAGATTCCGGCGAGGACACCGGCCATGCCGTCCGGGGGGATCGCCTCGCCCCAGCGGTCGTTCATGCGGCCCCAGAGCCAGATCAGGCCGCCCGCCGCGGAGAGGCCGGGGATGCCGAGGACGGCCCATTTGGCTTCGGCACGGGAGAGGGTGCGGGAGGCGTACGCGAGGAGCCAGCCCGCGCCCAGGGCGAGCCAGGAGCCGAGGAGGGCGCCCGCCACCAGGAGTGCGGCGGCCAGGAGGAGGAAGGGGTGGGCGAAGCCGCCTCGCCCCTTCCCGGCCGGGGCGTCGGGTTGGGCGGCCGTTTCCTCCGCTGCCGCGGCCGCCGCGGCTTTGCGGCGGCGGAGGAAACGGCGGCGGCTCCGGGACGCGGGCTGGTCCTCCTCGGGCTCGCCCTTGGCGGCCGGTTTGTCCGGGTCGTCCTTCTGCGGGGCCCTGAAGATCTCGGGGATCTCGATCCCGCCCACAAAGCCCTGTACCTGCGACACCTCGCCCATGAGGCCGCCCATCAGCCCCCCGGACGGGCCGCCGCCCATCGGTCCCGGTTCCGTACGCCACCAGTCGGAGCGGTCGGCGGACCGGGCCAGCTCGTCCATGCCGATCAGATGGGGCGGGGAGGCGGCGGGGGGCGCGGACGCCTGCCGGGGGATCACCGGTTTCTTCGTACGACCTGACCAGCCGGCCCAGCCCGTACGCTCGGACCGCTCGGACCGCTCGGACCGGCCCGTACGCTCGGACCGGCCCGTACGCTCGGACCGCTCCGTCCCTTCCGTACGCTCCGTCCGCTGCTCCGGTACGGCCGGGGTCGGCGTCGGCGCGGCCGGGACCGCGGGCGACCCGCCGTCCGACGAGGCCGCCGCCACCACCTCGTCCGGCTCGCCCAGCCGCCCCAGGATCCGGCGGACGGCCGCCGGGTTGTCGGTGCCGAACTTGCCGCGCTGCCGGTCGATCTCGTTGCGCAGCGTCGACACCAGCCGCATCCGGTCCCCGGACGGCAGATGCCGCTGCTGGGCCGCGTCGCCGACCCGGCTCAGGTAGTCGTAGACGAGCTGGTCGCTCTCGATCCCCACCGCAGTTCCTCCGACAGTGCCGCCCGTCCCGCCAGTCCTCCGGCGATGCTGTCCGAGTCCACCCCCCTACGTCCAGCCCATCGGGCGCCACGCGGAGCCGAGGCGCACCCAGGACCCCGGGGCGCGAGGCGTAGCGGCCGCCAGGGGCTAACGTGGAACGGATGGGGATCCGCAAAGCCTGAGCTGGAGGCGCACGTGCCTGAAGGAGTTCCAGAGGGAACCGGCATTACGTCACCGGGCCCCTCCGCACCGCGCACCCTCGCGGAGGCGCTGCGCGCCCGGAGCGACCGTTCGCTCGGCGCGCTGCTGCGCGCCCGCCCCGACCTGCTCAATCCCGTACCGAACGACCTCTCGCAGCTCGCGACCCGCGCGGGCACCCGCGCTTCCGTGGTGCGGGCGCTGGAGCGGCTCGACCGGTTCACGCTCCAGACCGCCGAGGCGCTGGCCGTCGCCCCCGAGCCCGCTCCGTACGACGCGCTGCGCGCGCTGCTGACCGGCGACGAGGGCGACGCCGGGATCGAGGCGGCCCTGCCGCTCGCCGTGGAGACCCTCCGGGACCAGGCCCTGATCTGGGGCCCGGACGACCGGCTGCGGCTGGTCCGCACCGCCCGCGAACTCCTCGCGCCGTCCTCCTCCCACCCCTCGCCGACCGGGCTCGGCCCGACCGTCGCCGAGGCCACGGCGGGCATGTCGCCGGGGCGCCTCCAGACGATCCTGACCTCGGCCGGGCTGCCGTCGACCCACGATCCGGTCTCGGCGGTCTCCGCGCTCACCGCGCTCTTCACCGACCGGACACGGATGGCCGCGCTGCTCGACACCGCGCCGATGGAGGCGCTGTCGGTCCTGGACCGGCTGGTGTGGGGGCCTCCGTACGGTGAGGTGACCTCCAGCCCGACCCCGCCCGTGCAGTGGCTGCGCGACCGGGGGCTGCTGCTGCCCGTGTCCACCCGCACGGTCGTCCTGCCGCGCGAGGCCGCGCTGCATCTGCGCGCCGGGCGCGCGCACCGGATGCCGGAACCAGTGGCGCCCACCGTCGCGCCCCGCGCCGGAATGACGGACTCCGGAAGCCCGCACATGGTGGACAGTACGGCCGCCGGGCAGGCGTACACCGCGCTCGCCACCATCGAGGAGCTGGCCAAGGACTGGAACGAGGGCGGCCCGAACGTCCTGCGCGCGGGCGGTCTGTCCGTACGCGATCTGAAGCGCACCGCCGCGGCCCTGGACGTCACCGAGCCCGTCGCCGCGTTCTGGGTCGAACTCGCCTACGCGGCGGGGCTGCTGGCGCCCGACGGCCAGACCGACGAGCGGTACGCGCCGACGCCCGCCTACGACGACTGGCAGGAACTCCCCTCCCCGGAGCGCTGGGCCCGGCTCGCCACGGCCTGGCTGACGGCGACCCGTACAGCGGGGCTGGTCGGCAGCCAGGACAGCAAGGGCCGTACGCTCGCGGCGCTCGGCCCCGACCTGGACCGGGGCCCGGCCCCCGAGGTCCGGCGGCGGATCCTCGATCTGCTCGCCACCCTCCCCGAGGGCACGGCCCCCGACGCCGAATCGCTGCTGGCCCGGCTGCGCTGGGAGCGCCCGCTGCGCGGCGCGTCGGCCGCCGGACGCCCCGACGACCTGCGCTCGCGGCTGGCCGCGTGGACGATGAACGAGGCGGAGATGCTCGGCTTCACCGGCCGCGGCGCACTCGCCTCCCACGCCCGCGCGCTGCTGTCCCCCGACATCGCGGGCGCGGCTGGTGGCGTCGGTACGGGTATGGGTACGGACGCGGGCGTCCCCTCCGGCACGGGCGTCCCCTCCTCCGGCACGGGCCATCCCGGCAGGACCGCCGCCGAGCCGGCCGCCGCCGGTCTCCGCGCCGCCCGTGTCCTCGCGCCGCTCCTGCCCGAACCCCTCGATCATGTCCTCCTCCAGGCCGATCTCACCGCCGTCGCCCCCGGCCCGCTCCTGCGGCCGCTCGCCGAGATGCTCGCCTTCGCGGCGGACATCGAGTCGAAGGGCGGGGCGACGGTCTACCGCTTCACGCCCGGCTCCGTACGCCGCGCGCTCGACGCCGGACAGTCGGCCTCCGACCTGCACGACTTCCTCAGAGCGCACAGCCGTACGCCCGTACCGCAGCCGCTCGCCTATCTCATCGACGACGTGGCCCGTAAACACGGCCATCTACGGGTCGGCTCCGCCACCGCGTACGTACGCTGCGACGACGAGGCCGTGCTCGACGAGATCCTCGCCGACCGGCGCTCCCAGGGGATGCGGCTGCGCCGCCTCGCCCCGACCGTCCTGGCCGCGCACACCGAGGCGGCGGCGCTGCTCGACGGGCTGCGCACGATGGGGTTCGCGCCCGCCGCCGAGTCCAGCGACGGCGACGTCATGATCACCCGCGCCCTCGCCCACCGCACCCCGCCGCGCACCGCCCCGGCCCCCGTCCCCGACGGCCCGCCCGTCCCGGACACGACGCTGCTCGGCGCGGCGGTGCGGGCGATCCGCGCGGGTGACCTGGCCGCCACGGTCGTACGCAAACCCGCCCCGGACGCCACCGTCCCGGCCCCCGCCTCCGCTCCCTCCAACGGCGCCCTGCCCCGCACCACCCCCGGCGAGACCCTCGCCACCGTCCAGGCCGCCGCCATGACCGGCTCCGCCGTCTGGATCGGCTACGTCAACGCGGACGGCGCCGCCAGCCAGCGCGTCATCGCGCCGGTACGGGTCGAGGGCGGCTTCGTCACCGCGTACGACCACACCGCCGACGAGGTCCGTACGTACCCCCTGCACCGCATCACGGGCGTGGCGGAGCTGGCGGACGACCCGGTCTGACCCGGCCCGGTCCGGGCCCCGCCATGATCGGGATCCGTAACGCGGTCCGACCCCACGAAATGCGCCCCGGAGCGGTCTCAGCCGCCCCGGGCCTTTCCGACTCAGCGGTCATAGCCCCCTCGGGCCCAGCCCCCACGGGGATACGCGCGTCCTGTGCCGGCGTATGGCCGCCGTCGGCAGAAGCCCGGTCCATGCCCCTGATCGTCCCCGAATGCGCGACGCTGGTCGTTTGGCATCGTGTGAAAGGGGTGTACGTACATGAACGGACCACTCATCGTCCAAGCGATCAGGTCCGATACGCATACTAAGTGTTGAGCGCCGCCCTCACCCAGACCGTCAGTCCGATGATGACTGCCGCTACGGCAACCGAGCACGTGATGACCGTCAGCCCGGTGACCATCAGCGCGACCATCACGCGCTCTTGCCCGTCGTCCTGGTCGTGCTCGCTCATTCGGTGCGGACCGCCAGCACGACACCGAGTGCGATGAGGCCCCAACAGATCGCCACGCCGACCCCCCAAGCGATCCTGCCGACCCTCTGCCTCGCCGTGCAGCTCACTCGGCGCGCCTCACGTCGTCCGTGGGTACCAGCCACTCAGCGCCCCCGCCCACGGGCCACAGGAACGCCGTAGGACGCTTTCGGCGCCGACCCGGCAACTCGGCGGGATCCTCATAGTCCGGGATCACGTCGCGCAGGATGCCGACGCGGCCCGCAGCGTCCTCCACCCGAGCGCCGATGTCCGCCCGCGCGATCACCCGTGTCCCTCCGGGTGCCGCCGCATGAAGATGTTGCAGTCGGACACGGTGGTCATGTCGCCCCCGGCACGGGCACGGTCCCGTACGTTCGCGAGTTCGGTACAGCCCGGACACCCCTCAACGGGCGTCGGCTCCAACTCCGTACGTAGCGGCAGCTCAACCGGCACTGTGGGGTATCTCGTCGGTTCGGTCATTCCGCGATCGTGGCGCGCCCTCATGGACGTATCCACTCCGGGCGAAGGACAGTTGAGCCGTTCTTCGCTACGGTCACAGAAAGGCCCAAACGTCTACGGGGGACCTCTTGAACTCTGCCCTACGCTCAGCTATGGCGGATGCCGGTGTCAGCACGCGTCAGCTTGCCGTGCATATTGGTGTGACTGGCAAGACGATCGAGCGATGGCTAGCAGACGCCGAGCTGACGCCCCACGCACGGAACCGCGATGACGCCTGTCGGGCGTTGGGAGTGGACGAGGAAATGATCTGGCCACAGGTAGTCAAGGACCGCATCAAGAGCGGCCACGACCGCGAACTAGTCCACAGCTACCCGTACCGTTCCGCCTGTCCGTCAACGGTGTGGAGCGAGCTGATCAGCGACGCCACCACAGACCTGTTCTTCGCCGGATACACGAACTACTTCCTATGGACCCAGGTTCCCGCGTTCCCCGACACGCTGCGCCGGAAAGTCGCTTCCGGGTGTCGCGTCCGCTTCCTGTTGGGCGACCCCGACGGCGAGGTGACCCGTCAGCGGGAGAGCATCGAGGATGTGGCCTTGACCGTCTCTACGCGCATCCGCATCACACTGGAGCACCTTGACCGCCTTGGCCCATTGGACGGCCTTGAGACACGCCTCAGCGCCCCGGAAGACGCGATCAACCATGTGAGCCTCTCCGTGTTCCGGTTCGATGCCGACGCGCTCGTAACTCCCCACCTTGCGCGGCTGGTTGGCCATGATTCGCCGCTCCTCCACCTCCACAAGCGGAGCGATGGGGGCATGTTCGACCGGTTCAGCGAGCATGGCGAGGAACTCTGGAACAGCGCGACACCCACGGGGTCTTAACGTCGGCGCCCGGAATCGAGAGAGACCGCCCACCCTGTCGGTGAACGGTCTCTCGGGTCGATGTCGGGTCACTCCGTGTCGGCAAGTGCCCGGTACAGCGTCGCGCGGGACACGCCCACCGCCTTGGCCACCGCCGTGACGCTCTCCCCCCTTCGCACGGCGCGCCTTGGCAGCGGCGAGCTTGTCGGCGTCCATGACCGTCGGACGTCCCCCGGTGCGTCCCTGAGCGCGGGCAGCGTCGAGACCGGCGCGCGTCCGCTCCTGAATCAACGAACGATCGAACTCGGCCATGGTGCCCACGACGTGGAGCATGAGGCGGCCGTCAGGGGTGTTCGGATCGATGCTCGTCAGCGCGCCCGCGAGCACCTTGAACCCGACGTTCCGTGCGGCAAGAGCGTCCACCATGTTCACCAGGTCGATCAGCGACCGCGCGAACCTGTCCAGCTTCCACACGCACAGGGTGTCCCCGGGGCGGACGTAGTCGAGAACGGCCGTCAGCTCCGGGCGCTCCGTGTTCTCGAGGTAATCCCCCCGTCAACGGGCCGCGAACGACGCCGAGATGGGCTTACATAGCCTCCAGCCCAAAATCCCGCGCGTCGTTTTCCCTCACAACCGCCTCAACATCCTTGCCGTCAGCGTCGGCGCGCCGGATCCGGCCGTCCTCACCGAAGTACAAGGCGAGCCGATCCGTGTTCAGCTTCGGTCCACCCTTCTTCGACGGAGCGACCTCCACATAAGTCCCTGCCTCAAGCAGCAGATCGCGCTTCCCCGCCGTGTCCGCCGCTTTCCAGAGATCGGCGTACTTCTTTCCGGTCGGCACCGCCTCAACACCAGCGGGCGTGGCGTGCCGCTGCCGTTCCTGGAGAGCCGCGAGCCGCTCCTCCAGCTTTCCGTACTGCTGCGCGTACCTCTCCGCCCCGGAATCGCCCTTGAAGAGCCCCCGGTCGTACCGGTCCTTTTCAAGGTCGCCCAGGGCTTCCTCGGCCTGCCGGATCTGCGGACGGAAATCCTCCCCGACGTGTTCCACCATGCGCACCACGGGCAGGCGTCCGAACTTCCTCAGGAACTCGGCGGTGATGTGGTCCTCCATCCCCTCGCCTGCGATGCTCACGCCGTAGCAGTCGATCGCGTTACCGCTCTGCCGCTTCTTCAACCGGCCGATGCAGCGGTACCGCAGACGCCCCTTGGCCACGTACGTGTACATGCGGCAGCCACACAGCTTGCAGTACACGACACCGCGCAGCAGTGAGGTACCTTCCCGTCGCCGGTCACCGGGGTTGGCGCGCCGCTTCAATTCGTCCTGCAACGCCTGCCACATGTCCATGTCGAGGATCGGGGGACGGGTCACCAGCGGCAGACCGTCCGTGCGCAGGATCGGCTTGCCGTCCTCGATGACCTGCCCGAGCAATTGCGGGTTGGTGAGGAGACTCCGCAGCGATCCCGTGTACCACTGCTTCGAGTCGCTGCGCTTCCCCGTCGCCTGTCGCGAGCTGTGGCCCGGCGACGGGATGTCCGACGCGCTCAGATCAGCCGCGATCGTCAGCAGCGATTCCTTCGCGAGGACCCGCTCCACAATGGCGCGCACCACCTTCGCTTCCTCGGGATGAATCTCCAGCACTCGGCCCGCGCCATCAGGGTTGGCGATCACCCGGTACCCGTACGGCACCCGTCCGCCTGTCCAACGCCCCTCACGGCGCAGATGCTCATGAGCGCTGGAAACCCGCATCCCGATGGTGTCGGATTCCAGTTCGGCGAAGACCGCGATCACCTTTGCCATCGCACGCCCCATGGACAAGGTGAGGTCGAGCGGCTCGGTCGCGGACGCCAGCGCGACGCTCTGCGTCTCGGCGATTTTCATGATCTCGGCGAAGTCCACTGTGGACCGTGCGAGCCGGTCGATCTTGAAGAAGACCAGGACGTCGAAGTCAGCGAGCCGGGTGAGGATACGTTGCAGTCCGGGACGGTCCAGCCCGCGTGAGAAGCCGCTGACGTCGATGTCTTCCTCTATCGCCGCCACACTCCACCCACGTGCCTCGCACAGTGCCTCACAGGCCGCACGCTGCCTCTCGGGGGATGTGCTCTCCTCCGTGTCGCGCGATAGGCGAACATAGAGGGCAGCGCGCATACCTGGCGCGCTGGCCGGGACACCCTTCCGGCGTCGAGTACGGGGCATGGCCCGTGCAGTGGCAGGCGTTGTTTCTGTCACAAGACGACCCTATCTGGAGGAATGTGTGTCCTGCCTAATCGTCCAGAGCGACAAGACGTTGCTGCTCGAAGTCGATCACGAGCAGGCCGACGCCTGCCGTCGCGCCATCGCTCCGTTCGCCGAGCTGGAGCGCGCGCCCGAGCACATCCATACCTACCGGCTGACCCCGCTCGGGCTGTGGAACGCCCGTGCCGCCGGGCACGACGCCGAGCAGGTGGTCGACGCGCTGGTGGCGTTCTCGCGGTATCCCGTGCCGCACGCGCTGCTCGTCGATGTCGCCGAGACCATGGCGCGCTACGGCCGGCTCACCCTCTCCAAGCACCCCACCCACGGGCTGGTCCTGACCTCGACCGACCGGCCCGTGCTGGAGGAGATCCTCCGTTCCAAGAAGGTCCAGCCGCTGGTGGGCAACCGGATCGACCCGGACACCGTCGCCGTACATCCCTCCGAGCGCGGCCAGATCAAGCAGACGCTGCTCAAGCTGGGCTGGCCCGCCGAGGACCTCGCCGGTTACGTCGACGGCGAGGCGCACGCCATCGAGCTGGCCGAGGACGGCTGGGCGCTGCGGCCGTATCAGAAGCAGGCCGTCGAAGGGTTCTGGCACGGCGGCTCGGGTGTGGTCGTGCTGCCCTGTGGCGCGGGGAAGACGCTGGTGGGGGCGGGTGCGATGGCGCAGGCCAAGGCGACCACGCTGATCCTGGTGACCAACACCGTCTCGGCCCGCCAGTGGAAGCACGAGCTGGTGAAGCGCACCTCGCTGACCGAGGAGGAGATCGGGGAGTACAGCGGTACGCGCAAGGAGATCCGGCCGGTCACCATCGCCACGTACCAGGTCCTGACGGTCCGCCGCAAGGGTGTCTACCCGCATCTGGAGCTGTTCGACTCCCGTGACTGGGGTCTGATCGTGTACGACGAGGTGCATCTGCTGCCCGCGCCCGTCTTCAAGTTCACCGCCGATCTCCAGGCCCGCCGCCGGCTCGGGCTGACGGCCACGCTCGTACGGGAGGACGGCCGCGAGTCGGACGTCTTCTCGCTCATCGGCCCGAAGCGGTTCGACGCGCCGTGGAAGGAGATCGAGGCGCAGGGCTATATCGCGCCCGCCGACTGTGTCGAGGTGCGGGTCAATCTCACCGACAGTGAGCGCCTGGCGTACGCGACCGCCGAGGCGGAGGAGAAGTACCGCTTCTGCGCGACGACCGCGACCAAGCGGAAGGTGACGGAGGCGCTGGTACGCAAGCACCGGGGCGAGCAGACGCTCGTCATCGGCCAGTACATCGACCAGCTCGACGAGCTGGGTGAGCATCTGAACGCCCCCGTCATCAAGGGCGAGACCAGCAACGCACAGCGCGAGAAGCTGTTCGACGCGTTCCGGCAGGGCGAGCTGTCCGTACTCGTCGTGTCGAAGGTCGCGAACTTCTCGATCGACCTGCCCGAGGCGACGGTCGCCATCCAGGTCTCGGGGACGTTCGGCTCCCGCCAGGAGGAGGCCCAGCGCCTCGGCCGCGTCCTGCGCCCGAAGGCGGACGGCCACGAGGCGCGCTTCTACTCGGTCGTCGCCCGCGACACCATCGACCAGGACTTCGCGGCGCACCGCCAGCGGTTCCTGGCGGAGCAGGGGTACGCCTACCGGATCGTCGACGCCGACGAACTGCTGGCGGGGGACGCGGAGGGCTGAGCCGGTCCCGGACTCCGTGGCGAGCGTCGCGGGCGTTCCGGGTGCTGCGGGAGTTCCGAGGGCTGCGACGGTATGGTCACCACCGGCCGCGCCGGGGCCGTCCGGTTGCCGCGCCACGCCGCGAACACCAGCAGCCCCAGCGCCGACAGGGTGTACGGCGACGCCAGCGGCTGCTGCCACCACGGCAGGGCGAGGTCCAGGTCGCCCTCGTGCGGTACGACCCAGAAGCTGCGCGCCGTCCACACCACCCCGACCGCCATCGCCGTACGGAAACGGCCCTCCGCGATCAGTACGGCGAGCAGCGGTACGCACCACACCCAGTGGTGCGACCAGCCGAGCGGCGAGACGAGCAGCGCGGTCAGCGCGGCGGCCAGCACGCCCCAGGGCTCCGATCCCGCCCGTACGGCGACCCGGCGCGCGGTCCACAGCCCGCCGACCGCCGTGAGCCCGGCGGCCACCACCCAGAGCGCGCCGGGGTCGGGGGTGTGCAGGAGGCGCGCGAACATCCCGTACAGGGACTGGTTCTCCACGGTCCACGCCCCGGCCGTACCGAATCCGCCGAAGGCGCCGGGCACCCGGTCCGTCCAGAACTCGCCGCTGGCCTGCGGGAGTACGAGCGTTCCGAGCAGCACGGTGGCGGTGAGCGAGGCGAGCGCGGTCACCCCGGACCGTAACCGGCCGGTCAGCAGCAGATACCCGATGAGGACGGCCGGAGTCAGGGTGATCCCGGCCGCTACCCCTAGGGCGAAACCCTTGCCGAGCGCGTGTTCGGGTCTCGACAGGTCCCAGAGGACGAGACAGACGACGGCGAGGCTGATCTGCCCGAACAGGACGGTCTGGAAGACGGGTTCGAGCCAGAGCCCGACCGCTACGGCGGTGAGCACGGCGAGCAGCGGTACGGGCGGAGCCGGTACGGGAGCGGGCCAGCCGGGAGCGGGCAGCGCGGGAGCGGGCCAGCCGGGAGCAGGCCAGCCGGGAGCGGGCAGCGCAGGAGCGGGCAGCGCAGGAGCGGGCAGCGCAGGAGCGGGCAGCGCAGGAGCGGGCAGCGCAGGAGCGGGCAGCGCGGGAGCGGGCAGCGCGGGAGCGGGCAGCGCGGGAGCGGGCAGCGCGGGAGCGGGCAGCGCGGCGAACCGCCAGGACAGGCGCACGAGCAGGACCAGCAGCACGGCGTTCCCGACGATCAGGACGGCCTTGAGGGCACCCACGGGCAGCCAGGTGCTGGGAACGAAGAGGATGGCGGCGAACGGCGGGTAGGTGGGCGGCAGTTGCCACTCGGTGACCGTGAAGCCGTAGAGATCGGTGCCGCCGACGACGGCCGCGCCTTCCGCCCGGAGGACGAGAGCGCCGGCCATGGGGATGTGCTCGGCGACGAAGAGGACGGCGAGGAGGGTGATGAGCGCGGTCAGCGACAGAGCGAACGCACCCACCGCCAGGAGTGATCGTGCGGTCACGGTCCGATGGGTCACGGCCGCGACCCTAGTGGATCGGCGCCGGCCGGCGGCGTTTGCCGGTGAGATCGAGCCGATCGGCGGTACTTGCCGGGGTTACGGAGCTACGGAGCTACGGAGCTATCCGGATCAACGGCGCTTGATGCCCGCCTCCTCCGAGTACTCGCCCAGGACGGCCACGCTGAACGCGGTGCTCAGGAAGACCTTGACGGCGCGCAGAGCGTTGCCGACAGGGTGGCCGGGGTACGAGTCGGAGCCCGTGACGGACGGGCCGGGCGCTGAGGTGAAGGCTGCGGTGCTCATGTATTCAGGATGGATTCGGGGGCTGTGGGATTCATCGCCCCAAGGTGGGAAGCCGCTATGAGGCCATGTAGTCCTTCAGGCCAATGGGATCCCCTACGGGATGTATTGATGTGATCTTTAGGCGCTTGCCTCAGCTACCTCAGCTACCACCACGGAGACCACCACCACTACACCGTCGCCACGACCGCGCCGCCGCCACCACTGCGCTGTCGCCATCGCCATCGCCGTCGCCGTCGCCGTCGCCGTCGCCGTAAAAGCATTCGCCTCCCCCGCGCCCCTCTGGCTACAATCCCCCACCTTGCCCGCCTCCCTCTGTGGAGCGCCGCCGCCCGGACGGAAACCGGGTGGCCGACCACCATGACGTGATCCAGCGCCGACCCGGACCACCGCCCGCCGTCATCCCGGACGGGGGCGGCCCGTCGGCGTGCGTACAGCCCCGGAGGCAACACCGTGTCCGCGCCCCAGACCCCCGACCCCACCGGCCCCCTCTCCCGGGAACGCGCCCATCTCACCGCCTCCCGTTCCGCGCTGCGCGCCATGCGCGAGGACGTCCAGTCGCTGGACATCCGCGATGTCACCGCCAACTGGGTGAACGCCGCCGTTCTGGAGGCGCAGATCGAGGGGCGTATCAAGGCCCTCGCCGACCTCGCCCACACCCCGCTCTTCTTCGGCCGTCTCGACTATCTGCACGCGGTCGGCGCGGAGACGGCGGGGGACGCCGAGGGGGGCACGGGCGAGCGCCCGCCGCCGGAGGGGGCTTATACGACGCTGTATATCGGCCGGCGCCATGTGCACGACGGGGACGGCGACCCGATGGTGATCGACTGGCGCGCGCCCGTCTCCCAGCCGTTCTACCGCGCGTCCAGGAAAGACCCGATGGACGTCGGTCTGCGCCGCCGCTTCGGTTACACCTACGGCGACCTCACCGCGTACGAGGACGAGCACCTCTCCGATCCGGCCGAGGCCGCCACCTCCAGCAAGCTGCTCCAGGCCGAGATCGAACGGCCGCGCGTCGGCCCCATGCGGGACATCGTCGCGACGATCCAGCCCGAGCAGGACGAGATCGTACGGAGCGACCTGGGCGGCACGGTCTGTGTGCAGGGCGGCCCCGGCACCGGGAAGACCGCCGTGGGCCTGCACCGGGTCGCGTATCTGCTGTACGCGCACCGCGAGCGGCTGGCCCGTACCGGAACGCTCGTCATCGGACCGAACGCGTCCTTCCTCCACTACATCGAGCAAGTGCTGCCATCGCTAGGCGAGTTGGAGGTCAAACAGTCGACCGTCGACGCGCTCGTCGCGACGGCGGTGGAGGTGCGCGGTACGGATCCCGCGCCCGCCGCCGTCATCAAGGGCGACGCGCGCATGGCGGAAATCCTGCGCAGGGCGGTGCGTTCGCATGTGACGATGCCGGCCGAGTCGCTGGTGGTGGTGCGCGGTTCGCGGCGCTGGCGGGTGCCCGCGTACGAACTCGAAGAGATGGTGCGGCAGTTGCTCGACCGCGACATGCGGTACGGCGCCGCGCGCGACGCCCTGCCGCAGCGCATCGCACACTCCGTGCTGGTGCGGATGGAGGCGGCGGGTGAGGCCCCGGACGACCGGGTGCAGGACGCGGTGGCCCGTAACCCCGCGGTCAAGGCGGTCGTCAAGTCGGTCTGGCCGCCGGTCGATCCGGCGAAACTGGTGCTGCGGCTGCTCTCCGACGCGGAGTTCCTGGCCGCGCACGCGGAGGGGCTGCTGACCCCCGACGAGCAGAAGACGATCCTGTGGGAGAAGCCCGCGCGCAGTGTGCGGTCCGTGAAGTGGTCCCCGGCGGACGCGGTGTTGATCGACGAGGCGGGCGATCTGATCGCCCGTACACACTCGTTGGGCCATGTCGTCCTCGACGAGGCACAGGACCTCTCCCCCATGCAGTACCGCGCGGTCGGCCGCCGCTGCTCGACCGGTTCCGCGACGATCCTCGGCGACCTGGCCCAGGGCACCACGCCCTGGGCAACGGGCAGTTGGGCGGAGGCGCTGCGGCACCTGGGCAAGCCGGACGCGGTGGTGGAGGAGCTGACGGCCGGTTTCCGGGTGCCGCGCGAGGTCATCGCGTACGCCTCCCGGCTGCTCCCCGCGATCTCGCCGGGGCTGGCGGAGGTCGCGTCGGTACGTGAGTCCCCGGGCTCCCTGTCGGTACGAGCGGTCCCGCGTCCGGCGCCGGACGCGCCGGACGCGCCGGACGCGGCCGATGCGCCGGACACGGCCGATGCGACGAACGCGACGGACCTCGACGCGGCCGTTGTCGCCGCCTGCGTGGAGTCGCTGGCGCACGAGGGCTCCACCGGACTGATCGCGGCGGACGCCCGGATCCCGGTGCTGGCCGAGGCCCTGGCGGCGGCGGGGATGTCGTACCTCTCCCCCGGCGAGGAGACCACGGCGGACGCACGGCTGACGCTGGTCCCGGCGTCCCTCGCGAAGGGCCTGGAGTACGACTATGTGGTCCTGGACGAGCCCGCCGCCGTCGTCGACGGCGAACCCGACGAGCGCACCGGGCTGCGGCGGCTGTACGTGGCGCTCACGCGTGCGGTCTCCGGCCTGATCGTGCTCCACGCGGCGGACCTGCCGGAGGCGCTGCGGGAGGGCTGAGGCCCCCGCCCCGCCGGGAGGGGGCGCGTCAGTCCAGCGCGGCGCGCCATTCCCGTACCGCCGCTGCCGACACCGGCGTCCGCCAGCCACCCGGCCGGGCCGCGCCGCCGATGTGGAAGGCGGTGACCCCGGCCGCCCGCAGCACCGGCACGTGCTCCGGGCGGAGGCCGCCGCCCGCCATGAGCCGGGGGCCGTATCCCGGTTCGCCGCGCGCCCCGGCGGCGGCTTCGGCCAGGAGGGTGGGCAGACCGGCGCCGACGCCCGCCGGGGAGCCCGCCGTGAGGTAGGTGTCGAGGCCCGGCAGATCGGCCAGCTGTTTGCGGAGGGACTCTCGGTCGGCGGCGTGGTCGATCGCCCGGTGGAAGGTCCAGCGGCAGCCGTCCAGCTCCGCGACGAGCCGCTCCGCCGTCACCAGATCGGGTGTTCCGTCCGGGTCGAGGAAGCCGAGGACGAACTCGTCGGCCCCTTCCGCCCGCAGCCCGCGCACCGCGCCCACCAAGCCGTCCACCCCTAGGGGATCCCCCGGTCCGCCCGCCGCGAAGCCGTCCGTCAGCCGGAGCATCACCCGCAGCGGCAGGGCGACCGCGGCCCGGATCTCCGTGAAGGTCGTGCGGGACGGGGTGAGCCCGTCCGCCGCCATGTCGGTGACCAGCTCAAGCCGGTCGGCACCACCGTTCCGGGCGGCGACCGCGTCGTCCGCGTCCAGAGCGATCACCTCCAGCAGCGCCGGGGTCCTCATCCGCGGCCTCCTCAAGACCTGATGCTCCAGCCCCTACCCGGCCCCCGCATTCACCCTAGGGGCCGGTCCCCCGCCGCTCCACTCCACCACCCACCCTCCGCTCCTTGAACCGTATACCCATGGGGGGTATACCTGGGGAGAGAGATACCCCTAGGGGGTACGATGGAACCGATCGATGATGACAAGGAGCCGTCCGCCATGAGCACCACCCGGACCACCGGCACCGGCACATCCGCAGCCACCGCAGGCCCCGCCGCCCCTGATGACACCGGCGGCCCCGGCGGCCTCACCGAGGTCGAACTCGTCATCGGCGGTATGACCTGCGCCTCCTGCGCGGCCCGGGTCGAGAAGAAGCTCAACCGCATGGACGGGGTCGAGGCCACCGTCAATTACGCGACCGAGAAGGCCAAGGTCAGCTACCGGGGCGCGGACGTCGCCGTCCAGGATCTCATCGCGACCGTCGAGGCCACCGGCTACACCGCCGCCGAGCCCGTACGTCCCGTACGGCACCCCCCGACCGACCCCGAGACCGACCCCGCTGCCACCCCCGACGCCGCCCCGGAAAAAACCCTGGACGGGACCCCACCAGGGGCAGCCCCCGACGGCAGCGAGCCCGACGCCGCCCTCCGTACCCTGCGCGAACGCCTGATCACCGCCGTCGTACTCTCCGTACCGGTCATCGCGATGTCCATGATCCCGGCCCTCCAGTTCGACAACTGGCAGTGGCTGTCGCTGACCCTCGCCGCGCCCGTCGTCACCTACGCGGGCTGGCCCTTCCACCGCGCCGCCTGGACCAACGCCAGACACGGCGCGGCGACGATGGACACCCTGATCTCGGTCGGCGCGTCGGCCGCGTTCCTCTGGTCGCTGTGGGCGCTGTTCTTCGGCACGGCGGGCACGCACGGCATGAAGCACGCCTTCGAGCTGACCATCGGCCGGGGCGACGGTTCCGGGAACATCTATCTCGAAGCGGCGGCCGGTGTCACCGCGTTCCTCCTGGCCGGGCGCTACTTCGAGGCCCGTTCCAAGCACAAGGCGGGCGCGGCCCTGCGGGCGCTGCTGGAGCTGGGGGCCAAGGAGGTCACGCTCGTACGGGACGGCCGCGAGACGACCGTACCGACCGACCGGCTCCAGGTCGGTGACCGTTTCCTCGTACGGCCCGGCGAGAAGATCGCCACCGACGGCACGGTCGTCGAGGGCTCCTCGGCGGTCGACGCCTCGATGCTCACCGGCGAGTCCGTGCCCGTCGAGGTCGCGGTCGGCGACGCCGTCACCGGCGCGACCCTCAACGCGGGCGGCCGGCTGATCGTCGAGGCCACCCGGATCGGCGCCGACACCCAGCTCGCCCGGATGGCGCGGATGGTGGAGGACGCGCAGAACGGCAAGGCATCCGTCCAGCGCCTCGCCGACCGGATCTCCGCCGTCTTCGTCCCGGTCGTCATCGGGCTCGCGCTCGCCACCCTGGGCGGCTGGCTCGCCACCGGGTCGGGGCTGACGGCCGCGTTCACCGCCGCCGTGGCCGTACTGATCATCGCCTGCCCGTGCGCCCTGGGCCTGGCCACCCCGACCGCGCTCATGGTCGGCACGGGGCGCGGCGCGCAGCTCGGCATCCTGATCAAGGGGCCCGAGGTGCTGGAGACCACCCGTCGCGTCGACACGATCGTGCTCGACAAGACGGGCACCGTGACCACCGGGAAGATGACGCTGCTGGCCACGCACAGCGCCACCGGAACCGACGAGTCCGAGGTCCTGCGGCTCGCGGGCGCCCTCGAACACGCCTCCGAGCACCCCATCGCCCGCGCCGTCGCGGAGGGCGCCGCCGAGCGCGTCGGAACGCTGCCGGCCGCCGAGGACTTCGCCAATGTCCCCGGTCTCGGTGTGCGGGGCGTCGTGGCCGGTCGCGCCGTCCTCGTCGGCCGGGCGAAGCTGCTCGCGGAGGCGGGGATCCGCCTCCCGGCGGAGCTGGAGAGCGCCCGTACGCGGGCGGAGGCGGCGGGCCGTACGGCGATCGCGGTCGCCTGGGACGGCGAGGCGCGGGCCGTGCTCGAAGTCGCGGACGCGGTGAAGGAGACCAGCCCGGAGGCGGTACGGCGGCTGCGCGCGCTCGGTCTGACCCCGGTCCTGCTGACCGGCGACAACAGGGCCGTCGCCGAGTCCGTGGCCGCCGAGGTCGGTATCGCGGACGCCGATGTGATCGCCGAGGTCATGCCCGAGGACAAGGTCGACGTCATCAAGAAGCTCCAGGCGGAGGGCCGTTCCGTCGCCATGGTCGGCGACGGGGTCAACGACGCCGCCGCCCTCGCCCAGGCCGACCTCGGCCTCGCGATGGGCACGGGCACCGACGCCGCCATCGAGGCGGGCGACCTCACTCTCGTACGGGGAGACCTGCGCGCCGCCGCCGACGCCATCCGGCTGGCCCGTCGGACCCTGGGCACCATCAAGGTGAACCTGTTCTGGGCCTTCGCGTACAACGTCGCCGCGATCCCGTTGGCGGCGGCCGGGTTCCTGAACCCGATGATCGCGGGGGCGGCCATGGCCTTCTCGTCGGTCTTCGTGGTCGGCAACAGCCTGCGGCTGCGGGGCTTCAAGCCATCCTGAACACTCACGGTACGGACGAATGTGCCGGGCCCGGTGCCGGAGGGGTTTCCCCTACGGACCCGGGCCCGGCCTATCGTCGACCCATGTCCCATCCGGTGAACCACCGCCACCCCGCCCCTGAACCCGACCCTGAATCCACCCCGGAATCCGGCCCGGAATCCGGCCCCGCCCCTGAACGCCGCCCCGATCTCCAGGCCCGGTTCGCGGCGACCCTGACCGCCCTCGGGGTACGGGTCGGGGGCACCCCCGACCCGTACCCGTACGCCGAGAACCTCCTCGCGCGCTGGGCCGAACCCCACCGCCGCTATCACACGACCGCCCATCTGGTCGCCGTACTGGATCACATCGACACGCTCGCCGCGTACGCCGACGCCCCCGATCTCGTACGCCTCGCCGCCTGGTTCCACGACGCCGTCTACCTCCCCGACCGCTCCGAGAACGAGGAGCGCTCCGCCCGGCTCGCCGAACGGGCCCTCCCCGAAGCCGGGTTGAGCGACGACGACACGCGCGAGGTCGCCCGGCTCGTCCGCCTCACCGTCACCCACGCGGCCGGTCCCGACGACCGCAACGGCGCCGTCCTGTGCGACACCGACCTCGCGATCCTCGCCGCCGCGCCCGACGCGTACGCGGCCTACACGGCGGCCGTACGCGAGGAGTACGGCTTCGTCCCCGACCCCGACTTCCGGGCCGGGCGGGCCGCCGTACTGGAGCAACTGCTCGCGCTGCCCGCCCTGTTCCGTACACCGCACGGAGTACGGGAGTGGGAGGCGCGGGCCCGCGCGAACCTGACGGCGGAGCTGCGCGGGCTCACCCGTCCCACCGGTTGAGCGGTCCGCGTGGCCAGGAATGCGCTGCCGGGCGGAGCCGTTGGAAGGTGGCATGCCGTCGCCTTCCCCTTCCTCCCCTTCCTCTCCTTCCTCTCCTTCCTCCGCTCCTGTGCCTTCTTCCCCTCCCGCTCCATCTGCTCGTACTGATCCATCTGCTCGTACTGCTCGGATGCCGCTCGCCGTCCACATCCTCGGGCTCTCGGTCTTCGCCCTCGGCACCAGCGAATTCATGCTCTCCGGCCTGCTGCCGCCCCTCGCCGACGACATGGGCGTGTCGATACCCACGGCCGGGCTGCTCATCTCCGCCTTCGCGATCGGCATGGTCGTCGGCGCCCCGCTGCTCGCGGTGGCCACCCTGCGGCTTCCCCGGCGTACGACACTCATCGCCCTGCTCGCGGTCTTCGGCCTCGGCCAGGTCGTCGGCGCGCTCGCCCCGACGTACGAGATCCTCTTCGCGTCCCGCGTGATCAGCGCGCTCGCCTGCGCCGGATTCTGGGCCGTGGGCTCGGCGGTCGCCATCGCGATGGTGCCGGTCGCCGCGCGGGCCCGCGCCATGGCCGTGATGATCGGCGGCCTCTCCATCGCGAATGTGCTGGGCGTCCCGGCGGGTGCGTTCCTCGGCGAACACTTCGGCTGGCGCTCGGCGTTCTGGGCGGTCGGCGCGGCCTCCGCCATCGCGCTGGTCGGCGTGGTGACACTGATCCCCGCCATTCCCGTACCTGCGGAGAAGCCCCGGCTCAAGCGCGAGCTGGCCATCTACCGCGACCGTCAGGTCTGGCTCGCGATCGTCGTCACGGCGCTCGCGGCGGGCGGCGTCTTCTGCGCGTTCTCGTATCTCGCCCCGCTGCTCACGGATGTGGCCGGGCTGGACAGCGGCTGGGTCCCGAGCGTGCTGGCGCTCTTCGGGTTCGGCGCGCTGGTCGGTACGGCGCTGGGCGGCCGGTACGCGGACGCGCACCTCTTCGGCGTGCTGATCAGCGGCATCGCGGCGTCCACGGTCCTGCTGGTGCTGCTGGCCGTGACCGCCTCGCACCCGGCCGTGGTCATCGCCCTGGCCTTCCTCCTCGGCGTGTCCAGCTTCTACACGGCCCCCGCCCTCAACGCCCGCATGTTCAACATCGCCGCTGCCGCCCCCACCCTCGCGGGCGGCACTACCACCGCCGCCTTCAACCTCGGCAACACGAGCGGCCCCTGGCTCGGCGGCACCGTCATCGACGCGGACTTCGGCTATACGTCCACGGCCTGGGCGGGCGCGGCGATGACGGCGGTCGCGGTCGGGCTGGCCTTGCTGGCGCTGCGGTTCCACCGTGGGGCGGGCAGCAGGGTGGTCGCGGGGTCGGCGCCTGCTCCTGTGTCGGCTCCGGCTCCGACTCCGGCGGATTGCTCGTAACACCGGCTGATCACGCCGGCTGATCACGCGGGCTGATCACGCGGGCCGTCCGGTGACCTTCATATGGCCTCACACCGCCGGACGGCCCTTGGGGCGGCGCAGGCCCGCGTCGGTGAGCCTGCGGACGAGCTCCTTGGAACCGATCTCCACCGCGCCCGCGCGTACCGCGTCCCCGTAGTGGTGGGAGGGGATGTCGTAATGGTCCCGTTCGAATGCGTTCGGCGGGCAGCCGATGGCAGCGGCGAAGGCGTGGAGTTCCGCGAAGGAGACATCGCTGACCAGGTGCGACCAGAGTCGGCCGTGGCCGGGCCAGGTGGGCGGATCGATATAGAGGGTCACGGGGTGTCCGGGTGGTCTGTGTGACCTGGGTGGTCCGAGTGGTCTTCGTGGCCCAGGTGGTCTCCATGACCCGTGTGGCCCGTGTGGCCCGTGTGGTCTCCATGACCTGAGTGGCCTGAGTGGCCTGCATGGTCTCCATGACCTGAGTGGCCCGTGTGGCCTGCATGGTCTCCATGACCTGAGTGACCTGAGTGATCTGAGTGACCTGCGTGGCCCGTGCGCCCCAGCTGGCCGACCGCCGCGACCGCGATGCCCGCCTTGCCGCACACCCAGTACGGGTCGTCGCCCAGCTCGGGTTCCACGTCCAGCGCGTGCGGGCCGCCCTCGGAGCCCTCCGCGCCCTCGCCGCAGACCGGGCAGAGCGGCCAGCGCCCGTAACGCTCCAGCAGGGCGTCCTGTACGTCCTGGGCGACCAGCCCGGTGACGTACGCGACCCCCTCGGGCCACTGCTCGACCCACCAGCGGCGGTGCGTCACGGAGTCCTCGACCAGGGAGACGACATCGGCGCGCGCCACATCGCCCGCCGCCAGATCGGCCAGGACCAGGGCACGGGCGGTGTGCAGCGCCAGTTCCAGGGGGGCCACGTCGGGGCTGGCCTCAGGGTTGTTGCCAGGGTTCGGCTCGGGGTTCGGGGCGTCGTCCATCCCGTAATTGTCAGGGATAGCCCAGGGTTGACCGCCGATGGATTTCGAAAATATCTTTCAGTGGTGACCAAAGTAATGAAAGAAAATTTCAGCCCGGACGCGGCCCGCCCCACGCCGGCTCCGCGCACCACAGCCCCACCGCCCGCTCCTGCCCCCGCACCCGCACCCGGCGCTCTCGCCGCCAAGGTGCGGACCCTCGCGCCGGCCATGACCCGTTCCGTGCAGCTCGTCGCCGAGGCCGTCGTCGCCGACCCGGCGGGCTGTGCCGCGCTGACCGTCACCGGTCTGGCCGAGCTGACCGGCACCAGCGAGGCCACGGTGGTGCGCGCGGCCAGGCTGCTCGGGTATCCGGGATACCGCGATCTGCGGCTCGCGCTCGCCGGTCTCGCGGCGCAGCAGCAGTCGGGGCAGGCCCCCACCGTCACGGCCGATATCGCGGTGGACGATCCCCTTGCGGATGTCGTCGCGAAGCTTGCCCACGACGAGCGGCAGACGCTCGCCGACACCGCCGCCGCCCTGGACACCATCCAGCTCGGCGCCGTGGTCACCGCCGCCGCCACGGCCCGCAGGATCGATATATACGGCGCCGGGGCCTCGTCCCTCGTCGGCATGGACCTGGCCCAGAAGTTCCTGCGCATCGGCCTGATAGCGCACGCGCACACCGACCCGCATCTCGCGGTCACCAACGCCGTGCAGCTGCGCGCGGGCGATCTGGCCATAGCGATAACGCACTCCGGGGCCACCGGCGATGTCCTGGAGCCGCTCCGGGCCGCCTTCGACCACGGTGCGACGACGGTCGCGATCACCGGGCGGCCCGACGGTCCGATAGCGCAGTACGCGGACCACGTCCTGACGACGTCCGCAGCGCGCGAGAGCGAGCTGCGCCCGGCGGCCATGTCGAGCCGTACGAGCCAGTTGCTCGTCATCGACTGCCTGTTCATAGGCGTCGCGCAGCGTACGTACGAGACGGCGGCCCCGGCCCTCTCCGCGTCGTACGAGGCGCTCGCGCACCGCCACAGCCCACGCGCGCCCCGCTGACGACCCACTCCAACTGTCCCGATCCCCACCCGAGAAAGAGCCGCCCCTCCATGAAGTCCCCGTACGGCGATCTCCGCGCGCAGCTCGACACCCTCGGCACCGAGGCGTTCCGTCCTGAGCTGGCCGAGATCGATCAGCTGCCCACCCTGGACATCGCCCGGATCATGAACGGCGAGGACACCACCGTCCCGGCCGCTGTCGCCGCGCAGCTCCCCCGGATCGCGGCGGCCATCGACGCCATCGCCGAGCGGATGGCCCACGGAGGCCGGCTGGTCTACGCGGGCGCCGGTACGGCGGGACGGCTCGGGGTGCTGGACGCCAGTGAGTGCCCGCCCACCTTCAACACCGATCCGGCGGACGTCGTCGGCCTGATCGCGGGCGGCTCCGGAGCGCTGGTGACCTCCATGGAAGGTGCCGAGGACTCCAAGGAACTGGCTGCCGCCGATCTGGCCGGCATCCGGCTCACCCGGGCGGACACGGTGGTCGGGATCTCCGCCTCCGGCCGCACGCCGTACGCGATCGGCGCCGTCGAGCACGCGCGCGGCCTGGGCGCGCTCACCATCGGTCTGTCCTGCAACGCGGGCAGCGCGCTGGCGGCGGCGGCCGAGCACGGCATCGAGGTCGCCACCGGCCCCGAGCTGCTCACCGGCTCCACCCGGCTCAAGGCCGGTACGGCACAGAAGCTCGTCCTAAACATGCTCTCGACGATCACGATGATCCGGCTCGGCAAGACGTACGGAAACCTCATGGTCGATGTCCGCGCCTCCAACGAGAAGCTGCGGGCCCGCTCCCGCCGGATCGTCGCGCTCGCCACCGGCGCCTCCGACGACGAGATCGAGACCGCTCTCTCGGCCACGAACGGGGAGGTCAAGAGCGCCATTCTCACCCTTCTCGGCGCGGTCGACGGCCCCACGGCCGAACGCCTCCTGTCCGATTCGGACGGCCATCTGCGCGACGCGCTGAAGGACGTACGCCCGAACTGAAAGCGCACACATGGCACCTGAAGGATCAACCGCAGGACCGGCAGGACCGCCCAGTGACCCCGGCGGTCCCATCGACCCCGGCGGTCCCAGTGGCCCCGGCGGTCCCATCGACTCCGGCGGTCCCAGTGGCCCCGGCGGTCCGGTGGGCAAGCACCGGGCCACCGCCGAAGCGCTCCTCCCTCTCGTAGGAGGAGCGGCGAATGTCGCCTCCGTGGCGCACTGCATGACCCGGCTCAGACTCGGGCTGCACGATCGTTCCCTGGTCCAGGAGGAGGCGCTGAGGGCGCTGCCCGCGGTGCTGGGGGTGGTCGAGGACGAGACGTATCAGATCGTTCTGGGCCCGGGGCCGGTCGCGCGGGTGACGCCGGAGTTCGAGAGGCTGGTGGCGGAGGCGGAGGCGGAGGCGCTCCCCGGTCTGTCTCCCGGTGCGCCTCCTCCCGGCGCCGATGCGCTGGCCGCGCGGGGGGCCGCGCTCAGGGCGGAGCGGAAGGCCAGGAACGCGACGCCGTTCAAGCTCTTCCTGCGCCGGATCGCCAACATCTTCGTCCCGCTGATCCCGGCTCTCATCGGCTGCGGCATCATCGCGGGCCTCAACGGCCTGCTGGCCAACCTCCATTGGCTGCCGTCCGTGGTCCCGGCGCTCGCCGCTCTGGCATCCGGTTTCATGTCGCTGATCGCCGTCTTCGTCGGCTACAACACGGCGAAGGAGTTCGGCGGGACACCGATCCTCGGCGGCGCGGTAGCCGCGATCATCGTCTTCCCCGGTGTCGCGAACATCGACGCGTTCGGCCAGAAGCTCTCCCCCGGCCAGGGCGGTGTCCTCGGGGCACTGGGCGCGGCGGCGCTGGCCGTATATGTGGAGAAGCGATGCCGGAGATGGGTGCCGGAGTCCCTCGATGTCCTGGTCACCCCGACGCTGACCGTCCTAGTCTCCGGCCTGGTGACCATCTACGGCCTGATGTACGTGGCCGGTGAAGTATCCACCGCCATCGGCGAATTCACCGGCTGGCTCCTGTCGAACGGCGGTTCCGGCGCGGGCTTCGTCCTCGGCGGGCTCTTCCTCCCCCTGGTGACGCTGGGCCTGCACCAGGCCCTGATCCCCATCCACACCACCCTGATCGAGCAGCAGGGCTACACCGTTCTCCTCCCCATCCTGGCCATGGCGGGCGCGGGCCAGGTGGGCGCGGGCGCGGCGGTCTATCTCCGCCTTCCCCGGAACGCCTCCATCCGCCGGACCATCAGATCCGCCCTCCCCGCAGGGCTCCTGGGAGTGGGCGAACCCCTCATCTACGGCGTCTCCCTGCCGCTGGGGCGCCCCTTCATCACCGCCTGCGTCGGCGGCGCCTTCGGCGGTGGCTTCATCGGGCTCTTCAACCAGCTGGGCGCGTCGGTCGGTTCGACGGCGATCGGCCCGTCGGGCTGGGCCCTCTTCCCCCTCCTGTCCGGCAACAAGGGCCTGGGCGAGGTGATCGCGGTATACGCGGGCGGCCTGCTCGCCGGTTACGCGGTGGGGTTCGTCGCGACGTACTACTTCGGCTTCACGAAAACGATGCTGAGCGAGCTGAACGTCGATACGGAGCCGGGGCCGGCCCCGCCCTCGCCTGCCCACTCTGCCACCTCGGCCACCACAGCCGCCTCGGAACCGAAACCGGAGCCCGGCTCCCAACCCGAACCGTCGAGGGTGTGAGAGCGGCTCCCCAGGGCGGGCGCACGCCACCCAGCCGCTCTCAACTGCCCTCGGCCGTCAGCCGTCAGCTCTCACAGCCTCGGCGGGCTCTTCTCAGCCGGCGGCGGTACGGAGGAACCGCAGCAGGTCGTCCACGCTGTAGCCCAACTGCTGGCCCCGGTCCGCCGCCATCAGCAGCAGTTGGGCGACGATCGCGGCGCCGTGGCCGTCCTGGCCGTCGCAGGACCACTCCCACAGGCCCTCGACACCGAGGTCGGTCATCAGCACACCGTGCTCGGCCCTGACCTCAGCGCACACCGGCGCCACAGCGTCGAGCAGGGTCTCCCCCGGACGCCGGCAGCGCAGGCTGAAGTACGTGTCCCAGTGGCTCGGCACACACCCCGGGGGCGGTGTCGCCGTGAGGCTGCCGTACCGGGCGTCGGTGAAGTGCGGAATGCCGGTCGCCGGGCAGTGAATGAGGTTGAACCGATGCGACTTCACCCCTTCCTCAGCCTTTCCCCCGACCCTTTCCTCGGCCTTTCCTTCGGTGCCGTCCGTCATACTTTTCCGCTCTCTTGTGTCCTGCGTTGCCATGAGCCCAGACCTCCACGCTCCGTATCGATTACCACCACACAGCGTGGCGAAATATGGCTAGCCTGAACAGAGCTTTCAGCCCAACACCGCGACATGCGTGACCGGGAGATCCCCATGCCTGGACAGAAACCACTCGATCCGTCGTCCTCGCCGCGCGCCATGCTCGGCTCCGAACTCAGACACCAGCGCAACGCGGCAAACCTGACCCAGGAGGAGGTGGGCAGGCCGCTCTTCCTCAGCGCCTCGTTCATCGGCCAACTGGAGTCGGGGCTGCGGCGGATGCAGATGGAGTACGCACTGCACTTCGACAAGACCTTCGACACGAACGGCTTCTTCGAGCGCCACTGCCAGGCGCTGAAGAAGTCGAAGTACCCGGACCACTTCGCGGAAGCGGCGGAGGCCGAGGCCATCGCGGTGGTCATCAAGGAGTACGCGCCGCTGCTGATCCCCGGGTTGTTGCAGACGGAGGCGTACGCACGAGCCGTATTCCGCGCGTATCAGCCAACAGCCATAGAGGATGTGATCGATGAGTTGATCGCGGCCCGACTGGACCGCGCGAAGCTTCTCAAGGATCCAACAAGGCCGATGGTGTGGACGGTCCTTGACGAGGCGATTCTGCGCCGACCAGTGGGCGGACCTGCGGTGATGGCGGCGACGCTACGCCATATCGCCAGGATGATCCGGCAGCGCAGGATCATCGTTCAGGTGCTGCCGTTCGGTGCGGGTGCGCATGCGTCACTTGAGGGCACCATCCAACTCTTGGCGTTTGAGGACGCGCCCCCACTCGCCTATCTCCAGAGCCTGGGATCAGGACAGTTGCTCGACGATCCAGCGTCGGTGGCCAGGCATGAACTGACCTACGATCTGCTCAGGGCCACCGCACTCTCGCCGGAAGCATCCTTGGCCCTGATTGAGTCAGTGGCGGAGGATTACGAACATGCAGAGCAGAAGCCCTGAGCACGACCTGAGCGCCGCTTCCTGGCACAAGTCCAGTTACAGCGGCGGCAGCGGCGGCAGCTGCCTGGAAGTGGCCCGGGGCTTCCCCGGCGCCGCTTCGTGGCGGAAGTCGACCTACAGCGGCGGCAGCGGCGGCGATTGCCTCGAAGTGGCCGATGGTCTCGTCGGCATAGTCCCCGTCCGCGACTCCAAAACCCCCACCGCCCCGGCCCTCATCTTCCGGGCCGGGGCCTGGGCCACCTTCGTCACCGAGGTCAAGGGCGACCTGGCATAGCCCCATTGGCGACTTGTCGCCAATGCCTTGAGCGGCGCGCACGCGGCTCCTAGCGTTGCTCGGTGTCACCACACCAGCACGAGCAATCGGGAGGCGGCATGGGCTGGGGAACCGGCAAGGGCGGCGAAGGTGGCGACGGGCGGCACAGCGGGAAGAAAGACCCCGGCACCGCCGCGCCGAATCCGGACACCAAAGGCAGTAGGCCCGACCCCAAGCACAAGGGCGAAGCCGAGAAGTGATCATCGACCAACAGGATTCGGAGCAGGGCGCGTTGAGCGGCCTGCTCCAGGCTGTCGACAAAGACCTCGGTCATCCTCTGGCGCCCGAGTGGCGCGCCGCCGCCGAGGCGGTGGCTCGGCATCGTTTTCTGCCCGAGCGGGTCTGGCTGGGGGACGGACACGGGGGTTACGCGCCCTGCGACCGGAGCGCCGACCCCGGCCGGTGGCTTCGGGCCGCGTATGCCGATGCTCCGGTGGTCACCCAGGTCAATGACGGTGCCCAGCCGGTCGACAGCGACAGCGACGGCATCTGGCCGTCGTCCTCCGCGTCGGCGCCGTCGATCGTGTTCCGCATGCTGGAGGAACTCGCCCTGGCGGACGGCATGTCGGTGCTGGAGATCGGCACCGGGACCGGTTGGAACGCCGGGCTTCTCGCGCACCGGCTCGGGGTCGGCAACGTCACCTCCGTCGAGGTGGACCCGGAGGTGGCCGCGCGAGCCCGTACCGCGCTCAAGGCTGTTGGGCTCGGCCCCGATGTGGTGTGCGGGGACGGGAGCCTTGGGGTGCCGGGCCGGGCGCCGTTCGACCGGACGGTCTCGACCTGCGCGGTCCGTTCCGTACCGCCCGCGTGGATCGCGCAGACGAAGCCCGGCGGGGTGATCCTCACCCCGTGGGAGAGCCCGTGGCTCGGGTGGGGGCTGTTGCGGCTCACCGTACGAAACGGTGCGGCCGAGGGGCGGTTCCAGCCCTACAGCTCGTTCATGCTGATGCGGGGGCACCGTACCGACCTGCGGATCTTCCGGGATGTCGTACGTGACGCCCATCAGCCCGACGAGTCCCGTACCGTCTGCCCCGCCCACACCATCGGCGCCGACGCGTGGGATCTGGGCTTCGCCATCGGCCTGTGCCTGCCCGATGTCTGGAAGACCTGGGAGGACGATCCCGGGGTGGACGGAGTCGTACGGCGGCTGTGGATCGCGACCACGGACGCGACATCCTGGGCGGCGGTGGATCACGCGGCGGATCAAGCAGGGGCGCCGGACGGCCCGTTCACCGTATGGCAGTACGGGGGGCGGCGGCTGTGGGACGAGGTGGAGGGTGTGTATCGCTGGTGGGTCGAGCAGGAGCGGCCGGGGCCTGAGCGGTTCGGGCTCACCGTCACAGCGGGGACCGCGTCGGCCTGGCTGGACGGACCGGCGCGGCTACTGCCTCGTACCGCCGCGCACGTACCCGCGCACGTACCCGCGCACGTACCCGCGCACGTACACGCACCCATACCCGCGCACGTCACTCGTCGCTGAGTCCGGAGCCCTCTCCGGGCTGCCGTCCGTCGTCGTCCTTCTGGGGAGCCAGCAGGGCGAGGAAGTCGCGGAAGGCGGCGGGCATGTCGACGATGTCCGGGGAGATGAGCCATTGCAGCTGGAGGCCGTCCATGGCGGCGACGAGCAGGGGCGCGGCGCGCTCGGGGGTGAGTCCGTGGGCCAGGTGGTCGCCGTACTCCTTGCGGAGTGAGTCGGCGAGCGCCGTACGGACGTGCTCGTAGCGGTTCTCGAAGAATTCGCGGGCCGGATGCCCCTCGGTGACGCTGTCACCGGCCAGGACGGTGAAGGTCTGGACGACGCCGGACCGGGTCGCGTTGTACTCGACGAGCTGCGCGAGGGTCTCCAACGGCCAGGGGTCGCCCTTGGTGGCGGCGGAGGCCATGTCCCACTGGTCGCGGGCCTCCAACACGGCGACCATCAGCGCCTCTTTGCCGGGGAAGTGGTGCAGCAGGCCCTGTTGGGTCAGCCCCGCGCGCTCGGCCACGGCGGCGATGGACGTCCCCCGGTAGCCGCGCTCGGAGATGATCTCCAGGGCGGCCTGGATGATCTCCGCGCGTCGATTCGCCGCCCGGACCGAACGCCCACCCTGCCGCACGCCGTCGTTGACTGCCATCGCCCGAGCCTAACGCTCCGCAGCGCGCACGTGAATGACGAACGCACAACGGCACCTACCGCAAATGAGGCCTCTGCGGGCACTATTTCAGGCAACATTCCGCTTTGCCTCAACGAGGAGGTCCGGCTGTGGATCAGGTCATTCCCCCCGCTGCCCCGGGATCGGTCACGGATGTCATCAGCAGCGCGGGAGCGCCTGCGGGTACCCGTGCCGTCGAAGACGTCCAGCACAGTGCGCACGGTGAACACACCGGCCCGGCAGCCACTCCGCCCGGCTTCGTCCCCAAGGTCTTCCTGGCGCAGTTCGGCCTCTTCGGCGCCCTGATGACACCGGTCCTCGTCACCATGGCGCTGCGCGTCGCCGAGGTGGATCCGGACAACAAGACCTCCAGCCTCAGCCTGGTGCTCGGTGTCGGCGCCATCTTCGCCCTGATCGCCAACCCGCTCGTGGGTCGGCTCTCGGACCGGACGACATCCCGGCTCGGCCGCCGCCGTCCCTGGCTGATCGGCGGGGTCGTCGGCGGGCTGACGGGGCTCGCGCTGATCGCCTTCGTACCGTCGATCCCGGTCATTCTCCTCGGCTGGATCATCACCCAGATCTGCTACAACGCCTCGCTCGCCACCCTCCAGGCGACCGTCCCCGACCAGGTCGCCCACCGGGACCGCGGCAAGGTCTCCGGTGCGCTCGGTGTCGCGCTCACCCTGGCCATCGTGGTCAGCGCGACACTCGCGGGGCAAGTGGCCGACGCCAGAGTGCAGTTCCTCGTACCGGCGGTGCTCGCCATCGTCCTCGTGGGCTGCTTCGCGGTGACGATGGAGGACAAGCCGCTGGCCACGGCCCCCGAGCCGTTCTCCGTCAAGGAGTTCGCGGGAAGCTTCTGGACGAACCCGGTCGAGCACCGGGACTTCGGCTGGGCCTGGGTCTCCAAGTTCCTGGTCACCTTCGGCATGATCGCGCCGACCTCGTACCTCGCGTACTACCTCACCGCCGACTTCGGCGTCAGCGACTCCGAGGTAGCCGCCAAGGTCTCGACGCTGATCGTCATCACCTACCTCTGCAACGCCGGCGCCGCGGCCGTCAGCGGCTGGCTGTCCGACCGGGTGGGTGCCCGCAAGCCCTTCATCCTCGGCAGCAGCCTGGTGGTCGTGGCCGGTCTGGTGGTGCTGGCGCTCGCGCCCGGCTTCACCGCCGTCGTCCTCGCGCAGGTCCTCATCGGGCTCGGTGGCGGCATGTTCTACGCGGTCGACCTCGCCCTGGTCACCGAGGTGCTGCCCGACCCGGACACCGCGGCCAAGGACCTCGGCGTCATGAACATAGCCAACGCCCTGCCCCAGAGCCTGGCCCCGGCCGTCGTCTCGGTGGTGCTGGTCGTCGCCGGAGGCGAGAACTACCCGCTCTTCTTCGCGGTCGCCGCGGCTCTCGCCGCGGTCGGCGCGCTGTCGGTGACACGCATTCGCGGCATCCGCTGAACCACCCGAGACCGCGGGAACGCCGAAGGGCGGCACCTCTTCGGAAAGAGGTGCCGCCCTCCGTCAGGACGGTTGATCCACTGGGGCCGGGGCCCCGGTCGATCAGAAGTCCATGTCACCGCCGGGCATGCCGCCACCGGCCGGAGCGGCGCCGGCCTTCTCGGGCTTGTCGGCGATAACGGCCTCGGTGGTGAGGAAGAGCGCCGCGATGGAGGCGGCGTTCTGCAGCGCGGAGCGCGTCACCTTCGCGGGGTCGATGATGCCTTCGGCGATCATGTCGACGTACTCACCGGTCGCGGCGTTCAGGCCGTGGCCGACCGTCAGGTTGCGGACCTTCTCGACGACGACGCCGCCCTCAAGGCCACCGTTGACGGCGATCTGCTTGAGCGGAGCCTCCAGCGCGAGCTTGACGATCGCGGCACCAGTGGCCTCGTCGCCCGTCAGCTCAAGCTTCTCGAAGACCGAGGAAGCCTGGAGCAGAGCCACGCCACCACCGGCGACGATGCCCTCCTCGACGGCGGCCTTGGCGTTGCGCACCGCGTCCTCGATGCGGTGCTTGCGCTCCTTCAGCTCGACCTCGGTCGCGGCACCGGCCTTGATGACGGCCACGCCGCCCGCGAGCTTCGCCAGGCGCTCCTGGAGCTTCTCGCGGTCGTAGTCCGAGTCGCTGTTCTCGATCTCGGCGCGGATCTGGTTGACCCGACCGGCGACCTGGTCGCTGTCACCGGCACCGTCGACGATGGTGGTCTCGTCCTTGGTGATGACGACCTTGCGGGCGCGGCCCAGCAGGTCGAGACCGGCGTTCTCCAGCTTGAGGCCGACCTCCTCGGAGATGACCGTACCGCCGGTGAGGATGGCGATGTCGTTGAGCATGGCCTTGCGGCGGTCGCCGAAGCCCGGTGCCTTGACGGCGACGGACTTGAAGGTGCCACGGATCTTGTTGACGACCAGGGTCGACAGCGCCTCGCCCTCGACGTCCTCCGCGATGATCAGCAGGGGCTTGCCCGACTGCATGACCTTCTCCAGCAGCGGAAGGAGGTCCTTCACGTTGCCGATCTTGGAGTTGACGATCAGGAGGTACGGGTCGTCGAGCGACGCCTCCATACGCTCCATGTCCGTGGCGAAGTACGCCGAGATGTAGCCCTTGTCGAAGCGCATGCCCTCCGTCAGCTCAAGCTCCAGCCCGAAGGTCTGGGACTCCTCGACGGTGATGACGCCTTCCTTGCCGACCTTGTCCATGGCCTCGGCGATCAGCTCGCCGATCTGGGTGTCAGCGGCGGAGATGGAGGCGGTCGAAGCGATCTGCTCCTTGGTCTCCACGTCCTTGGCCTGCTCCAGCAGCGCACCGGAGACGGCCTCGACGGCCTTCTCGATGCCACGCTTGAGGGCCATCGGGTTGGCGCCGGCGGCTACGTTGCGCAGGCCCTCGCGGACGAGCGCCTGGGCGAGCACGGTCGCGGTGGTCGTACCGTCACCGGCGACGTCGTCCGTCTTCTTGGCGACTTCCTTGACCAGCTCGGCGCCGATCTTCTCGTACGGGTCCTCGAGCTCGATCTCCTTGGCGATGGAAACACCATCGTTGGTGATCGTGGGGGCGCCCCACTTCTTCTCAAGGACGACGTTGCGCCCCTTGGGACCAAGGGTGACCTTGACGGCGTCGGCGAGCTGGTTCATCCCGCGCTCGAGACCGCGCCGTGCCTCCTCGTCGAACGCGATGATCTTGGCCATGTGAAGTGGTCCTCCCGGACAGATCGGGTCTCCCCCGCCTCGAACGCACGCTGCGAGCTTGGGGGAAGGATTGCTCCGGACCGCGCTGGCGCCCGCGACGGACGGCCTGAGAGCCGCTGGTTCCTTGCCCCATCGGCTCTTCGGGCCTCACCGACCCGGTCCTTAAGTTGTCACTCTCACCTGCAGAGTGCTAACGCCAATAATTAGCACTCGACCCCCGAGAGTGCAAGCGCCCGAAGGGCATCCTTGGGGGGGTGGTGGCCGGGCGACGGGTGGGCGCAAGCGCCCGAAGGGCGTCCTTGAGGGGTGGCGGGCGTCGCCCCTCCGCGAGGGACCACCGCACCGGGCACCGCACCCGCGACGCACGAGGGCCCGCGTCCCAGGTGCGGGACGCGGACCCCTCGTGCGTGAGCATGAGTACGCGTGTGAGTGCGTCGGTGGCCGATCGCGCCGGAATCAGACGGCGAGCTTGACCATGTCCGCCTGCGGACCCTTCTGGCCCTGCGAGATCTCGAACTCCACTCGCTGACCTTCTTCAAGGGTGCGGTAACCGTCCATCTGAATCGCGCTGTAGTGGACGAATACATCCGCACCACCGTCTACCGCGATGAAGCCGTAGCCCTTCTCCGCGTTGAACCACTTGACGGTGCCCTGAGCCATGCCTAACTCCCCTATTACTGGCCCTTGCACGGGGCCACACTTCGCGCCGGAACGCGTCGACCGCGGCTGAATGTATCTGCCCAACTGCCCTCTGCAACAGGTCAATCGGACGAGAAATCTGGCCGTGGCCGAAGGCGTGGCCGAACACGCATAGCGTTGAATTCGCAGCGATCCAGGGCAAGTCGGGCCGGACAAAGGCCACGTACCGCACAAACGACACCTGGAGTCGAGCCCCATGTTGTCGCGTTCTCGTATGCGCTCGGGAGCGAGTGACATCGGAGCGGCGCCGAAAAAGGAGGGGCGTTCCCCCACTCTAGCGTGCTCAATCATTCAGAATGGCCCCCTCCGTTTTCCCGGAGAGGGCCATTCCGATCACGCTCGTACGAAGATTTGCGCGACTCAGCCGCCCGCGACCGCCGGGATGATCGAGATGCCGGCGCCGGCGGGGGTCGCGGTCTCCAGGCCCTGTTCGAAGCGGACGTCGTCGTCGTTGACGTACACGTTGACGAAGCGCCGCAGCTTGCCCTGGTCGTCCAGGACGCGGGCGGCGATGCCCGGGTGGTTGGTCTCCAGGGACTGGATGACCTCGGAAAGCGTCGCGCCCTCCGCCGGGACTTCTGCCTGGCCACCCGTGTAGGTGCGGAGGATGGTGGGGATACGGACCTTGACGCTCATGAGGGTGCCTTTCCGGGAAGGGAAGGAAGATCGACGAAGGAGAGGTGGAAGATCGGCGAGGGGAGGAGAGCCGGACCGGGCGGGAGCCGGGTCAGCTCGCCGCGTCGCTCGCCAGGCCCGCCGCGCGGAACGCTTCGAGGCTCGGCCTGATCGTCGCCGTCGGCCCGGTCGTGGGTGCCACGGCGTCCAGGGTCTTGAGGCCGTCGCCGGTGTTCAGGACCACGGTGGTGAGGGTCGGGTCGAGGAGACCGGCCTCGATGAGCTTCTTCGTCACGCCGACGGTCACCCCGCCCGCCGTCTCCGCGAAGATCCCCTCGGTGCGCGCCAGCAGCTTGATCGCGTCGACGATCTGCTCGTCGTTGACGTCCTCGACCGCTCCGCCGGTACGACGGGCGATGTCCAGGACGTACGGGCCGTCCGCCGGGTTGCCGATCGCCAGGGACTTGGCGATGGTGTCCGGCTTCTGCGGGCGTACGACGTCGTGGCCGGCCTTGAAGGCGGCGGACACCGGCGAGCAGCCCTCGGCCTGGGCGCCGAAGATCTTGTACGGCCTGTCCTCGACCAGGCCCAGCTTGATCAGCTCCTGGAGCCCCTTGTCGATCTTCGTGAGCTGCGATCCGGAGGCGATCGGGATGACGAGCTGGTCGGGCAGCTCCCAGCCGAGCTGCTCGCAGATCTCGTACGCGAGCGTCTTGGAGCCCTCGCCGTAGTACGGGCGGAGGTTGACGTTGACGAAGCCCCAGCCCTCGCCGAGCGGGTCGCCGATCAGTTCGGAGCAGAAGCGGTTGACGTCGTCGTAATTGCCCTCGATACCGACCAGTTCACCGCCGTACACGGCCGCCATGACGACCTTGCCCTGCTCCAGGTCGTGCGGGATGAACACGCAGGAGCGGAAGCCGGCGCGGGCGGCGGCGGCGCCGACCGCTCCCGCGAGGTTGCCGGTGGAGGAGCAGGAGAGGGTGGTGAAGCCGAAGGCGCGGGCGGCCTCGACGGCGATGGCGACGACGCGGTCCTTGAAGGAGTGCGTCGGGTTCCCGGAGTCGTCCTTGATGTGCAGATCGCCGGTGACGCCCAGCTCGCGGGCGAGGTTGTCGGCCTTGACCAGCTTGGTGAAGCCGGGGTTGATGTTGGGCTTGGTGGCCACATCGGCGGGGACGGGCAGCAGCGGCGCGTAACGCCAGATGTTGTTCGGGCCCTCCGCGATGCGCTTCTTCAGCTCGTCAGGGGTGCCGCTCGGCAGGTCGTACGCGACTTCGAGCGGCCCGAAACAGCTCGCACAGGCGAAGATCGGCCCGAGGTCGAAACGCTCTCCGCATTCGCGGCAGGAAAGCGCGGCGGCGGGTCCGAGATCGATGGAGATCTTCGCGGCGGTCTCCGCGATGCCGGAAGTTTCCGCGGCGTCGGTACCGCTCTTGCCGTCATTCGTCCGGACGGTCTGCACAGCCATGATGGCGAGGCCCTTTCTCCTCATCTTCCTCGCGGCGTACTTCGCCACAAGACGGAATTGGCACCTTCCCCACCTGACCTCGCGGTCGGCGGGAGGGTTGCCGGGACTTCAACGGGCCGTTCCCTCTGTCCCTCTGGATGAGCGCTATGGCGCCGGACCCGGGGTCCGGCGCGTTTGTCACCACGGACCCCGGCATGCGGTGGTCATCGGTGTTGTTCAAGACTGTAACCGAAGGCGCGGACCGTTGAGATAGTCGTCCGCACCGCGAGATGGATCACATGTATCGCGGTTCTATGGATCAGCCCAGGGAGTACCGAACGTGCTGGAAGAGGTGGACCGCTGGCTGACCAGGCGTTCCTGGTCAGCTGCCGACCGTACGCCCGCCCGGTTGCTGGCGGCGAAAGCCGCGCGCGGCACCACGGTGAGCGTGGTGCTTCCGGCGCTGAACGAGGAGGAGACGGTCGGCGAGATCGTCTCGGTGATCCGGCGGGAACTGATGGCGAGGACAGAGCCGGGAACGGCCGGCGCGGCGGCAGGGCCGGGCGCGGGGCCGGTGCCGCTGGTCGACGAGCTGGTGGTGATCGACTCCGGCTCCACCGACCGTACGGCCGAGGTCGCCGCCGCCGCGGGCGCGCGGGTGGTGCACCGGGACGCGATACTTCCGCGGCTGCCCGCGCTCCCCGGCAAGGGCGAGGTGCTGTGGCGGTCGCTGCTGGTGACGAGCGGCGACATCGTGTGTTTCGTGGACGCCGACCTGCGGGAGTTCTCTGCGGACTTCGTCTCCGGGACCGTGGGCCCGCTGCTCACCGAGCCCGAGGTGCAGTTCGTCAAGGCGATGTACGACCGCCCGCTGGGCAAAGGCGCGGACGTGGACGGAGGCGCGGGCGCGGGTGGCCAGGGCGGGCGGGTGACAGAGCTGGTCGCGCGCCCGCTGCTGAATCTGCACTGGCCCCGGCTGGCCGGCTTCGTCCAGCCGCTGGGCGGTGAGTACGCGGCGCGGCGGTCGCTGCTGGAGCGGCTGCCGTTCCCGGTCGGGTACGGCGTGGAGCTGGGCCTGCTGGTGGACGCGCTGCACACGGTCGGCCTCGACGCGCTGGCGCAGGTCGATGTGGGGGTACGGCTCCACCGCCACCAGGACGACCGGGCGCTGGGGCGGATGGCGGCGGCGATCTACCGTACGGCGCAGCTACGGCTCTCGCGGGGGCATCTGGTACGGCCGCTGCTGACCCAGTTCGAGCGGGGCGCCGATGGTTTCGTACCGCGTACGCATGCCGTGGACACGGAGGAGCGGCCGCCGATGCGGGAGATCGCGGAGTACACGGCAGGCCGCGCGGCGTAACAGCACATTTTCGGATCAGCTGTCTAAATTAATGCCTTATGCACCCATTTTCTGTTGTGCGGCAGCAGCTGATCGGAACACTGGAAACACTGGCGGACGCGCACGGGCACCCCTACGGACAGCTCGCGCACACCGGCTCGACCGCCGAGCGGTTGTGGCTGCTGGGCGGGGTGGCACTGGCGCTGACGGGGGCGGGGGCAGTCGCGCTGGCCGCCACGCGCGGGCGCCGCGACTGAGAGTTGGCGTAGATACGCCCGTACGTTTGAGCGTTTCCCTGACGGGCTAGGTTTCGGCACATGGCCTCCGATCAGTCCGAGCAGTCCGAGCAGTCCGAAGGATCCACAGCGCACGCGAACCCCGCGCGGGTCCTCGTCGCGTCCAACCGCGGCCCCGTCTCGTACACCCTGCGGGCCGACGGCGAGCTGGAGGCGCGGCGCGGTGGTGGCGGGCTGGTGTCCGGGCTGTCGGCCATCGACTCGGACGCGGACGCCGTGTGGGTCTGCGCGGCGCTCGGGGACGGTGACCGGGAGGCCGTGCGGCGTACGGAAGGCCGCCTCGACCCGGCCGACACGGGTGGCCGGCGCGTCCGCATGCTCGGGATCGACCCCGGGGTGTACGCGGACGCGTACAACGGCGTCGCCAACTCCACGCTCTGGTTCGTCCACCATCTGCTCTACCAGACCCCGCTGGAGCCGTCCTTCGGCCCGGAGTTCCGCGCGCAGTGGGCGTCGTACGAGACGTACAACCGCGCCTTCGCCGAGGCCCTGGCCGACGAGGCGGCGGACGGCGCGGCCGTCCTCGTCCAGGACTACCACCTGGCGCTGGTGCCGGGGATGCTCCGGGAGCTCCGCCCCGATCTGCGGATCGGGCACTTCTCGCACACCCCGTGGGCGCCGTACGCATACTTCCGGATGCTGCCGGACGACATCGCCGAGCAGCTGCTGCGGGGGATGCTCGGCGCGGACCGGCTGGGGTTCCTGACCCATCGGTGGGCGGGGGCCTTCCAGACGTGTGCCGCGTCGGTGCTGGGCCGCTACGACTTCGTGTCGTACCGGCCGGAGGGCGAGGAGCCGCACATCCTCCATCCCCGGACGGGACCGAATCGGATGCGCACCACGCTCGGGGTGCACGGGCTGGGCGCCGACGCCGGCTTCCTGCGCGAGCGCGCGCACCGGCCGGACGTGGCCGAGCGCATGGTGACGCTGCGCGAGCAGATCGGCCGGGCGCCGGACGGGACGGAGCGGAAGACGATCGTCCGGGTGGACCGCACGGAGCTGTCGAAGAACATCGTCCGCGGTCTGTTCTCCTACCGGCTGCTGCTGGCCGAGCACCCCGAATGGCGCGGGCGCGTCGTCCATGTCGCCTTCGCCTACCCCTCCCGCCAGGACCTGGCGGTCTACCGCGACTACACGGCGGAGGTCCAGCGGGTCGCGGAGGAGGTCAACGCCGAGTTCGGTACGGACGACTGGACCCCGGTCGTCCTCCATGTCCGCGACGACTTCGCCCGCTCGCTGGCCGCCTACCGGCTGGCGGACGTCGCCCTCGTCAACCCCATCCGCGACGGGATGAACCTGGTGGCGAAGGAGATCCCCGTCCTCTCCGAGCGCGGCGCCGCGCTGGTGCTGTCGCGGGAGGCGGGCGCGTACGAGGAGCTGGGCGAGGACGCCCTCGTGGTGAACCCGTACGACATCAACGCCACCGCCGCCGCCCTGCACGAGGCCCTGACCCTGCCCGAGGGCGACCGCCTGGAACGCGCCAAACGCCTGAGCGCGGCGGCGACGGCGCTGCCGCCGCAGCGGTGGTTCCTGGACCAGCTGGAGGCGCTGCAGCGGGCCTGACCGGTCGCGCTCCGCCCACCCCGGGCGCGCGGCGCGGGAGCCGGTCCCCCGCAGCCGCGCGGCCCGGCCGCTCAGCCCAGGCGCGCGGCCACCGCCGCCAGGAAGTCGACCACCGCCGCCGGGCCCGGCAGGAGGAGGTCGGCGCGTTCGGCGAGTTCCGGGACTTCCGAACCGCTGCACACGAGAAGGCCGGGGTGGCCGTCCGAGCGGAGTTTCTCCACCGCCGCGTAGGCGGGCAGGTCGCCCAGGTCGTCGCCCGCGTAGAGGACCGTTTCGGCGCCCGTCTCGCGTACGTACTCGCTCAGCGCGACGCCCTTGTCCATGCCGGGCGGCCGCAGCTCCAGGACCAGTCGGCCGGGCTCGACGATCAGGCCGTGGCGGGCTGCCAGCTCGTTCAGCGGGTCGCGCAGGGCCTCGAAGGCGGCCTGTGGGTCGCCCGCGCGGCGGGTGTGGACCGCGACGGCCCGGCCCTTCTCCTCTATCCAGGTGCCGCGCCAGGCGCCGAACCGGTCGAGGAATCCGGGGAGTTCGGCGCGGACGGCGGCGACGCCCTCGTGCGGGGCGGGGGCGCGTACGGTGCCGGAGACCGCGTCCCAGCGCTCGGCGCCGTAATGGCCGAGGACCACCAGGTGCTCCAGGCCCGGCACACCGGCGAAGCCGCCGTACCGTACCGCCACTCCGGCCGGGCGGCCGGTGATCACCGCGACCGACGCGACATACGGTGCCAGCGCGGCCAGCGCCGGGACGGCGCGCGGGTGGGCGCGGGCCTGTTCGGGGTCGGGGACGATCTCGGCGAGGGTGCCGTCGAAGTCGAGGGCCACGACGGCCTTGTCGGGCCGGGCCAGAAGCGCGGCCAGGCCATCGACGCCGGCGGGGGTGGTCGGATGCGCGGGAAGGGGGTGCGGATTGCTGCCCATACTCCGACCTTAACGGCGTATCAGCGCCCGCGGAGGGCGTACGGAGGACAACAGGGCACCACCGGCGCGCACACCCCCGCCCTTCATCTGCGCTCTCTGCGCGCGTCCCTGACCCGGCGCAGTCTGTTCACCGTCACCGGGTCGTGCGCCAGGGCCAGCGGGTCGTCGAGCAGCGCGCTCAGCAGCTGGTAGTAGCGCGTCGGCGACAGGCCGAGCTGCTCCCTGATCGCGCGTTCCTTGGCGCCGGTGCCCGGCCAGCCGCGCCGCTCCACGGCGAGGACGGCGCGGTCCCGTTCGGAGAGCGAGGGCTCGTCGTCGGGACCACCCCCGTCGCCCGGACCACTCTCGTCAGAGGCGGAGGAAGGGGAATCGGAAGCGGTCATAGCCATGTCACGCTAACCCACGCGCTACTCCGAAACCCACCCGCTACTCCGACGCCTCCGCCGCAGCCGCGTCACGCGCGATCTGGCCGAGGACGCCCGAGGGACTGCCGCCGGGCTCGACCGCCTTGCCGATGTTCTTCTTCAGGCTCTCGGCCACGGTCGACCACGAGTTCTTCCCGTACGGGAAGAGTTCGGACGCGGACAGCGTGGCGAGGAACTTGTTCAGATCCGCGTACTTCGCGTCGCCGGCCATCTTCTCGCTCGCGCTGTACGTCACCGGCAGCTGGTCGTACTGCCCGACGAAGCTCAGGACGTTCTTGTCCTGGAACGCGAAGTCCAGGAACCGGCCGATCTCCTGGCGGTGGTTGTTCTGCTTGAAGGCCATCACCCAGTCGGTGGTGCCCATGGTCGACCTGGCCTTGCCGTTCACGCCCGGCAGCGGCACCGTACCGACCTTGATGCCCTGCCGCTTCGCCTCGTCGAGCAGCGCGGAGTTCCCGTTGAGCATCCCGACCTGGCCGCTGGTGAACGCCTTGAACGCCTGGGCGCGGTCGAGCTGGCCGGGGGCGACCGGGCCGGTCAGCCCCGCCCCGACGAGGTCCTTCTGGAGCCACCGGAAGGTCCCGATGTTCGCCTGCGAGCCGATGCTGTACGAGCCGTCCGCCGTGTCCGTGTAACCGCCGCCGCCTGCCAGCAGCCACATCAGGGTCTCGCTCTGCGCCTCCTCCGAGCCCAGCGGCAGCGCGATCGGAGTGGTCACGCCCAGCCGCTTGAGCGCCTCGGCGTCGGACTTGATGTCGGCCCAGTCCTTCGGGGCGCCCGTCAGCCCGGCGTTCTCGAAGAGCCGCTCGTTGTAGAAGAGCAGCCGGGTGGAGGCGGCGAAGGGCATCCCGTACTGGACGCGGTTGACCTTGCCCGCCTCGGAGAGCTGCGAGAGGAAGTTCGCCTGGGTGGGGATGGAGAGCAGCTCGTCCGCGCTGTAGAGCTTGCCCTGTTTGGCGTAGTTGGAGTACGAACCGATCTGCGCGATGTCCGGGGCCTTGCCCTCCTTGACCAGGGTGGCGACGTCCGTGTCGATGGTCTTCCAGGGGCGGATCTTGACCTCGATCCTGATCCCGGGGTTCTGGGCCTCGAACTGCGTCGCCAGCGCCTGCCAGTACTTCTCGGAGCTGTTGTCGGAGTTGGTGCCGTAATCCGCGGCGAGCAGCTTGAGGGTGACGTCGCCGTCCCCCGCTCCCGAACCGCCGCAGCCCGCCAGCGCCATAGTCATGCCCAGTGCGGCTATCGCCGCGGTCATTCCGTGATAGCGCTGTCGCACAGCTCTGTTCCCGCCTTTAGTTCCTTCGCGCGATCGAGGTCCGCGATGTCCGGCCGAGGCCGGACGGCCCTCTGGGCATCCCCATCGGATCCCGTGACGCACTGTTATCAAGCGTCCGAAGGAAACGATTTTCCCCCATCCGGAGGTTTGAGTGCTACATGGGGGCGGTTTCGCTTCGGCAACGTCTGCCCCGGCTTTCCCCTCCCTCTCTCCGTAAAGATCATCAGGAAGACGGCACGAAGACCGGCGGGAAGATCGACGGATAGTGGACTAGACCTCTTCCCCGTGTACGCGGGAGACTGACCCCGTGAGACACGTCATCGCCCTGGATGTGGGCGGCACGGGAATGAAGGGCGCCCTCGTCGGGGCGGACGGCGCTCTGCTGTACGAGGCGCGCCGGCCCACCGACCGGGGGCGCGGGCCCGAGGCCGTGGTGGAGTCCGTGCTCGGCTTCGCGGCGGACCTGCGCGCCCACGGCGTACGGCACTTGGGCCGGAGCGCCTCGGCCGCCGGGGTCGCCGTCCCCGGCATCATCGACGCGGAACGCGGCATCGCGCGGTACGCCGCCAACCTCGGCTGGCGGGACGTACCGCTGCGCGCACTGCTCGGGGCGCGGCTCGGCGGCGTACCGGTCGCGCTCGGCCACGACGTACGCGCGGGCGGGCTCGCCGAGGGGCGGCTCGGCGCGGGCCGGGGCGCCGACCGGTTCCTGTTCGTGGCGCTCGGCACCGGGATCGCCGGGGCGATCGGGATCGACGGTGCCGTGGAGGCGGGCGCGCACGGCGCGGCGGGCGAGATCGGCCATGTCGTGGTCCGCCCCGACGGCCCGGCGTGCGGCTGCGGCCAGCGCGGCTGCCTGGAGACCCTGGCCTCCGCCGCCGCCGTGTCCCGCGTCTGGGCGGCGGCGAGCGGCGATCCGGCGGCGGACGCGGCGGGCTGTGCGCGGGCCGTGGAGTCCGGCGATCCCCGAGCGGTACGGGTATGGCGCGCCGCGGTCGACACGCTCGCCGCCGGTCTGGTCACCGCGCTCACCCTGCTGGACCCGCGGGTCCTGATCGTCGGCGGCGGGCTGGCCGAGGCCGGGGCGACCCTGTTCGTACCGCTGCGGGAGGCGGTCGAGGCGCGCGTCACCTTCCAGCGGGTGCCCCGGATCGTCCCGGCGGCCCTCGGGGACGCGGCGGGCTGTCTGGGCGCGGGGCTGCTGGCCTGGGAGCTGCCGGCGGCCGGCCCGTCCCCTCTCTCCGTCCCCCTCACCTCGGAGGTAACCGCCTGATGCCCGCACGCGCCGGAGCCACCCGGAGCACCGTCACCGTCCTCGCCGGAGCGCGGGTCGTCCTGCCCGCCGGGACCGTGGACGGCGGGCGGGTGATCGTCGAGGGCGGCACCCTCGCGGCCACCGCTCCGGACGACGCCGTACGGCTGGACCTGCCCGCCGACTGGACGGTGGTCCCGGGCTTCGTGGACCTCCACAACCACGGCGGCGGCGGTGCCTCGTTCGCCTCGGGCTCCGTGGCCGACGTACTCACCGGAATCCGTACGCACCGCGCGCACGGCACCACCACGCTCGTCGCGTCCCTGGTCACCGGCGAGATGGATTCCCTCGCCCGGCGCGCCGGGCTGCTCTCCGAGCTGGTCGAACAGGGCGATCTGGCCGGGGTCCACTTCGAGGGCCCGTTCATCTCCCCCTGCCGAAAGGGCGCGCACAGCGAGGAGTTGTTGCGCCACCCCGACCCGGCCGAGGTGCGCAAGCTGGTCGACGCGGCACGCGGCACGGCCAGGATGATGACGCTCGCCACCGAACTCCCTGGCGGCGTCGAGTCCGTACGGCTGCTGGTGGAGCACGGTGTGATCGCCGCGATCGGGCACACGGACGCAACGTACGAGCAGACGGCCGAGGCGATCGACGCGGGCGCGCGGGTGGCGACGCATCTCTTCAACGCGATGCCGCCGTTCGGCCACCGCGCTCCCGGGCCGGTCGCGGCGCTGCTGGAGGACGCGCGGGTCACCGTCGAGCTGATCAACGACGGTACGCATCTGCACCCGGCCGCACTGGAGTTGGCGTTCCACCGCGCGGGCGCGGACCGGGTCGCCTTCATCACGGACGCGATGGACGCGGCGGGCTTCGGCGACGGGCGCTACCGCCTCGGCCCGCTCGATGTCGAGGTCAGGGACGGGGTCGCCCGGCTGGTGGAGAGCGGTTCGATCGCCGGCTCGACGCTGACACTGGACACCGCGTTCCGGCGGGCGGTGACCGTGGACCGGCTGCCGGTGGAGTCCGTCGTCCGGGCGATCTCCGGCAACCCGGCGAAGCTGCTCGGGCTGTACGACAGGATCGGCTCCCTGGAGCCCGGCAAGGACGCGGATCTGGTGATCCTGGATTCCGGATACTCCGTCAGGGGTGTCCTGCACAAGGGTGATTGGGTACGCGAGCCCCGGATCGAGACCCGCACCGGACCCCAAGCGCCCTGACAGTCAGGGCATTCCGGTTCACTTCCGATCTCCTCAACGACATATGCCGGACAAGTCGGCCGGGGGACTGGGCCGACCGCCTTCTTTTTGGGATGATCGGCCCCACAGTCGGCCGAGCGAGCGCGTTCCCAGGAGAAACCCGATGATCCTGACGGTCACGCTCAACACCGCGCTGGACATCACCTACCGTACGGACGGACTCGTCCCGCACACCACACACCGCGTCGGCGAGGTCGTCGAACGCGCGGGCGGCAAGGGGCTGAACGTCGCACGCGTGCTCGCCGCGCTCGGTCACGAGACGGTGGTGACGGGGTTCGCCGGCGGCCGAACCGGCGATGTGGTCCGGGAGTTGCTGGGCGGCTGCGGAGGCCGGGGTGTCGTACGGCCGGTGGACGCGCTGGTCCCGATCTCCGGGTCCACCCGCCGCACCATCACCGTCGTCGACGCGGCGACCGGCCGCACCACCCGGCTCAACGAGGCGGGTCCGACCGTCTCGACCGGCGAGTGGACGGCGTTCCTGAGCGGTTACGACCGGCTCGTGGCCGGCGCCGAAGCGGTCGCCCTGTGCGGCAGCCTGCCGCCGGGCATCCATGTCGGCGCGTACGCGGAGCTGATCCGCAGGGCGCGGGCCCTCGGCGTACCCGTACTCCTCGACACCAGCGGCGAACCGCTGCGCCGGGGCGTCGCGGCCCGGCCCGATCTGGTGAAGCCGAACGCGGACGAACTGGCCCAGCTCACCGGCGCCCGCGATCCGCTGCGCGCCGCACACGACACCCGCCGCAGGGGCGCCCACACCGTCATCGCCTCACTGGGCCCCGACGGCGTCCTCGCGGTCACCCCGGACGGCATCTGGCAGGCCACCCCACCCGCCCCGGCCCAGGGCAACCCCACCGGCGCGGGCGACTCCGTCGTCGCCGGAATCCTCTCGGGCCTCGTCGAACGCCTCCCCTGGCCCACCCGCCTGAGCCGCGCGGTCGCCCTGTCCACGGCGACGGTACTGGCCCCGGTCGCGGGCGGGTTCGACACCACGGCGTACGAGGAACTGCTCCCGAAGGTAAAGGTGACGGACCGCCGCCCGGGGGCGTGAGGCGCCGGGGACCAGGGGCTGCGAATATCTCGGATCCACCGGGCGTTCAGACGGATCCCCAACAGGCCGCGGACGATCTATCTGCCACACCAGAAATGGTTGACGGGCTTCCCTCGTGCACATGAGCACAGGGAAATCCCATCAACCGATCAGCTGGTCCGCCAGCCCTCTTCGAGGCTGAACTGATCCAGCGCGAATTCACATTTATTTCCGTCCTGGCAGGATATTCCGATGCTGTTGCTGCCCTCATTGAGCTGGACATTCGCCCACGTGTGGGTCCAGCCCTTGTCCCAGGCGCCCTCGGACGCCTTCGCGAAGTTACCCAGGTTCAGCGGTCGGGTCTGAGCCTCGCCGTTGATCGCGAGTGTGGCATCAGCATCCTTGCCAGGCACACCGAACGTCACATTGAGCGTGTATTTACCGCTCTTGGGGACGTCGAACGTCCACGTCGCGCCGGCGCCCGGGCTGTTCAGCAGTACATAAGCGCCGTTCTCACCCTTGGCTCCCGGGATATCCGTGGAAGTGGTCGCGGGAGAGGTGAGTTTCACGGTCGCCGCGTCGCTCCTGGGGAGTTCGCCGGAGGCCGCCGCGTCCGTTCCCTCGGAGGCGTCGCCGCTCGGTTCGGCCGACGGGGAGGTCTCGGCGGAGGGGCCCGCCGTGGGTGTCGCCGTGTCGTCCTTGGTGTTGTCGTCGGTGTTGGAGAGCAGCGCGGCCGTGATGCCTATCACTACCACCGCGACCACGGCGACGGCCGCTATCAGCAGTCCCTTGGTGTTCGGGCCGCCGCCGCTGCCGCGTCCGCGCTGGCCCGGGACCTGGGTGGGCGGGCCACCGAGATGGGCCTGCGAGGGGTGCGGCTGCTGGCCGTAGGGGGCCTGGCCGTACGCCTGCTGCTGGCCGCCGTACTGGGGCTGCTGCTGACCGTACGGGGCCTGCTGGCCGTACTGGGGCTGCTGTGGCGGAGCCGCCTGGCGGCGGTCGCCGACCGCCCTGACCTGGTTGTACGACGTCCTGGGCACGCCGGGCTGGGCGGCCGGGCCGGGGTAGCCGTAACCGCCCTGGCCGCGCTGGGCGGCTGCTGCCGCCTGGCCGTCCTCGTACAGATAGCCGAAGGGATCGTCGTCCTCGGGCTTGCTCGTGCCGTTGTTCCCGGCCGTCATCCCTGGTCACTCCTTACCATCTCGCCAGCGTCGCCGACCGGCCGAGCCTACCTCGAACAGGTAAGCCTACGGACGGGTCTTGAGCAGTAACAGCCAGTCTGCGGGCGCACGGTGAAGAACGGATAGCGGGCATGTCCCAGCCCTGTCCCGAACGTCGTGGAGGCCGTTCCGACCGCTATCCGGCGCGCCGGTGCACCTTGCGTGAACGCTTCTCCACATACATACGCTGATCGGCCGATCGCAGTACTTCCTCCACCGACATCCCGCAGGCCGCCCAGCTGATCCCGAAGCTCGCGCCGACCCTGACCGCCCTGCCGTCGACCCTGATGGGCGGAATGATCGCGTTCCGCAGCCGTACGGCGAGGTCGTCGGCGTCCGCCGAGCCGAGGCCGTCCGCGAGGACGACGAACTCGTCACCGCCGAGCCGCGCGACGGTGTCCCCGTCCCGTACGCCCGTGGTGAGCCTGCGCGCGACCTCGATGAGGACCTCGTCGCCCGTGTTGTGGCCGAAACGGTCGTTGATCGACTTGAACCCGTCGAGGTCGCAGAAGAGGACCGCGAGCCCCTTCGTCCCGTCGTCGCTCTCGCCCTCGCCGGGCGCGACCAGGTGCTCGTGGTGGTCGAACGGCCCGCCGACCGCCGTCCAGCCCACGCCGTCGCCGCGCAGACCGGGGCGCGGGGCGGGCCCTGCGGCGCTGTCGTACGCGTCGTAGCCATCGAACCCGTCATAGCCGTCATAGCCGTCGTACGGGTCGTAGCCGGGCTCGCGGACGACCCCGTCGTACCCCCCGTAGGCCGCGTCCAGCGCCTCGACCGCCGTCTCCCGCAGGGCGTCGGGGCGCGTGCAGAGCCGGGCGCTGAGGCGGGAGCGCAGCTCGGCGCTGTTGGGCAGGCCGGTGAGCGAGTCGTGCGAGGCCCGGTGCGCGAGCTGGAGTTCGCGGCCCTTGCGCTCCTCTATGTCCTCGACGTGGGTGAGCAGGAAGCGGGGGCCGTCGGTGGTGTCGGCGACCACCGAGTTGCGCAGCGAGACCCAGACGTAGCTGCCGTCGCGACGGGCGAGCCGCAGCTCGGCGCGGCCGCCCTCGGCGGAGGTGCGCAGCAGGGTGCCGATGTCCTCGGGGTGGACCAGGTCGGAGAAGGAATGCCGACGCATCACGTTGGCGGGGCGGCCCAGCAGCCGGCAGAGCGCGTCGTTGGTACGCAGCAGCCGGCCGTGCTGGTCGCCGCCCATCTCGGCGATGGCCATCCCGCTGGGCGCGTACTCGAAGGCCTGGCGGAAGGATTCCTCACTGGCCCGGAGCGCCTGTTGCTCGCGCTCGAGACGGACCAGGGCCCGCTGCATGTTGGCCCGGAGTCTGGCGTTGCTGATCGCTATGGCCGCCTGGGACGCGTACATCTGGAGCGCTTCCTGCCCCCAGGGGCCGGGGTGGCGTCCGCCGCGCGGCCGGTCGACGGATATGACGCCGAGCAGCTCGCGCCCGCCGCCGCGCGCGTGCGCGGGCGGGTCCTTGCGGGCCGCCGCGTACATCGGGGCGTAGAGCCGGTCCTGCGGGTGCCACTCGTCCTCGAAGCGGGGGTCGGGGCCCTCGGTGTACCACTGCGGGACGTCGTCCTCCAGCAGCACCCAGCCCTCGGTGTGCGGTATGAACCGCAGGTCGCCCCAGGCCTCGCCCATCGCGAGCCGCCGCTCCCAGGAGCTGCGCGACCCGACCCGGCCGGTGATCAGCGACTCGGCGGCGGCACTGCCCGCGAAGGCGGCGACGACGAGGTCGCCGTCGGCCTGGACGACGTTGACGCACGCCAGCTCGTAACCGAGCCCCGTGACGACACCGTCCGCCACGGTCTGAAGGGTGTCCGCCAGGCTTCTGGCGGTGTTGAGTTCGGCGACGGCCGCGTGCAGCTGCCGCAGGGTCGCAAGACGGACGTATGGCTCCGACTCGGTCTCCATTGCTCGCTCTCCCCTGAGACCTCGACAGCAACTCCAGATTTCTCATCGGCTACTCGTGTTGCACTGTCCTCGCCACTGAATCACAGGGAGCTGTACGCCAGGTACACAGGGTCAACAAATACCCTGCTCTGTGACTCAAGTCACACCATCATATGAATGATACGGAGTGCCTGATGGGAGCGCTCCACGCCTTTCGGTACGCAAATCCCGGGACCGGTGGAGGATTCGCGAGGGAACCGGAGGGGTCCCATTCCGGAGGTTTTCTGGTAGGGACATTCCTCTGGCACATGCCGATATCGATACCCGGGTGGCTGGATGCCGGGTGCCGGGTGCTGGCGCCGGATCCCCGCGTACTCGGGTGCCCGGGTGCCCGCGGGGCCGGGTGCCCGCAGGGCCGGGTGCCCGCAGGGCCGGGTGCCCGCGGGGCCGAGCCCCGGTCCTACCGGTCCTAGGCCCCCGGTCCGCCGCCGTCTGGTCCCCCGGCCCGATGCGGGCGGGTGGGCGGTCGCACTAGCGTCGGACCCGTGCCCCAGACGACCCGCGTTCCCCGGACTCCCCCCGCCCCCCGTACCGACGCCACGGCCGTACCCCATCCTGAAGGGGTGAGCGACGACGAGTTCCGCGCGGCCCTCGCCCGGCTGGCCGCGGGTGTGGTGCTGGTGACGGCGTACGAACCCCCCTTGAGCGCGGACGGGCCGCGCGGCGAGGACGCGGGCATGACGGCGACCGCCTTCATGTCGGTGTCCCTGGACCCGCCGCTGGTCCTGGTCAGCCTGCGCAACGGCTCCCGCATGGACGACCTGCTGGCGGAGCAGCCCCTGTGGGCGGTCTCCCTGCTCACCGAGAACCAGCGCAGGATCGCCGGCCGGTTCGCCATGAAGGGCCGCGTCAGCGACCGCCTCCTCTTCGCCGACGTACCGCACCGCAGGGGCGAGGCGAGCGGAGCACTGCTGGTCGACGGGGCGCTGGCGACCCTTGAGTGCCGTACGGAACAACGCGTCGTCGCGGGCGACCACACCCTGGTCATCGGGCGCGTGCTGACGGCGGACGTCTCGCGCGAGGGGGGCGGGCCGCTGACGTACTTCAAGGGCCGTTACCGGCAGCTGGGGAACTGACCCGGGCCCGGCGGGGAACAGACGGACCCGGCGGGCGGAGCCGGCGCTTTCATTCGCTTCCGGGAAGCCGGAAAGCCGGGAGAGCGGAAGGGCGCAGAGGCGCACGGAAGGGGCGCAGAAACCCGCGGGACCGGGGCCGGGGTCGGGGACCGAGGGGGAGAGGCGTCCTACCAGTCGCGGCCGGTGCGTCCGCGCTTCGTCTCGGCGCGCTGTTTCTTCTCGCGCAGCCTGCGCTCGTTGATCCCCCGTGGAATCTTCGTCTTCCGGCGCGCCCTCGGCGGCGGGGCCGTCGCCTCGGCCAGCAGGGCCGCGAGCCGCACGGACGCCGTCTCGCGATTGCGCCACTGAGAGCGGTGCTCCGAAGAGCGTACGGCGATCACGCCGTCCACCAGCCGGCTCGCGAGCCGCTCCAGCGCCCGCTCCTTCCAGACCGGCGGCAGCGCCTCCGTCCTCGCGAGGTCGAAGCGCAGCTCCACCTGCGAGTCGCTGGTGTTGACGTGCTGGCCGCCGGGGCCCGACGAGCGCGAGAAACGCCACATCAGCTCGGCCTCCGGAAGGGAGACCGAACCGCGGATGACATGAGGAGGCCCTGACATGCCCCCATCGTCCCGCGCCGCGACCGCTCCCGTCACCTTCTTTACCTGGCCGGTTCCGGGCCTCTTCGCTTGGCCGGTTCCGGGCCGTTGGGCAATCCCGGTAAAGAAAGTAAAGAGAGATGGAACCTCAGGGTCCTCCGCTCACGTTATGCGGGGTGACGGTAACTTCGGGACTGCTCGAAGCCCGCACGCGACAACGAAAGGGACATCCCCATGGCTGTAAGCCTGTCCAAGGGTGGCAACGTCTCGCTCACCAAGGAGGCCCCGGGCCTCACCGCCGTCACGGTCGGCCTCGGCTGGGACGTCCGCACCACCACCGGCACCGAGTTCGACCTCGATGCCTCGGCCATCGCGGTGAACGCGGCGGGGAAGGTCTTCTCCGACAGCCACTTCGTCTTCTTCAACAACAAGGCGACACCGGACCAGTCCATCGTCCACACCGGTGACAACCGCACGGGTGAGGGCGACGGCGACGACGAGGCGATCAACGTCAACCTGGCGGCGCTGCCCGCCGACATCGACAAGATCGTCTTCCCCGTCTCGATCTACGACGCCGAGACCCGCAGCCAGAACTTCGGCCAGGTCCGCAACGCGTACATCCGCATCACCAACCAGGCGGGCGGCGCGGAGATCGCCCGCTACGACCTGAGCGAGGATGCCGCCACCGAGACCGCCATGGTCTTCGGCGAGCTGTACCGCAACGGCGCCGAGTGGAAGTTCCGCGCGGTCGGCCAGGGCTACGCCTCGGGCCTCGTCGGCATCGCCACGGACTTCGGCGTCAACCTCTGACACCGGACCGCCCACGGGCGGATCGCCACGGGACCCCGGCCGCGCCGGGGTCCCGTGCGGGGCCGTAACCGGCGGTCCCGTCCGGGCGCTGCCGACCGGACACCCGGTCGAGCCCTCGGCCGGCCCTGCCCAGCATTCAGCCGGGTACAGGTCTCCGGGCGCCGTTCGGCCGGGCGGCGCTCAGTCGAGTGCGGGCTTCCCGTTCCCGTACAGCCAGGTGTCCCACACTCCGTCGAGCTTCTCGCCCGACTCCTTCTCCGCATACGCGGTGAAGTCGGCGGTGTCCGCGTTGCCGTGCCGGTGCGCGCTCGCCCAGCCCCGGACGATACGGAAGAAGGCGGCGTCGCCCACCGCTTCCCGTACACGCTGGAGGACCATGGCGCCGCGCCCGTAGACCGGCGCCTCGGAGATATCGGCCGCCGAGGGCGGATCGGCCGGGGGGAACGCCCAGTTGGCCTGGTCGGCGTACGCCACCTCGAAGCTGGTCTCGACGGGGATGTTCTCGGTGTCCGCGAGCCAGAGCCACTCCGCGTACTGCGCGAAGCCCTCGTTGAGCCACATGTCACGCCAGGTCTTCGGGGTGACGGAGTTCCCGAACCACTGATGGGCCAGCTCGTGGACGAGGGTCTCCGTGCTGGTCGGGCCGGGGAGGAACGGCCTGGTCTGGGTCTCCAGGGCGTATTCCGCGTCGTCCGGACGGCCGATGATCACGCCGGTGGAGGAGAAGGGGTACGGCCCGAAGGTCCGCCGCGCCCACTTCATGATCCGGGGGATCGCCTCGACCAGCCGCGCGCCGTCGCCGGCGACCGTCGGATCGACCGCCGAGTAGCCGGGCACACCGCCGCCCTTGGCCGCCGACGTCTCCTCCGTCCGGTACGGGCCGATGGCCACCGTCGCCAGATAGCTCGCCATCGGCTCCGCCACGTGCCAGTCGAAGGCGGTACGCCCGGCCACCGTGCGCCGGGAACGCAACTCACCGTTGGAGACCGCCGCCAGCCCTTCGGGCACGGTGACCTCGATGTCGTACGACGCCTTGTCGCTCGGGTGGTGGTTCCCCGGGAACCACGCCATCGACCCCGTGGGCTCCCCCAGCGCCACCACCCGCTTCCCCGACCCGAGCCATCCCTCGTGCGACTCGTCGGGGTCGGTGATCCGCCGGGGAACGCCCGCGTAGCGCACGACGGTACGGAAGGTGTCCCCCCGCCCGAGCCCCTCGCGGGGGCGCACCGTCAGCTCCGTGCCGGACCTGCGCGCCGTCGCCCGCGCACCGTCGACGGTCACGGACTCGACCTTCATGCCCGCGAGGTCGAGGTTGAACGCGGAGAGATCCTGGGTGGCGCGGGCGGTGATCTCGGCGGTGCCCCTGAGCGTGCCGGTGGCGGGGGCGTAGTCGAGGGTCAGCCCGTAGTGCCGTACGTCGTACCCGCCGTTGCCCAGCCCGGGGAAGTACGGATCACCCAGCCCCGCGGCCCCCGGCCGGCCCCGCACGGTCGCGGCGGCGGTGTCCGCCGTGGCCGGGGTATCCGGGGTGGCCGGGGCCGTATCCGAAGCGCAGCCGGAGAGCACGAGGAGCACGGTCGCGGCGGAAAGCGCACGCGGAACGCCCCGGAGAGGAGCCCGCGGGCGACCCCCGGGACGGCTCCCGGAACCGCTCCGGTCGGGCCCGGGACGGCTCCCCGGACTTCTCCGGTCGGGCCCGGGACGGCTCCGGTCGTGGGCAAGGGCACGGGGACTCGCAGGAGGCTGGCGCACCCCGGCGATCTTAGGCCCGGCATCCCCACGCTAGCCGCCCCGGGCGGCCCGGACCCGCCGACCCGGCCCCTCCGCCCCGGCCGGTCGTCCCGGCGTGACACCATCGGCCCGTGCTCGACATCGGCTACTCCCTCTCCCGCCGCTTCCCCGACCCGCCGCAGACCGACTACCGCCTCGCGGATGTCCGGGCGCTGCGGCACGACCTGTTCTGCGGGGATGTCTATCTGGCGGACACCAGCGCGGACCGTGAGGTGTCCACCGCCTGGGGATGGGTGCCGGTGCTCGACTTCGCCTGGGCGCTGTGCGACATCGTGGAACAGCTCGACCGGGACCCGCGCGGGAGCAGGGCGGCGAAGCCGCAGTACGCCGAGCTGGACTTCACGGAGTCGGCGGACCGTATCTTCTTCCAGCGGCGCTTCGGTCTGGTCGATGTGGAGGCCGACTGGATGCACGCCGACGAGCCGCCGCTCACCTTCAGCCACCGGCTGCTGCGCCGGGAGGCACGGGACTTCCTGCACGACCTGATCGCGGATCTCGCCGATATGCACGAGGGGCTGGCGGACAACCCGATCGTCTGGGACCTCCAGTCCCGCTTCCCCCGCGACTGACCCCGGCCGAACGTGGCCGCCACCCGCCGAACCCCGCCGAACCCGGCCGAACGCGGGCCGAGCACGGCCACAACCCGGCCGAACGCGACAGACCTCCCACCCCTCACCCCATGATCACGCTGCCGGCACAGACTTCCCCCATCCTTTCGCGCGCCGCCCGGCGTACACCCCGTGTCACCGGGAAGACGCTGTGTGCCGGAGCATCGCCAGGAAACGGCTGACCGTTTCCACCCCCACAGTCGTGGGTGTTGCGAGGACCGTCAGAGCCCAAGGCCCCGGGTCGGGGCCTCCGCCGTGTCCGAGCCCTGCCGGACGCCGCTGCCGGGCCGTACGTACACGCCGCTGCCGGGCCGTACGTACGCTCAACAGCCCGTCAGTCCTCCACGCGCACCCCGATCTGGGCCGCGAACGCCGGGGCCAGGTGCAGCAGTTGCGCCGAACTGATCACCGCCCCCGCCAGCCGGTCCAGGCCCTGGGCGATATCCAGCTCGGCGACCGTCCGCAGATCGACGTCCTTCATCCGGACCCCGCTCAGATCGGCCCGTCTGATCACGCAGTCGCGGAACTCCACGCGCTCCAGCTCCGCGCCCCCGAAGTCCGGCTCGGACAGGACGCAGCCCTCGAACACCACGTCCCGGAGCCGGGCCCTGCGCAGATTCGGATAGTCGATCTTCCCGCCCCTGATCAGCACCCGCTCCAGCACCGCGCCGTGCAGCTGAACCCCGCCCAGCCGCGCGTCCAGCACCTCCACATCACGCAGCGAGGCCCCCGCCAGGTCCGTGCCCACGCCCCGGACGCCGCTCAGCACACTGTCGATGAACCGCGCCCGCCCCAGCGCCGTCTCGTCCAACGCGCAGTCGCGCAGCGCGCAGTCGATGAACCGCGCGCCCGGCCCCTCCTGTCCCCCCAGGTCGAGATCCCTGAACTCCAGCCCGTCGTAGTCACCGTCCGGGTCGAGTCCCCCGCCGTACGGACTCAGGGGTGGCAGCCGCACCTCCGCCCTCTTCGCCGTGGTCGCCCCGCTCTTCGCCGCAGTCTTCCGTGCCATGTCCCCATGGTGGCGTACGGCACTGACAACGCGTCGATGTCACATTCCGGCGCCCGGTCTCCGTCACCTCTGTGAAAGCGAACGAGGAGAGCGAACGAAGGAGAGCCGCACATGCCGCACATGCCTTTCACCACTCGCGCCGACACCGACAGCACCCCGCACGACACCCCGCACGACTCTCCGCGCAAGCGGACAGAAAGCTGATCCGTTCGCCATCTCGGGCCTCGACGCCACCGGCTGGCGCGAGCGCGCGGTACGGCGGCGGGAGCCGCTCGCCACCGGCCGTACGGGCTCGGTCGACCCGCCCGGCACCACCTGGCGGGCCCGGCCCCGGATCGACCGCGGCGGCGGTGTCCTCCTCGTGGGCGACGCGGTGGCGGCACCCACGGGTGCTCTCCGAGATGGCGTTCACCAACGGCGCCGAGGCGGCGTCACCGGCCGTCCGCCACGCCGTACACAGCGGGCGAACACGTTGGTTCCATGATGTTCTGGGCAGATATCTCTGATCCCGCGGCGTAGGGAAAGACCCTGATGAGCGACCCGACGCACCCCCGCACCGCCCCCCGGCCCGGCACCTCCGACACCGACCCCGAGGCGCATCGCTGGTGGGGGCTGGCCGTTATCGCGATGGCTCAGCTGATGGTCGTGCTGGACGCGACCATCGTGAATATCGCCCTGCCGTCCGCCCAGCGTGACCTGGGGCTGTCCGACGGCAACCGGCAGTGGGTGATCACCGCGTACACCCTGGCCTTCGGCGGGCTGCTGCTGCTCGGCGGGCGGGTCGCCGACCTGGTCGGCCGGAAACGTACCTTCGTCATCGGTCTCATCGGGTTCGCCGCCGCGTCCGCGTTCGGCGGTGCGGCCCAGAACCCGCCCATGCTCTTCACGGCCCGCGCGCTCCAGGGCATGTTCGCCGCGCTGCTCGCCCCCTCCGCGCTCTCCCTGCTCACCACCACCTTCAGCGACGGCAAGGAGCGCGCCAAGGCATTCGGGATCTACAGCGCCATCGCGGGCGGCGGGGCGGCCATCGGGCTGCTGCTCGGCGGGGTCCTCACCGAGTTCCTGTCCTGGCGCTGGTGTCTGTACGTCAACGTACCCATCGCCGCGCTCGCCGTCTTCGGCGCGCTGGCCCTGCTGCACGACCGGGCCGGGCACAAGGAGTCGCGGCTCGACATCCCCGGAGCGCTGCTCGGCTGCGGCGGGCTCGTCGCCCTCGTCTACGGCTTCAGCGAGGCCGAGGCGCGCGGCTGGTCGGCGCCGCTCGTCCTCGCGCTGCTGACCGGCGCGGTCGTCCTGCTCGCCGCGTTCGCCTGGTGGCAGAGGCGCGCGGCCGGTCCGCTGCTGCCGCCGCACATCATCCGCGACCGCAATCGCGCCGGGTCGGTGCTCACCATGTGTCTGACGACGATCGGGATGTTCGGGCTGTTCCTGTTCATGACGTTCTTCCTCCAGAACATCCTGGGCTACTCACCGCTCAGGACCGGTCTCGCCTTCATGCCGATGTGCGCGATGATCATCATCGGGTCGACCCAGATCGCCGCCCGACTGCTGCACTCCGTACCCCCGCGGCTGCTCATGGCACCCGGGCTGCTGCTGGCGGCGGGCGGACTGTTCAGCCTCACCTTCATCGACACCCACTCGTCGTACGCGGGCCATATCCTGCCCGGCACACTGCTGCTCGGCCTCGGCATGGGGCTCACCTTCCTGCCCGTCATGTCCGTCGCCACCTCGGGGGTCGCGCCGAAGGACGCGGGAGTCACCTCGGCGACCGTCAACACCGCGCAGCAGGTCGGCGGCTCCATCGGTACGTCCCTGCTCAACACCATCGCGACGACCAGCACCACGGCCTATGTGGCGAGCCATCTGGCCCGGGCGGCGCGGGAGGGCGGGCTCACCCCGGCGGAGCGGACCGCGCTCGTGAACACCGGCACCGTCCACGGCTTCACCGTCGCCATCGGCTGGGCGGCCGTCATCCTGACGCTCGCCGCGTTCCTCGCCCTGCTACTGGTCACCGCACACGCTCCGGCCCGACGGGAACGGGCCCTGACCGACGCTTGAGCCCGGCGCCCCCAACGCCCCGAGCGCCCCCAGCGCCCCGTCCGTCAGCCGGAACACCGTCCACTCGTCCTGCGGCAGCGCCCCCAGCGACCGGTAGAAGGCGATCGTCGGCTCGTTCCAGTTCAGCACCGACCACTCCAGGCGCTCGTAGCCGCGCTCCACACAGATCCGCGCCAGCTCGGCCAGCAGCGCCCTGCCGTGGCCGCCGCCGCGCCGGTCGGGACGTACGTACAGATCCTCCAGATAGATACCGTGGACGCCACGCCACGTGGAGAAGTTGAGGAACCAGATCGCGAACCCCACCGGCTCGCCCTCCGCCGACTCCGCGATATGCGCGTACACCGCGGGCCGCTCCCCGAACAGCGCCTCGCGCAGCTGCTCCTCGGACGCGCGCGCCTCGTCCAGGCATTTCTCGTACGCCGCCAGCTCCCGGATCATCGCGTGGAGCACCGGTACGTCGGCGATAGTGGCAGTACGAATCATGGCCCCACCCTACGAAAACCGCGGCCGTCCCCGGTGGGCCCATGCCCCCACGGCCGAACGAGCGCGCGGGGGACGACGGGGGTGACGGCGCCGAGCGTGGGTTCCCCGAAGGAAAGTTCGCGGCCAGTAGCGTGAAGCGACTACCGTTAAATGCGGCTTCCGCACGAAAGGCACCGTTATGAGCACCCACGCGCTCCATGCCGATCACACGCACCAGCACGGCGAAGGATGCGGCCACGTCGCGTTCCCGCACGCGGGCCACACCGACTACGTACACGACGGCCACCTCCACCGGGTCCACGAGGACCACGTGGACGAGTGCGAGCCGGGCGACCACACCGCACATGGCGACCACACGCACCAGCACAATGAGAAGTGCGGACACGTCGCGGTACCGCACGGCGACCACGTGGACTACGTACACGACGGCCACCGGCACGCCGGGCACGACGGACACTGGGACGACCACTGACCGTAGCCGGCACGGAACGACGCCCCGGCCCCCGCTCCAAGTGGGGACCGGGGCGCGGTGAGTACGGCATACCGCCCGCGATTTCCGTAACAGTTCCCTGTGGAACGGGTTTGCCCGGATTCCCCCGTCGGAGGCCGCGGAGCACCCGCGAGCACCGCTCCAGGGCCGGAGAAGCCAAGTCGGAGGGCAGGGGATCTCAGTCGGTGCTCACCACCGCTGTCGCGGCCCCGGTCAGCCGCACCAGGTCCGCACACGTCGTTCGGAAAACGGTGTGCGGAAGTCCGGCGCCCGCCCAGATGTGGGGGTAGTCGTCGAGGTGTTCGTCGATCAGCGTGGGCAGAGGGCCGGGGTGGCCGATCGGGGCGATACCGCCGACGCCCTGGCCGGTGACTTCGAGGACGAACTCCGGATCGGCGCGCCGGATCCTGCGGTGGGCCACGCCCCGGAGCCGGGCCAGGAGACGGGTGTCGACGCGGTGCGCGCCGCTGGTGACGACCAGCAGCGGCGCGCCGTCGACCCGGAAGACGACACTGTTGGCGATGGCACCGACGGGGCAGCCGAGTTGGGCGGCGGCCGCCGCGGCCGTCGGGGCGGGGTCGGGCAGTTCCTCGACACGATCCGGAGCGCCGTGCTCGGCCAGGACTTCGCGAACTCTCCGGACTGCCGGGTGCATGAGTGTCCCTCCGTGGGGCCGCGGCCTCGATCAGCGGGGTGGCGAGCGCGGTCGGTCCCGGTCGTTACGTGTCTGGACGGTCGGTACCGCATGGGTATAGCACGCTCGCCGGTGGCCGAGGCGGAGGGCGATCAGCCGGGGAGGCGCCGGGTGAAGCCGATGCCCTGCCCGGCGAGGCGGGCGAGCGCCTGTTCCGACTCCTCGGCGCCACGGGCCGCGCGGGTCAGCCCGGCCGGCAGGAGGCCCCGCAGGATCTGCTCCACCCCGTCGGCCAGCGGCCGGGACACACAGCGCGCCATGGCGCTCTCCACGGCGTCGCCGACGGTGTCGAGGAGGTAGTGGCCCTCCCAGCCGTCCCCCGTGTCGCTCCGCACGTCGAGAGAGACGATCAGGACCGCACGGTCGCGGTCGTTGTCGGTGGTGGGGTACCGCGTTGCCAAGTCGTCCGCCAGCGCCGCTATTCCCGCGTCGTCGCCGCGGCGCAGCTCGGCGAAGACCGGTTCCCAGGCGCGCAGCCAGCCGTCCAGACGCAGCGTGCCCCGGACGAAGGTGTCCACGTGCCAGCGCGGGGGCACCCCGTACTGGTCGATGAAAGGCACGCTGTCGCGGTTCGGGTACACCTCGAAGGTCTCCTCGCCGATCGTCTGCCGGGTAGCGGCCTCCCACGGTCTGGCGACGGTGACCCGGGCACCCTCCGCGACGTAGCGGGCGGGCGTGCGCAGTGCTCCCAGGACTCCTCGGGGTGCCCAGCTGAAGCGGTAGCGGAAGGCGTTGGGGACGGCCGGCACTCCGCCGCAGTACGACGTGAAGCGGACCCGGGCGGGGGCGTCGCCCAACCGGGCGCGGGCCCGGCCGATCAGGCTGTGCGCGAAGAGATGGTCGATACCCGGGTCCAGACCGGCCTCCGCGAGGATCACGGTTCCGTTCTTGACGGCGGCCGGGGCGAGGTCCCGCATGGTGTCGGAGACATAGCTGCCGCACGCGAAATGGGCCTGCCGGTCGACACACAGGCGCAGCAGCTCGGTGTGTTCGGCGGGGGGGAGCATCGAGACCACGATGTCCCCCGGAGCCAGTGCGGCGCTCAGCGCCGCGGGGGTGAGGGCACGGGGAGCGACGCGCCCGGACAGACCGAGCCGGTCCAGGCTCTTCCCGGCGCGTTCGGCGCTGCGGTGCCACAGCAGCACCCTCGGGGCCGCTTCGAGGACGGCCGCGAGTCCACTGCCCGTGGACAGGCCCGCGCCCGCCCAGTGAACGGTACCGGTGGAAGCGATCGGTTCGGTCACGTCCGAATCCTTTCGTCGGGATGGCCGGTGGGCGTCGGGAGCACCGCGTGGAAGCGGTCCAGGCAGCGGCCCCACACGGAGGCCGGGTCGGCGAGGCCGGGAGCGAGGTCGAGGAGGTGGGGCAGCAGGTCCGCCGAGAAGCCCCGGCTGGCCTCTTCCGGCAGCAGCGAGGGGAGGTTGTCCAGGGCGATCAGGTCCAGCCCCGGTGCCGCGCGCAGCCGGTGCACCGGCTGCTCCCAGGTGGTCACCGTGTCGTAGATCGGCAGCATGTTGCACTCGGATCCGACATCGCAGGTGACATCGCAGATGGTGGTGAGCCGGCGGTACGGTGCGTCGAGGTCGCCCGGGGTCAGGAAAGGGGTGGCCGGCACGGTGCTGTGCACGGCGTTGACCAGGAGGTCGTGTCCGAGCAGGGCCCTGCGGTCGAGGTCGCGGGTTTCGGGCAGGTCCCAGCAGACCGGCGCGGTGCCGGTGGCGGTCAGAAGGGCGTCCCGCGCGCCGCGCCCGCACCGGCCGAGCGCTCCGGTGACCAGCGCGCTGATCGCCGGGTCGCCCGCCCGGCGGGCGAGCGTGGCGTCCAGCGCGCTCTTCGTGGTGGGGGCCGGTGGCGGGACCAGCCTGCCTCTGGCGTGCAGGACCGCGAGCGCGGCCCCGACGTATCCGGCCCAGTACCCGAAAGCCGCCAGGCGGCGCCCCCGGGCATCGGTGAGTGCCTCAAGGTCGAGCAGGGCGCCGCCGCCTGCCGCGAACCGCTCCAGCAGTCGCGCGGCGCCCGGCTGTCCCTTGTAGGCGTGGCCGAACATGATGTGACGGTGCACCAGCTCCGCGGGCTCGGCGGGCAGTTCCTTCAGGCCGACGACGACGGTCTCGTGCGGTGCGCCGGTCCATGTGCCCGGTTCGGCGGTCCGGCATCCGGCCGCCACGTAGGACGACAGCGGGAACACCCGCTGTGGAGAGTCCTCGACGGTCACCGGGACACCGGCGGCGACGAGTCGGCGGGTGTCCTCCGGTGTGATCGGGGCGCGTCGTTCGCTGGCCCGGATCTCATGGCGGATCCAGAGCGGGGGGGCATCGGTCATGGCGGTCGGTGGCTCCAGGTTGTCTCGGGCACAGGGCGGGTGGCGGCGCGGCGCGCGCCACTCACACGAGGTTGGCTTCCGGTCGGGTCTCCTGAGCGCCGAACCGCTCGGTACGCAGTGGGAACACATCAACGAACGGCTCGTCGCCGAGGTAGAGGTCGCGGATCACCTCGCCCACCGCCGGGGCCTGGAGGAATCCGTGTCCGGAGAACCCGGTGGCGTACAGGAAACGCGTTGGTCCGCCGGCTTCGCCGATCAGCGCGTTGTGGTCGGGGGTGGTCTCGTAGAGTCCGGCCCAGGCGCCGGTGGCGCGCGCGTCCAGCAGGGCGGGGACGCGCCGGCTCATCGCGGAGTACAGCCGTGGCAGCCAGGCGTCGGAGACCGTGGTGCGGAAACCCGGGGTCTCCTCCGGATCGGACATACCCAGCAGAACGCCCGGACCCTCGCCATGGAAGTAGAAGCTGGTGTCGAAGTCGATCGTCATGGGAACGTCGGACGGCATACCCGGTACCGCCCCGGTGACGGCGATCTGACGGCGTAGCGGCTGCACGGGAAGGTCCACGCCCGCCATGGCGCCGACCGAAGCCGACCAGGCGCCGGCCGTGCAGATGACGTCGGGCGTGACGATCCTCCCCCGAGAGGTGAGGACCGCCGTGATGTGGGAGCCCCGTGTCTCGATGCCCGTGACCTCGCAGTGCCGGACGATCACCGCGCCGTGCCGACGGGCGGCGTCGGCGTAGCCGCGCACCACCGCTTCGGGGGTGCAGTGGCCGTCGTCCGGGGAGAAGGCGGCGGCCAACAGCCCGTCGGTGCTGATCAGTGGGGACAGCCGCCGCGCCTCGGCCGTGTCGATCATGCGGCTCGGCACGCCCAAGCCGTTCTGCAACCGTACGCCCGCCTCGAACGAGGCCACCTGCTCGGGCGTGGACAGCAGAAAGAGGTAACCCACCCTGCGCAGGCCGATGTCATGCCCCGGCTCCTCGGCGAACCGGGCGAATGCCTCCAGGCTGCGGGCGCCGAGCCGGATGTTCAGTTCGTCGGAGAACTGCGCCCGGATTCCGCCGGCGGCCTTGGAGGTGGAACCGCACCCCAGCTGGCCCCGCTCGATCAGGACCACATCACGGACACCGGCGCGGCTGAGGTGGTAGGCGACGCTGGTGCCCATGGCACCGCCGCCGATGACGACGACCGACGCGCGGCTCGGCAGGCGCCCGCCCGGCTGGGCCAGACGCCCGCTCACCGCAGGGCCGCCGCACGCTCGTCGGCGGCCCGGGCCGCGTCGACGACGGCCCAGGCCGCCGCCGCGTCCTGCAGGCCGAGCCCCACACTGAGGTAGAGGACGATGTCCCGCTCGCCGGTGCGCGCGACCTGCCTGCCGGTCAGCACCCGCCCGAGGGGGACAAGGTCACCGGGGGCGAGGTCACCATCGCGGATCGCGTCGATCACCGGGCCGGTGTGCCCGGCGGCGGTCACCGGATCGTCCACGACGACCGTGGCGGCCCGTCGTACGGTGTGCGCGTCCACTTCGCGCCGGTCGGGCGCGAACGAGCCGATGCTCACCACGGTGGTACCGGGCGCCAGCCACCGTCCGAGCAGCACCGGATCCCGGCTGAGAGTGCAGGTCACCACCATCGGCACACCGTCGACCGCCTCCCGCGCGGTCGGCACCGCCTCGGCCCGTACACCCAGTTCGGCGGTGAGCCGTTCGGCGGCCAGGACACGGTGTCTCTCGGTGGGGCTCCAGACGCGCACCGCGCGAAGCGGCCGTACCCGCGCGAAGGCACGGGCGTGGGCCAGCGCCTGGGTGCCCGAGCCGAGCAGCCCCAGCTCGCCCGCGTCCGGGAGCGCGAGCGCGTCGATGGCCACCGCGCTGGCCGCGGCGGTGCGCAGGGTCGTCACCGTCGTTCCGTCCAGTACCGCGACGATGTGCCCGGTCCCGGGGTCGAGAACGACGACGACGGCACTCACGCTGGGCAGGCCCCGCTGCTGGTTGGCGGGATTGACACTGCCGAACTTGGCGACCGCGCCGGTGTCCGCCGAGAGGCGGGACAGATAGCAGAACGTCACACTGTCGTCGAAGCGGCTGGAGTGCATGATCTTCGGTGGCAGGTCGGCGGTGCCCTGTGCGAGAGCGGTGAACGCGCGGCGCTGGGAGGCGATGGCCTCGTCCATCCCCAGCAGCGTCGTGACCTCCTCGGCCGAGCAGACGAGCGGCCGTGTCGGCATGGATCCTCCTGGTTCTCCTCGGGGGTACGGATCCGGGGGCGGGACCGGCGGCGCGGCGGCCGGTCAGCGACGCGGCGGCGGCTCGTACCGCGACGGTGGTGGCGCGGCACCCTGCTCCCGGGAGGGCGGCGGTGCCGGTACGGGCCGGGGATCGGGCGACGGGGGACGGCGGGAGAGGACGCCCGTGGTGGCGCCGGTCAGGACCAGGGCGGCGGCGAGGAGTTGTGTCCAGGTCAGGCCGCCGCTGAGCAGGACGGCGGTGGCGACGATGCTCACCACGGGTTCCAGCATGCTGCCGATGGCCGCGCGGGTCGGACCGATCAGGGTCATCCCGAGGAAGAAGCAGAGAATCGCCACGACAGTGGAGACGAGGGCGAGAGCCAGCACCCAGAGCCATCCCCGGGGGGCGAAGTCGAACCGCAAACCGCCGGTGGCCACGCCGTACAGCAGGAAGGAGACCGACGCGGACGCCGAGACGCAGGCCGTCGTCACCACCGGGTGCACACTGCCGCTCACCCGGTCGCCGTACAGGATGTAGGCGGTGTAGACCCCGGCGGAGCCGAGCACCTGCAGGACGCCGACAAGGCTCAGGTCCGCTCCGATACGGCCCAGCACGAGCGCCACTCCGGCGAAGGAGGCCAGGATCGAGCCGAGGATGGCCCACGAGGGCCGCTCCCGGCCGATGACGGACGACACGATGGCCACCAGCGCCGGGTACACGTACAGGAGCAGGGCCGCCAGCGCCGGCGAGATGTGCTTGACGGACGAGAAGTAGAGCGCCGACTGCGCCATGTACAGGACACCGCCCAGCACGATCAACCGCAACAGGTTCGCCGGGCTCGGGCGGCCGGTGCGGCGGGCGTGGCGTACCGCGAAGGGGAGGAAGACCGCTGCCGCGAGGGCGAAGCGCAGGAAGAGCAGAGTGGTGAGGGTCAGCCCGTCACGGTAGGCGCAGGTGGCGATGACGGGCATGAGTCCGAAGCCGGTCGCCGAGACCCCGATGAGCAGGTAGCCCCTTACCATCCGCGTCCTTCTCCTTGGTCGAATGAGCATCCGGACGGGACCGGGGAGCCCGGTTCCCCGCGCCGCAGCTGTGAACCGATCAGCTCCATCAGCCAGGGGACCCGGTCGTACAGTGCGAAGTGGCCGCCGTCGTGGCGGACCACGGTGCAACTACCCACGGTACGGAGTCCCCATTCCGCCATCAACGCGCCTTCCACCAAAGGATCTTGACGACCCATCAGCACAAGCAGCGGTGGAGCCGTCCGCCATGGCCTCTCCCCGGGCTCGTGGCCGAGGGTCATCCGCAGGTCGGCGCGGAAGGCCGGCAGGAAGAACCGCGCGGCGATCGACGGGCTCAGCCCGGACGGCACACTGCCGAGGGACCGGAGCTCGGCCAGCAGCTCGCCGTCGGAAAGGCCGAGAACGCGACGGGTCCACGCGGGCTGGTGGTGCGGCGGGTTACGGCCGGACACCACGACCAGCGCGGGCTCCGGCAGGCTCTTCGGCTCTCCGGCGGCGACCATCTCGTAGGCGATCAGGGCGCCCATGCTGTGCCCCAGCAGTACGTACGGCGTCCGTCCCGCGACGGCGCGCACCGTCGCGGCGAAGTCACGGGCCGCCTCCCGCACCGACCGGGCGGCGGGCACGCCGGCCCGCGCCCCGCGCCCCGCCGGTTCCAGGGGGACCACCTCGACGCCGGGCGGGGCGTGCCGGTGCCAGTCGCGAAAGGCACGGGCCGAGCCCCCGGCGTGCGGTACGCAGAACAGCCGGAGCACCGTGTCCCGGTGGTGCGGTGCGGTACGGGCGGGGGAGAGGGGCGCGGTCACTTGTGGAAGACCTGCGGGTCGGCCATGGTCACGGTGACGGTACGGGGGCGCTCCCCGGGCAGCAGAAAGGAGTTGAGGGCCCGCCGGATGCGCTGGGCCGCGTCGGGCCGCGGATCGGTCACCGCCACCTCCACCTCCAGGAAGGAGTCACCGTCGTCGCCCACCCGCACCTTCGTCACGCAGCGCACCACACCGGGCAGGGCTTGTGCGGCCTGGCGGACGGAACTCAGGCAAACCTTCTCTCCTCTGATCATCACGAAGTCCGACAGGCGGCCCCGGTAGTACAGGTAGCCGTCGTCGATGTGGAAGACGTCACCCGTCGCGACGACCCCCGGGGCGGCCAGTGTCCGCCGGGCCGACGGGGCATCGGAGATCTTGCGTACCAGCGCGGTGTCGGTGGCGACCATGAGTTCACCGGTGCCGTCGTCATCGGGCTGTTCGCGCAGCCAGACGCGCGCCCCGGGCAGCGGCAGGCCGACGGAGGCGTACCGCCCCGGGGGTTCCGCGTGCGCGGCGAGGGTGGACACACGCGGGCCCGCCTCGGTCAGCCCGTAGGTGAGATACAGCTCGCCACCGGGGCGGTCCGCCAGCAGCCGGGCCACATGATCCGGCGGAACGCGGTCACCGCCGACGGTGAGCACACGGACGGCCGACGGCGTTGTCATGGGTTCCGCCAGCAGCCGCCGGACGATCGCCGGTGTGATGGACGAGTGGGTCACACCGTGATCCGCGATCTGCTTGAGGTATCCGGCCGGTGAGAAGGGCGGTCCGGCCACCACCACCCGGGCACCGCATCCGTACGCGGCCAGTACCTGCGCGACCATGGCGTAGGAGTAGTACAGGGGCAGGCTAACCAGGACGGTGTCGCCCGCGTTCATCCCGACGGCCCGGGCGTGCCGTTCCGCGTTGCGCAGCAGCGACGAGGCGCGGTGCAGACAGGCACTGAAGGCGCCGGACGTCCCGGAGGTCGACATCAGCACGTCACCCGCCCGGTACGGGGACGGGCCCCCGCCCTCGCCCAGCAGGACCGCCGCGCCGCCCGGGACGGGGTGGACGCCCGGGGCACCGTAGCGCCGCGGGTCCGGCCGGGCGGCGATCAGGGCCCGGGCCTCCAGCCGCCGGGCCAGCCCGCGGATGCGCGACGAAGGTGTCGCGGGGGCGACGGCGAGCGGTACGAGCCCCAGCAGCAGGGCGGACAGGTAGAGGCGCAGCATGTGCAGGGAATTGGACAGCGCCAGCAGCACGGCGCTTCCGGGCGGCAGGCCGAGCGCGGCCAGCGCGGCCAGCGTGCCGTCGAGTGACGGACCGGGATGGTCCGGCGCGTCGGCCCCGGCCGAGCGGTCCAGGAACTCGGCGACCCGCCGGTGCTCCAACACGTGGTCATCCGTCGGCCGGTATCGCGGGCCGGGCGCGGAGCCGCCCCGCCGGCGCTCCGACGGATGGTCATCCGGGGCAGACATCCGTGGTGTCCCTTCGTGGCCGCGGTCGCGCGGCGACGGTCGGCGGGCCGGTCAGCAGCTTCCGGGCGTGGCCCGTGCCATCGACGCCCCTGTCGTCGGGACCACCGGCCCGGAGCACTGCGCAACCCGCCGTGTGCGAGTCGCCGTCCCGCCGGTACGCGGCCCACAGCACGTACCGGGCCCGGCCGGTGCGCAGCCAGTCCCCGGCCACGGTCAGCGCGGTGTCCGCCGCCTCGTCGGAAGGAGCCTCCAGGACCAGGGACGGCCCCCGCAGACCGAGGGTGATACAGGTGAGTCCGGCCAGGATGCCGGGGTTGGAACCCGCGAACCGCAGAGGTGACACCCGGCCCCGCAGTGTGTCCCGAGCGATCCTGCGGTGCGTGGGCAGAGCCCCACCCTCGCTGGTGACCAGCACGGCAACCTCGTCGGGCTCGGCCAGGGCCTCCTCGCGGCAGGCAGCGAGCGCTTCTTCGGCGGCGGAGACGATCAGCCAGGCGACCGGGTCGGCGTAGAAGGACGGCCTGTCGCGCGTACAGGAAGCGGGGTCGGCGACGGTCAGGCTCGCGTGTCCGGCGACCGAGAGCGGCAGGACCGGGGCGCGGTCGGCGTACCCGGACGGCGTCGTCGGAACCGGACGGTCCTCGGCGGGCGGCCCGGAGGTGAACAGCAAGCAGGCGTTGAAGCCGCCGAATCCCAGAGTGAGGCTGATGCCCACTGTCCCGTGGACCTTCTCCGGCCCCCCCGAGGGCAGGCGCAGGGACAGCCCGGGCAGCGGGGAGACGAGCCCCGGCAGCGCGGGCACGCGTCCCTCTCGCAGCGCGAGCACGGTGGCCACCGCTTCGATCGCCCCGGTGGCGCCGAGGCTGTGACCGAGCGCCCCCTTGGTGCCGAAGACCACGGGAGCGGGCTCGTCGCCGAGGTCGCCCCGGCCACCGAGGCCGCCGGCATCGCCCCGGCCATCGAGGTCGCCCCGGCCATCTGGACCGCCTCGACCACCTCGACCACCTCGACCACCGAGATCGCCGAGATCGCCGAACAGCCGCTGCACGCTGGCCGCCTCGACCTCGTCGTTGAGCGGAGTACCGGTACCGTGCGCGCAGATCACGGCCACATCGCCGAGTCCGATGCCCGACCCGGCCAGCGCGCGGCGCACCGAGGCGGTCACCGTGCGCCCCGACGGATCGGGGGCGGTCAGCCCGGAGGCGTCGTTGGCCGAACCGGCGCCCCGCAGCGTCGCGTACACCCTGGCACCCCGGCGGCGGGCCGCGGCGGCTCCTTCCAGCACCAGGAACCCCGCGCCCTCGCCGAGGGTGATGCCGTCGTGAGCCACGTCGAAGGCGCGCGCCCCGGTGGGGCTCAGCGTGCCGAGCGCGGAGTGACCGAGCCGCTTGGCCTCGGTCAGTACGTCCACCCCGCCCGCCAGACATATCCGCTCGCCGTCACCGGCACGGATCAACGCCCGGGCCACCAGCAGGCTGTCGGACCCGGCCGAGCAGGCCGTGGTGACCACCACCGGCCGCCCACGGTGGCCGAGTCGCCGGGCCGCCGCCACGGCCCACTCCCGCGCCGGATCCTCGTAGTCGACGCGGGCATCGAAACTGGTGCCCGGGACAAGGGTCAGCCGCTCGTCGCCCGCCGACAGTCCCGCGTCCTCCAGCGCCGCCGCCATGGTGCGCGCCGAGAGGGCGACTTGGCGGTCCCAGGCTTCCGCGCCGCCGGGGCGGTAGGGCGGGGAGGCCACGGAGGCGGCCAGCTCGGTGCGTAGTCGGTACGGCGACGGCACAGGGGTGACACCTGTCGCGCCCGAGCACAGCTTCTCCCACACTTCCTGGAGGCCGTCACCCAGCGGGGTCGTCCAGGCCATGCCGGTGACAACGACCTCCTGCCCGGCGCTCACCACAGCTGACGGCCCAGGTCCGCGGCCTTCCTGCGGGTCAGCGTGGCGCGGAAGGCCGCGACCCGCAGGCCGTCGACGGTCGCCTGTGACGAGAAGAAGAACGTGTTGGCGCTCAGCCGGTCGGCACGTACGTCGAAGATCACCCGGTCACCGGGGACGACGGGCCGGGTGAACCGCGATCTCACGGAGCCGATCAGCGTCAGCTCGTCGTCGGTCAGTGGCCTGGTGCTCATCTGGTAGAGGATGATCCCGGACTGGGCGAACGCCTGCATCAGATGGCTCCCCGGGTAGATCGCCCGCTCGGGGAAGTGGCCCGCGATGGCATCGAGGTTGCCGGAGACGGACAGGACGCTCTTGAGGAACACCCCGGGCTCGTGGTCGGAGATCCGGTCGATGTAGATCATCGGGTGGCGGTGGCGCAGCCACTTCTTGATCTCCGAGAAACCGAGCTGCCGGTCAGCGGCCGGCTGGTCGGCGACCGACTGCGGCTCCTGCGACCGGGGAGCGGTCGGCTCCGTTCGTGGGGCCGGCTGCGGCTCCCGCGACCGGTTGGCGACCGACTGCGGCTCCTGCGACCGGGGAGCGGTCGGCTCCGTTCGTGGGGCCGGCTGCGGCTCCCGCGACCGGTCGGCGACCGGCTGCGGCTCCTGCGACCGGGGAGCGGCCGGTTCCGTTCGTGGGGCCGGCTGCGCTGTCGTGTCGAGCTGCATCGGGGACGATTCCTTTCAGAGCGTGACGAATGACCAGGGGCAGCGGCACCGCGCCGCCGTTCGTTGGACGGACGGCCGCGAAGGTGAGGGTCCCAGCGGCCAGTTCGGCGTGTGAGCCGTCCGCCTCCTCACGCAGCAGCCTGGCGGCCACCTTGATCCGGGCGGCCCCGACGTGCTCCACGACGACCTCCCCGACGACCGCGTCCCGATACACGCTCGGCCTGCTGTAGCGCACCGAGAGGTCTGTGACGGCGAGGTCGGCGCCGAGGTCGGCGAGCCGGGTCAGTCCCGCCCCGTGTTCCTCCAGGTAGTCGAGGACGAAGGTCTCCATGAGGGAGACGTAGCGGGAGAAATGGACGACCCCGGAGGCGTCGGTGTCGACGTGCTCGATACGGCGCCCCGCTGTCCGGGACGCGGGAGCCGGGGCGTCGGCCGGCGTCACAGGGTCTCCAGGAAGCGCCGGGTGCCCTCGCCGAGCCGTTCGACGATTTCGTCCGCCTCTGCCTCGGTGGTGATCAGTGGCGGGGCGATCCGCATGGTCGGGTACACGTAGCGCAGGCCACGGGACCGCTTTCCGGCACCGGCCATGAACTCGACGTACACCCCGGCCGTGAGCAGATGGGTGCGCAGGGAGTCCAGCCGTGCCGCGGCGGTCCCGGACAGCTCCACGCCGTGCATGACGCCCAGGCCACGCGAGTGCGTGTAGGCATCGGGGAAGCGCCGGACCAGCTCGGAACGGAGCGTCCCGGTCAGCCGGACGCCCAGCCGTGCGGAATGCTCGAGCAGCCCCGCGCGCACGAGGTGGTCGATGCCGTCGTGCATCACGGCGCAGGTCAGCGGCCGCAGATCGGAGGTGGATATGGTGCCGGTGGCGCGGGCGCGCAACTCCCGGCGGGCGATGACCATGGAGGTCGACAACGCCCCCATGCCCAGGCTCTTGCCGATCACGGTGATGTCGGTGGGGACCGGACCGTCCGCGTCCCGCATGCCGAACCAGCGGCCGGTCTTCGCGAAGGTCAGCACCTCGTCGGCAACCAGCCAGGTGGCGTTGTCCGCGCACATACCGGACAGGCTCCGCAGATACCCGGGCGGGGGCAGCAGGATTCCCGCGTCCCCCTGGACGGGCTCGACGAAAACTGCGAGCAACCGTTCGGAGTTGGCGGCGAAGTACTCCTCCAGCGCGCCCGGGTCACCGAACGGAATGTGGTCCACCCGCAGGCCGTAGTCCTGCTCCGCCGCAGGGCCCGGCAGACCCACCCGGTAGTGCCTGCGGTTGAGGAACGGCAGCAGGCCATGGGTCCAGCCGTGCCAGGCACCCTCGAACGCCAGGATGGTGTCCCGCTTCTCACGCCCCGGGCGGTGGCGCAGCCGCCTGGGGTCGAATCGCGATTCGAGGATCAGCCGAAGGGCCAGTTCCAGGCCCTCGGAGCCGGAGTTGCGGCCCGCGACATGGTAGGCGTCGGCAGGGAAGTGGTCCTGCCACAGCCCTTGGGCCCCGAACAGGTGGTCCAACAGGGCGGCCCGCTCGCGCGAAGCGATTTCGTCGGTCACATAACCGGTGTCGGCGACGGCCCGCCGCAAAGAACGCCGCACGCTGTCGTGGCCGGCGCCCAGACAGGCACTGCCGTAGCCGCCACTGGCGTCGAACAGGGTGAACGTCTCACCCCTCCGGGGTCCGGCGAGCCCGACCGCCTCCAGTGCGATGCCCCGGGCTCCCAGGCAGGCGAACGGCAGGGGCGGCCGACCGTAGTGGTTGTAGTGCATGGACTGGCTTCGCTGGAGCTGGTCGAGTTCGGCCTCGGTGAGCCGGGAGCTGACTGGCGCGGACAAATGACGTCTCCGTCCCCTGGGATGTGATTGGCGGAACGTTGAGTGCGCGTATACACGGCGCCGCGTGCCTCCCCGCAGCGTCAGCCGGAGGACTGGGCGGAGCTCTCCCGCTCTTTCAGCAGCCGTTCGACGAGACTGACGACCATGCCGAGGGTCCCGAAGTTCTCGGGGGAGAAATCGTCCTCCGAGACGGTGACGCCGAAGTTCTCCTCGCACAGGACGCGCAGCTCCACGAAACCGAGCGAGTCGAGCCCGTAGACATCCCGGAGACTGTCGTCCGCGTTCATCTGGCCAGCCGGAATTTCCACCATGAGCTCGGACGACAACATCCCCTTGACGGTCTGTTCCACATTCGCTGTGCTCACTGAAGACTCCTCTTCATCGGCCGGGACAGGACAGGACGGCGGCAGAGCGGCGCGGCGCGGCGGTATAAATACGTGAGTCAGCGGTAGGCCGTACCGCGCTTCCGGGAGGACCGGCCGGTGTTCAGCACCCGGGCCGCGGCGCGTGACGCGCAGCCGGTCTCCGTCTCCGCTTCTCACTGCACGCGGCATCTGGTGCCAACCGCATCAGACACCGCCGATGGGGCAGATCGATTCGCACGGGAAGAAATAACGTGCCTGATTCAACGGGGTCCCGCGTGATCGTCTCAAGTCTCTACGGGGAGGTTGGCGCAATTACTGTCTTGCGAGCCATCACGCATTCGTCAATACCTCAACGCATATGGCCCGCTCCGCAGGTCTCGGCGGAGAACAGGGCGTTCGGACGCTTCGTTACGAGCGTCGCATTCTCGCCATGTGATCAATTGAAATCCCGTCCCGGCGGCAGCGGACGCCGCACCCCCAGGCCGTGGGGACGGACCCGGGAAACGGATCGGGGCAGTCTTGCGGTGGGCCTCCGCCACCGGGCACCCTGAGCTTCGGCTGTGGCGCGCCGCACCCGCGCGCAGACCGTCAGGTTCCGCTGTCCGCGCTTCCGGCACCTGCGCTTCCGGTGTCTGCGTTCTGGACACCTGCGCTTCCGGTGCCCGCGCTTCTGTATCTGCGCTTCCGGCACCTGTGGTCAACTCACCCTTTTTTCCGCGGATTTCGCCTTCGCGGCCCGTGTGGTACGTCCGATCACCCGCACCAGCGACGCGCATACTCCCGCGGCACCCGGCACAGCGCGACCCGGTCGGCGGCCTGGTTCACGCCGGCCCACCGTGCGGCACCGAGCCGGCATACCCGCCCCGCCCTCACAACGGAGAGGCTCCCTTGGAAACGCCGTACGAGAACCCCGCGGAGGTCGCGGCGAGATACGTCGACAGCATCGACCGCGACCGCTTGGCGGCGTCGCTGGTCGATCTGATCGGCCTGCCGAGCATCAACCCCTTCGACGCGCTGCCCCACGACAACACCGGAGAGCGAAAGGTGGCCGACTACCTTGCCGGTCGGCTCCAAAAGCTCGGGTGGGCATGCAGGACGACGGAATTCGCGCCGGGCCGCCACAACCTGATCGCACGCTTACCCGGGGCCCGAACCACCGGGCCCGGCCGCTCTCTGATGCTGGCCGGACACATGGACACCGTCGAGACGACCGGTTATCCCGGGGCCCTTGCCGGTACGGTGCGCGACGGCAGGGTGTACGGGCGCGGAGCATGCGACATGAAGGCCGCGCTCGCCTGCTATCTCGAAGTCGCGGAGGTGCTGGCCGAGCGGGCGACCCCCTTGAACGGTGAGCTGCTGATCGCCGGCGTCGGTGACGAGGAGTACCGCCAGGAGGGTGCCAAGGCACTGGGCGAGTCCGGCCTGCGCGCGGACGGCGTCATCATCGGTGAACCAACCGAACTGAAGATCTGCCACGCCGCCAAGGGGCTCGCGGCCTACGACCTGACGGTCACCGGCACGGCCACCCACGGCAGCGTGCCCCACCATGGGACCAACGCCATCCTCACGGCGGTGGACCTGTTGAATTCCTTCACCGTCTACGGGGACCGGCTCGAACATCGCCACCACCACCCGCTGCTGGGACAGCCCACCGTCAACATCGGGGTCATCGAGGGCGGCACGAAACCGAACATCGTGCCTTCGCGGTGCCGCGTCCGGTTCAGCCGCCGACTGTTGCCGGGCGAGACCCCGGCCGCCGTACGGGCAGAGATCGCAGAGGCGCTCGGCACACCGGACGACCGGCGGTCCTGGGACCTCGGCGACGCCTGGTGGACCGTCGAACCGTACGAACTTCCCGACGGCCACCCCCTCGGAGAGGTACTCCGTGCCGCCGCGGCGGCCGGCCGGGTCGCCGACACGGCCCCCCACGGCTTCCCGGCCAGCTCGGATGCCGCGTACTTCGGTTCACCGGTTCTGCTCTTCGGGCCCGGCTCGCTCGCCCAGGCACACAGCCTCGACGAATGGGTGGCCATCGACGACATGGTCACCGCGACCGCCGTCTACCTCCGCGCCGCCCTGATGATGCCGAAGCTCGCGTCCGGAACATCCGGAACATCCGGAACATCCGGAACATCCGGAACATCCGAAAGAGACGAAGCACCGTGACGTCGCACGATGACACACCGCCCGAGAAGCTCGGGAAGGTCGTACTGGCAGGCTCCGTGGGCGCGCTGGTCGAGTGGTACGACTTCGCGGTGTACGCCTACCTCGCCACGGTCATGGCCCGCCTGTTCTTCCCCACGGGCGATCCCACCACCGCGCTGCTGAACTCCCTTGCGGTGTTCGCGGTGGGCTTCGTCCTGCGCCCCGTCGGCGGCGCCGTCTTCGGTCACTACGGCGACAGGTTCGGGCGCCGAAACGCTCTGTCCGCCTCGATCATCATGATGGCGGTGGCCACGCTGGCCATTGCGGTACTGCCCACCTACGCACAGGCGGGAATGCTCGCCCCGGTGCTGCTGGTGCTCGCCCGCATGGTCCAGGGCCTGGCGGCGGGCGGCGAGTGGGGAGGCGGCACAGCCTTCCTCGTCGAATACGCGCCCGCGGGCCGAAAGGGTCTGTACGGCAGCCTCCACCAGTTCGCCACCATCCTCGGATTCGTCTGCGGGATCGTGATGAGTACGTGGGTCAACGCCGCCTTCACCCGGTCGGCGCTCGATTCCTACGGCTGGCGGATCCCCTTCCTCATCGGCGCTCTCGGCGCGCTGGCCGGCCTGCTGATACGCCTGCGGATGGAGGACACGCCCGTCTTCCGGAAGCTGGAGCGAGGCCGGTCGGTGGTGCGTGCCCCGCTCAAGGAAGCCTTTGTACGGCACCGTGGAACCGTGTTCCTGGTCATCGGCGTCGTCCTGGCGTGGACGATCGCGTACTACGCCCTGATCGGCATGCCCAGCTTCACGGCGGGAACCCTCGGGGTGCCGCTGTCCACGGCGCTCGCCTGCAATCTGATCGCCATGGTCGTCCACCTGCTGCTCCTGCCCGTCACCGGCGCCCTCTCCGACCGGATCGGGTGGAGACCGCTCCTGCTCGGCTCCACCATCGCGCTCGCCCTCGTGGCGTACCCCGTCTACCGGCTGTTGGCACAGGGCACGTTCGGTAGCCTCGTGCTCGGCCAGGTCGCCTTCGCGAGCGTCCTCGCGGTCTTTTCCGGCCCCGCCCCCGCGGCACTGGCGGAGCTGTTCCCCGCACAGGTACGGCAGAGTGCGCTCTCCATGGGATACAACATCGCCACCGCGGCCTTCGGCGGCACCGCGCCGTTCGTCGTCGCATTCCTCGCCACCCGCACCGGCGATGTCCTGGCGCCGGCCTACTACGTGATCGCAGGCGCTGTCGTGACAACCGCGGTGCTCGCCCTCACGGCCGGATCCGCGGCGCGGACAGCACCGGGAGAGAACGCTCCGCGAGCACGGCCCACACGGAAACCGGGGAACCGCACGCCGTGAACGCCCGGCACACAGCCCACGCCGCCGGCCCCGTCACCACACACCACACCCACCACCCGTTCCCGTACCGCAGGGGCCACCGACACGTACCCCCTGTCGCCTCCGCCGCGCACCAGGACCACTCGCGCACGCACCGGACCGGACCACATGATCCAGCGCACCATCACCTCCCCTCGCACCACCCCAGAACAAGAGAAAGGCCGGGTCGGACAGGTCCGGCCCGGCTTCCCACGGAGCCTCCCGCCGGATTCGAACCGACGATCCACGCATAAAAAGTGCCCGGGGTTCACTCCGAGCCACTCCGGCTCACTCCGGCTCACTCCGGAAAGCCTGGTCGGGCCCGATCTTTCGGGCCTTTTCCTCCGGCTCGCTCCAAGGGTTCCAAGGGCGGATGCCCACCCGGCCTCAGCTGGCCATACACCATTCCCCCGCATTCAGCTGGATCCAGAGACCGTCGCCGACCATCCGGTGCAGGTACACGTTCATCTCATCCACCAGCTGCGGAGTGACGTGACCTTTACGCAGGCTCCACACGAGGCGGCCGTCGTCCTCGCCAGGAGAGCAGAGCTCGCCCGGCAGCAGCCGACGCGCAGGAACGATTTTCCAAACGGCTTCGGCGATCCCAAGGTTTTCGGCCGGACGCTCCAGCCTGCCGAAATCACTGTCACCGCCCCAGGTCTGCACCCACCGCTGCTGCCGGACCAGCACCGTGCGATATTTCTCGGCAAGCGGGTCCCTCATCTCATCAGTGATGTGGGACTGCCCGATCCGCGACCTGATCCAGCCAGGCCCCTCATCGAGGAAGACTGCGCGGCCCTGGGGCAGCTCGCTGTCCGGGACCACTTCACTGATAACTCGCGAGGCCCTGATGATCATTTCTTTTCCTGTCGCGCCGGTTCCGCTCAAAAGCTGACAAAGCGTCAGTGATCGATTTCATTTTCGATACCACGAAGGGACATCTTGCACAAAAGTAAAAGTTTTCGCCAGCAGATACTAAAGACCGGAAATAATGATCTTGATGAGCTATTCCCCCTCGCCTGCCCGACACTGACAGTGAGGCATGACAGAGCCCGGGCCGTTCCGCGACAGGAGCATGATCCGGCCGGGGCTCTCGTCCCGTCCGCGGTTCACTGCCGGCAGCGGGAGCGCGGCGATCTCGGTGGTACGCGGGGATCGGCTTCCGGTTCGGCTGTCTCGGGTACGCCCCCGCGATCGCGTTCGAGAAGCGATGCCGCGACTACAGCTTCGAGGCGGGAGAGCTGCGGATGCTCGCCAGCCCGGTTCGGGTGCCCGAGGCCGACGGCACGTTCATCGAGCTGGACACCCTTCGCGGAAGAACACGACGTCGACGCGGCACCGACCGACGTGTGCGCCGTCCCGGCCGGTCTCGGCATCACAGACACGGATCCGACGTGAGAGAAGTACACGGACACGGTCCGCCTCGCCCGGACACGACGAAGCGCCTCTCCACCCGGCCCGAAGACCGGACGGAGGGGCTTGGCGGGGGCTGCCGGATTCGAACCAGCGTCCTCTTCCATGCCGTACGGGCGCACTACCTCTGCGCTACGACCCCACCGCGACGCGATCACCATCAGACCGCGCGCGGTGCGTACAGCTCAGCGGTAGAGAGCGATGACGCTGGTGCCGACACCAGCCAGACCCGCCAGGACGGCGAGGCCGGGAAGCGGCCAGCGGGCTCGTTCGAGGGCGGCGAGGCGGGTCTCCAGCTCGGCGATGTCCTTCTCCGTCTGCCCCGTGCGCTGGAGCGCGGTGTCCAGGCGGCCGTTCAGCTCGGCGAATCCGGTCGTGACCGCACCTCTCAGTCTCTCCAGTTCGAGGGCGGCGTTCGCCGACTCGGGCGGGATCATCATCTACATCCCCCTCACGAGCGACGCGGAGTTGGCGACGTCCCGCCACCTGGCGGCCAGGCCCTTCAACAGGGCGCCCGCCGCCGGGCCGCCGAGCGCGGCGGCCTGCCACATCGCCAGGTCGAACGGGGCGGTGAGGCCCCGGCCGCCGACGGACGCCTGGAGGAACGTCGACAGCACCCGCTCGGCCAGGTCGCGGGCGTAGGTCCGGGCGGACTTCAGGACAGCGCTCACCTGCGGGGGAAGCGAAAGATCAGACATGGAGGGTTCCTTCAGGAGGTGACGGTGAAGCCGCGCGCGCAGGCGAGGTTGGTGAGTGATGCCTTGCCGGGTATGCGGTCGGCGGCGCCACCGGTGCAGCCGAAGCGGCGCCGCCATGCGACGCAGACCCGGACGGTGGCGGCGCCGAAGTGCCGATTCTCGCCTCGCTCCACCTTTGACAGGTGCCCTGGGCCAATGGCGGAGCGCTGGGCAACGGTCCTCGGGCTGAGCCCATGTGCGACCCGGACCGCGCGCGGCGCCAGGAGATCCTGCAGCGAGGATGGTTTTCCTTGCATGGCTGAAACCTAACCATGCACATGGCCTACAGGCAACTAAATCCGACGCCACCGATGGATCATCCTTGTTCGGGCGTTGCCCAGCGGCCTACACTGCGGGGATGCCGAAGGCCACTCCCTCCCCCATCCCCACCGCCCGAGCCGCGTTCCGGACGGCGAATGAGGTCGTCGCGTACAACCTGGCCCGGGCTCGTCGGACCAGAGGATGGACTCAAGCCGAAGCCGCCGACCGACTGCAAAAGAAAAGCGGAAAAACGTGGAACGCGGCCACCCTGGGGGCAGCCGAGCGGACAGCGAAACTTGGCCGAACACGCCAGTTCGACGCCAATGAACTACTCACATTCAGTCTCGTTTTCGATCAACCGATCGCGTATTTTTTTCTCCCACCAGATATCGATGAAGAAGAAGTTGTAGTTTTTCTTCACAATCGCGTGGAAGACTCTTCTGCCGCACCCTCCGGGGTTGACGAACAAGAGCTGCTGCGGGGCGCCATCCCACTCAAGTTCTCTGCCGAGCTGATCGATGGAGTAAACCGAGTTCTCGCCAAGAGGGACCAGACCTGGAGCCCTGGAACGGCCAGAATCGAGGGGTTCAGGCCAGAGGAAACCGTTGGCTGGAGTGACGCCACGACTTCTGAGGAGCCCCACCAACATACTGGGCAAGCGAAGCAGACATCGCGCATTGAACGCCTTACAGATGATGCCATTGGGGCGGCGGATACCGACAGCCACAGCACAATCCGACACTTCGCGACCGACGCTGTACACAAAATTTTTGCGGAGGAATTTGACGCCCTGACAAATGCGATCACAGAGAAGGTTGTGCGGCGCCTTCAAAGAGAAATCAGATGATAACCCTGCCCCGGACACGCGAGGAGAGGGAAAGTCCCATGAAAGGTTCGATACACACGCCGCTACTGCCGCAGTGACGACGGGAAGCCGCTCGGCAGTTCCTGCCCGCGACGCAGGACGACCGCCCAGGACTGGGACCACAGCAAGCCGATCAGCCCGCGCCCGACGCCGACGCCGCATCCGGTAAAAGCAAAAGCCCCAGGTCACGGCGAGTGAGTCCTGAGGCTTCTACAGAGCCGCCTTCGGGATTCGAACCCGAGACCTACGCATTACGAGACCGTGAGCGTTCGTGTTGCGTGGTGCCCGGTCATGCCGCCGGGTGACGTTTCGCCTGATCAGAGTACGTGCGGCTGATTGGTCTGTGCTCCCTCGTATTACGTCGTCCAAAGGCGTCCGGCCACCGGCTGGCCACCAGAGGGGGCACCGATGACGATACGAAGAGGCACCACGCGGGTTGTAGGTCTTCCACAATGCCTCCTGCAGCCAGTCCTGTTCCCTGCGGAACCACTCCCAAGAGCGCTTCAACCGTAGCCGGTACGGACCGTCTTGCTGGTAAGTGGTCACCGCCCGCAGGTTCACGTCCGCCGACTGATCGCTCCGCCGCCGGGTCTGGCGACGCCTGTCTCAGGCCAGAGACTCCTCATCCATTCCCGGCCTCACCGGAGACAAGGCGCTGGCACTCGCCTCCCTCGTGGCGGCTGGACGCTGACACCCCCGAACTCGTCGCTGATGCTACGCCAGGAGCTCTCGTCACCGTGCGTGATGCTGGGTGGGTGCGGTGCACCGTCCCAAGACAGGGCGGCTCCTCCTCCGTCTGGAATACCTCTCTGCCCGTTTTGATTGCTTTCCCTTGTACTGATCGTGGGAGGGGAACGCTGGTGGCCGACCTGATGCTGTTCCGGCAGGATGCCGATGGCCGGGATGTCGAGCTTCATGGCTCGACGGTGGCGCTGGAGGTGGAACTGCAGCGTCGAGTCGAGGCGGGGATGGAGGCGATGCTCGGCATCCGGTTCCTGGCTTCGGAGTACCCGACCGGACCGTGGCACCGAGGTCGGATCGACACGCTCGGGCTCGACGAGAACAACACCCCCGTGGTGATCGAGTATAAGAAGGGCTCCGACAGCGGCATCATGTCGCAGGCCGTCTCCTACCTGTCGTGGCTGGACTCGGCACGTCACGAGTTCGAGGCCCTGGTCAAGGGGAAACTGGGCACCGAGGCGGCCGAGGCGATCGACTGGCGGAACCCGCGGATGGTCTGTATCGCGGCCAGCTTCTCGCACCACGACCGGGTCGCGGTGCACCGTCTGCACGAGCAGATCGACCTCGTGCGCTACCGCATCTTCGACGGCGGGCTGCTGGGCCTGGTGCTGGTCGAGTCCGCCCTGGGTTCTCCCCGTACCGTACTGACTCGGCGTCAGCGGCAGGAAAGGAAGAAGGCCGGTACTAGCGGCAAGGCCGTGAAGTTTGCGGGTTGGGTTGGGTTGTCAAGGGCCTGCGGGCGCGAGGATTTCGATGCGGGTGGTGGCTTTGTAGCTGGTCCGGTCG
>NZ_JBIVMF010000014.1:0-205000 GCF_044752945.1 Streptomyces sp. NPDC088554 | reverse complement strand
CCACGAGATCACCGTCATCCACGTCGCATCCCGCCACACATACGGCGTCCCGCGCATCCACGCCGAGCTGCGGCGCCCGGGCCAGGCGGTGAACCGCAAACGCGTCGCCCGCGTCATGCGCGAACGCGGTATCCAGGGCGCCCACCGCCGCCGCCGGCGCTCGTTGACCCAGCCGGACAAGAAGGCGAAACCGGCCCCGGACCTGGTCGGCCGCGACTTTCACGCCGAGCGGCCGGGCACGAAGCTGGTCGGGGACATTACCTTCCTCCCCACAGCCGAGGGCTGGCTTTACCTCGCCCTGCTGGCCGGACCTGGCCACCCGCGAGGTCGTCGGATACGCGATGGCCGACCACCACCGTGCCTCCCTCGTCGTCGATGCCCTGAAGATGGCTCATGGCCGCGGCGACCTGCAGCCGGGATGCATCACACACGCGGATCGCGGCAGCGAATACACGTCAGCCGAATTCCGCCGTGAAATAAGCGAGTTGGGCCTGCGGCAAAGCTGCGGACGCACCGGATCATGCTTCGACAACGCCGCCGCGGAGAGCTTCTGGGCCCTACTCAAGGAAGAGATCGGCACCCGCACCTGGCCCGACCGGGCCACCGCCCGCGCCGAGGTCTTCGCCTTCATCGAGACGTTCTATAACCGGCGTCGTCTGCGCAAGCACAAGGTCTTCGGCTACCTCACACCGGCCGAGACCAGGCAGTACCACCAGCACGCCCTCGCGGCATAGAGATCGAGTGTCCAAGATCACGGGGAAACTTCAGGCTACGGCTTCCGCCACATAGCCGGACACGTTGTCCGTGAGCTTGCGCAGTTCCGCGACCTGATCGCTGGGTGACGCGAGTCGTTGAGGACATTGGCCAGAAGATTTCAGCGCGGGGCGTCGGAGAAGGGGTGGGTGATCTCCCCCCAAGTGAATGCGAACTGGTCTCGTGAAGCCTCGTACATGACCGTAGCGCCTGAACTCTTGATATCGAATCGCTCATGAAGCCACCCGTCCATGGCCAACGCTGCCGCCTCGGACTGATAGTCGCTCAGGGGATAATCGAGTGAAGATGTACGAATGAGAATCCCATCGGGCAGGATTTTGCTTAGGGTGTGTGCATTGATGGAAACCCCGAACGCCAGCCAGACGGCGTCCTTCCAATGCAGGCCGGATTCGGGTAGGCCGAGCCAGATATTTTTGTAGATCTGCATGCTGCGCGGCGGGACCCCGTCTTCGAGTGGGGCGGCTTCTGCTCGTAGGTTAACCGCGATCCCGCCCGCTGGGCCTCGGAAGCGGAACTTGAATACTTCGGTCATGATTTCCTTCAGTCGCCGAAATTGAGAAGATCGAAAATTCGTCTGTGGAAGTAGTGCTCGTCGCCCATCCCTGTGTGGCCTCGAATGTAGTCGAAGTCGTGAGGCTTTCCGTCTCCATACAGGCGACTGTAGCGATCCATGAACGCTTCTGCTTCGGCAGGAGACATCTCCACGACGTCAGCTTTATGTAATGATGAAAAACCTGAGTCAGATATTCTGAATCTCAGAACTTCGACATCGGCTCCACGGCCACGGAGCCGTTCGGCGTAGCGAGCTGCTTCCTCGGCCGATCCCCATGAATAGACGCCTTCTCCATACTGTCCACGAATGTCTTCTGTCGGCCAGGGTGTTCCGTCTCCCCGCAGACGAGTCGCGTTGGCGGCATCCTGTACGGAGTAGAACTCGTGATAATCGGGAGCAAGCCCGAGTGGGTCCGCCCAGGTGTGAGGGTTGTGGACATAGGTGGACGGATTGGGGGCGGGTGTCAGCCCCAGAGGGTCAGGGGTGAGGTAGCGGGCGGTCTCGGGGTCGTAGTGACGGTGGTGGTTGTAGTGGAGGCCGGTTTCGGGATCGAAGTACTGCCCCGGGAACCGTAGCGGGGTGTAGGTGGTGCTGCCTCTCGCCCAGGCCGTCGTACCCCACAAGGCCGCCCGACTGTGCCAGGCAAGGGTGCCGGCCTCATCGATGAGTTCGGTGGGACTGCCCACAAGGTCGGTGGCGATGGCGAAGAAGCGTTCGTCGATCGTTTCTTGGGAGGCGCTCGCGTCGAGGAGGCGTTCAGTCTGGGCCAAGGGGCGTATGCCTTGGTGGTCCCAGGTCAGCGTGACAGTATTGGGTAGATCGGCGGAGACGGTGGACTGTTCACAGAGAGTGGTGCCGTCCCAGGTGAAGCGGGTTTCCTCCACCACCGTCTCGTCGGCATGGGCGAGACGCTGCTTCGATGTGCGGCGCCCCAACGGGTCGTATCGGTAGCGCCAGCGGCTGCCGTCAGGCGTGATGGTGGAGACCAAGCGGTTCTCCGCGTCCCACTCGTAACGCCACGTGTCGGGTTTACGGGAGAGCCGGGCTATCTGGCGCAGGACGATGCGGCCTGCGGCGTCGTGTTCGTACCGCACCTTCCCGGCCTTGACGAGGGCCGTACCCGTGTATTCGCGTGAGCCGGCCGCCTCGCTGCCGGGGTGGAACGAGGGCCAGGAAGCCGAGGTCTGGTTGCCCGCGGCGTCGTACGCGTACGTCTCGGTCCAGTCAGTGGCGGTGACCTCGGTGACTCGGCCCACCTTGTCGAGGCCAAAGCAATGGGGACCCCCGCGCAAGGTGTCGTCCAGCGCTGTGAGATGGCCATCGGCCCGGTAGCTGTAGGAACGGCGGGTCACCACGCGGCCGCCTGCCACCAAGCGCTGCGCGGACAGGCGGCCGGCCTCGTCCCAGGCTGAGCTCAGGGTGGCTGTGTCACAGAAGGCGCGCTGCAATTCGCGGCCGACGGCGTTGTAGGCGAAGGTGATTCGGCGGTCGCCGCTGTTCAGACCAGTGAGGCGTCCGGCCGGGTCGTACTCGCGCGTGGTGCGCAGCCCGGTGGGCGTGGTCCGGCGGGTACGGCGGCCCAAGGGGTCGTGAGCGAAGGTGAGCGCACGGCCGTCGGCCAGTTCCGTCTTGACGTGGCCCCCGCGCCCGTACTGGTACAACAGGTTGCCGTCCGGCCCGGAAGCCTCCACCAGACGTCCGGCCCGATCATAGGCGTAAGTACTCACCCGGCCCGCGGCGTCTTTTCGTACCACCCGGCCGAGCGAGTCGTGTGTGTAGGCGATGGTCTCGCCGAGCGGATTGGTGCGAGCGCTGATCTGCCCCGCGGGGTTCAGGTGGTAGGTGTGGACACGCCCGTCGAAGTCCGACTCGGATATGAGCCGCCCAGCTTCGTCATGGGTGTACGACCAGGTCATGCCCTGCGGGTTGGGCCTCTTCCATACGGGCGGTGCCCGGGTCACTGAAGGTGCCGGGCTTGGGTGGCAGGGTGGAGGGGTCGCGCTCGTCGGCGGGCCTGGCATTGTAGGCGTCGACGGCCTTGTTGTACGTGGTTGTCTTCTCGTTGTACGCGTCCCTGGCCTCCTCGGACGCCTTGGTTCCGGCCTTCCACTTGTCGATCGCGGTCTGCGCCTGGCCCTGGGCCCACTCGACGGTCCCGGCGAACGAGTCGAGCGCGCCCGCGGCCTTCTCGAAGGCGTCGGCGGTCTTGAACCACTTCGGCGGTTCGATCGACACCGAATCCCGGAACGCGTCCGCCGCCTGCCCCTTGAGCGCGGACGAGTCGACCCCCTTGAGCCCGCCGCCGACCTTGTCGAACGCGCCCTGCAACTTACGCAGATGGGTCGCGGTGGACCGGATCTCTGACGGGCTGCCGTAGATGAGCTTCGTCTTGATCCTCGGTCTGCCCGAGGTCCATCTCGTCGACCTCGGCGCCCATCCGGTTCGCCACCGAGCGGGACTTCTCACGGACCCAGTCCGCTCCCGACTCCCAGCCGGCGTCGTCCAGCCGGTCACCGGTCCAGTTCCCGGCGTCCTCGACCCGGTCGCCGGCCCACTCGACGCCGTCCTCGACCGCGTCCTCGACAACATCGGGCGTGATGTCACTGACGAAATCCCCGAACCCCATGACCTAGTTCCCCCCGCCGCCTTGCTCCTGCTGCCGGGCCCGCTCCTCGGGCGAGGGCCCGAAAGCGTCGTCCACGGACCGGTCGAACGCCTTCTGGTCCACACCGAACAGATCGTTCAACTGGTCTGCCTGACGTCCGCCGTTCCCCTCGGTCACCAGCGCCCGCCCGGTGTCCTTCCAGGTCTGCCCGGCCTCGTCCGCCGTCCGCTCGAACGACTCCCGACTGTAGTCCGGACTCAGGTAGTCAGGGGTGAACACATCCCCCCAGTCCTGCTTGACGATCTCGTCCTCGGACGCATGCGGATTCCCCACGCCCGCGTTCACGGCGATCTTCATCGTGCCCTGGACGTACTGGTCCTCCTCCCACATGATCCCTGCCGCCAGCCCCAGCTTCGCCGCGATCGCGTTGGCGTCCTGGATCAGCGCACGGACTCCCCACTCCCACCGCTCGCAGAAGTCCTCGAAGTCCACCGACAACCCGTGATGCCCGGCCTCCATCCCGGTCATCGACAGCTCCGAGACTCCCTTGCCCAGCACCGCCCCCGTACCGGTACCGAGCTCCTTCAACTCGGCCACGGCCTCGCGCAGCCCGGTGGTGATCTGCTGAACGCTGACTGGATCGACGTTGAGGTCTTCCGCACCGCCACCGCTCACAGGCCCTGCCCCCCGGCCGGTACGCCCGCGTCGACGGCGACGGCGTCCGGCACGATCCCCACTACCGGCGGAAACAGCATCGCCCCGTCCGGATCGGCCACGTTCACCGCGACCCCGGCCGGCACTCCCATGGCCGGAATGATTTCGTCCAGCAACCGCGCCCCCCGGAACTGGGCGTACTCCCACACCCGCTCCGAAGCCCCGGCCCCCTCCACAGCGGCCCGTGCCTGGGAGAACCGGGCCATCGCCGCCTCATCGGTGAACCCGCACACCCACCGCACCCCACCGAACTCGGCGGTCCACAACCCGCCACGGTCGTACGGCACGAGCACCAAGGCCCGCCGCAGCTCACCCACCAGAGCCCCCGAATCACCGACCCCGGCCCGCCGCTCGGCTATCCGATCCACCAGCGCTGCCCCGTCACCCACCGGAAGCCCTCCCCGTACGCGAGTCGTCGCCCTTCACTTCCGCACACGCTAGGACACCACGTCCACCGCGACCGTCTGGTTCCAGCTGTCCCCGCAGCCTCCACACCTCGGGTCGGCGTTGAACACAAGAAAGGCCCCGGTCGCTGACCAGGGCCTTCATTATGGAGCGGGTGACGAGAATCGAACTCGCGCTCTGAGCTTGGGAAGCTCATGTTCTACCATTAAACTACACCCGCGTCGCGTCGCCAGTGTAGGGGCATCGCGTCGTCGGACACTCTACCTCATCGCGGGCCCCGGGCGTTTTGCGTCGTGGGGTCTGTCGTTTTTCGAGGGGTGCGGATGTGGGCCGTGGGGTGGGGAGTTGGGGGCGTAGGGTCTGGGGCGGAGCGCCGCCGGGGGTGTGGGGTGGGCATCCCCTAGGGTGGGCGTTTGTCCGCGTTTGTTGGGGAAAGGACCTGATGGACTTGATGGAGCGCACCGTCGTCCGCTGTGCCGCAGGGCATGTGTTCAGCACCGCTACGTTTCCGATGCAGCAGCTCGACACCGGGCGGATCGGGCCCGGTCGGCTCATTCGGTGTCCGCGGTGTGCGCGGTTGCGGCATGCCGTGCCGGTTGAGGTCGCGGGAGCGGCGGAGTCGGTGAAGGTGGAGCAGGGCTGACGCAGTCGGTTTCAGGCGTGCGGGCCGCCCGATGGGGGTGGGCCCGCGCGCTTTGCGTATCCTCGGGACGTGCTTCTCTCAGACAAGGACATCCGCGCCGAGATCGATTCCGGACGCGTACGCCTCGATCCGTACGACGAATCGATGGTGCAGCCCTCCAGTATCGATGTGCGGCTCGACCGGTATTTCCGGGTGTTCGAGAACCACCGCTATCCGCATATCGACCCCGCCGTCGAGCAGGCCGATCTGACCCGCACGGTCGAGCCGGAGGGCGACGAGCCGTTCATTCTCCATCCCGGGGAGTTCGTGCTCGCCTCCACGTACGAGGTCATCTCGCTCCCCGACGACATCGCCTCCCGGCTGGAGGGAAAGTCCAGCCTCGGGCGGCTCGGGCTGGTGACGCATTCGACCGCCGGGTTTATCGATCCCGGGTTCTCCGGGCATGTCACGCTCGAACTGTCGAATATGGCGACGCTGCCCATAAAGCTCTGGCCCGGGATGAAGATCGGGCAGCTGTGTCTGTTCCGGCTCAGTTCGGCGGCGGAGTTCCCGTACGGATCCGAGAAGTACGGTTCGCGCTACCAGGGCCAGCGCGGCCCCACGGCGTCACGGTCCTACCTTAATTTTCATCGGACTCAGGTGTGAGCGGAGAGGGGATCCTGTGACTGCGATTCGGGAAAATCTGTCGTACGAGAAGTTCGGGCACGCCGTCCGTGAGTTGGCGCAGACCATCGCCGACGACGGCTACGAGCCCGATGTGGTGCTGAGCATCGCGCGCGGTGGTGTCTTCGTCGCCGGCGGGCTCGCCTACGCCCTCGACTGCAAGAATATCCATCTGGTGAACGTCGAATTTTATACGGGCGTCGGCACCATGCTGGAAATGCCCGTCATGCTCGCGCCCGTTCCCAACGCCATCGACTTCTCCAACAAGAAGGTCCTCATCGCCGACGACGTCGCCGATACCGGCAAGACGCTGAAGCTGGTGCACGACTTCTGTGTCGACCATGTCGCCGAGGTGCGCAGCGCGGTCATTTACGAGAAGGCGCAGTCCCTGGTGAAGTGCGAGTACGTCTGGAAGCGCACCGACGACTGGATCAACTTCCCGTGGAGCGTCGAGCCGCCCGTTGTACGGCGTGCCGGGCAGGTTCTTGACGCCTGATCAATTTTGATCGGGGAAAGCGGATGGGCCCGTGTTCCTTTTCAGGAACACGGGCCCATCCGTTTGTGCATTCCGTTACGGCTGCTACAGCGTTCCCAGCTTCAGCAGTGACAGCAGCGCCACCAGCTGAATCGCCGACGCGCCCAGCGCCTTCGGCCACGGCAGGTCGTGCGACTTGCTCACCATGACGGTGAACAGCGCGCCCGCGCCGATCCAGGTGGCCCAGCCGATCACCTGGACCAGGGAGTTCTCGCCGCCCAGGAAGAGGGCGAAGAGCAGGCGGGGTGCGTCCGTGATCGACATGATCAGCATGGAGAGGCCGACGGTCGGCTGCCAGGCACCGTCGCCGCCCAGCTGGCGGGCCATGGTGTGGGTGACCGCGCCGAGGATCAGGCCGCCGATGACGAAGGCGACGGCCGTCGTGAGGGCGTACGGGATGGCCGAGGACATCGTCGCGTTGATCGCGTCCTCGCGCGCCTGGTCGAAGCCGAAGAGCGCGAGCAGGCCGTAGACGAACGTCACGATCAGCGCGGGGCCCCAGACCGGGTAGTCGCGCATCTGGAAGAACGTCGCCGCCGGGCGCATGACCATGCCGCTCAGCAGTTCCTTCCACGGCAGCCGGGGCCCCGCCGGGGGCGCGGGCGCCCCTGCCTGGTAGCCGGGGCCGTTCCCGTAGGGGTCCTCGTTGACGCTGAACGCCTGGGTGTGGCCGGGGCTGTTGGCGTACGGGTCGTGCGCGCCCTGCCGGGGACGCCGACCGTACGACGACGGCGGCGGCGTCGGCTCGCCGAAGTACTCCGGCTCGCCCTGGCCGCCCGCCGGGGGCCACTGCTGCTGCCCGTACGGTGGCGCGGGGCTCTGCCCGGTCCCGTACCCCGGGGGCGGCGCCTGCCGTCCGTACGGCTGTCGCTGCTGCGGGGGTTGCCGCTGCTGCTGCCGTTGCGGTTGTTGTTGCGGTGTGCGGTTGTCCCGGCCGCGTCCGATCCTGAATCCAGCCACGCGATCGAACGTACCCGCTCCCGGGGGGCGCGGTGACAACGGTGGGCGAACGGGGGTCCCTTTGCGGCCGAGCTGTGACATCCCCTGGGTATTCCCTGGGGGATGTCACCAGGCAGGTCACCGGGGAACAGCTCGGGGAACATCCCAGGGGGGAACATCCCAGGGGGGAAGGTCCCAGGGCAGGGGATGTCCCAGGGAACGTTTCAGGAGACCTCAGGAGACCTCAGGAGACCTCAGAGAGAGCTCCTGCCCCTCGTATCTCCCGGATCTCTCCGTTCTCTTCAATTCAGGAAGATCGCCGTGCTGAAAGTGATCACCGGCCCCGCCGCCGTTCCCCGTCGTCCGTACAGCGCGATCAGATCCGTCCGTTCGCCCCGGTGCGTCCGTGTCACCGGATCCGCGCGCCCGTCCCCGTCGAAGTCCGCCGTCCGCAGCAGCTCCGTCACCGCCCCACGGCCCCCGGCCGCGCCCCCGCCCGGGAGCCGTGCGGCCTTGAAGCGGTACGGGACCGATGGCGCCCCCGGGCCCTTCGGGCCGCCCGGCAGCAGGGTGCCCCGGCCCGCGGTGCCCGGTGCGCGGTCGCGGGCGGTGGCGACGAGATCGTCGTATCCGTCGCCGTTGGCATCGGCCCGGGGCTCGGGAGCCGCCAGGACCTGGCCGCCGGCCGGCCGGGGCGCCGAGGCGGCGCGCGGGGCGCCCGCGCGGCTGAACGGGCCGCGCAGGAAGCTGACCCGGCCCGCGCTCGCGGTGACCGCGAGATCCTCCTTGCCGTCCCCGTCGAAGTCACCGCAGACGGGGTGGTCGGGCCACTCGTTGCCCGCGCGGGACGCGGCGGGGATCTTGAGCACGACCGCCCGGCCGACGAGGCCGGTGGGGCCGCCGAAGAGGAGCTGAAGGGGGACGGGCGGCATCCCGATGCCGTTGTACGGCGGGTCCGTGGTGATGATCAGATCACCGTAGCCGTCCCCGTCCAGATCGCACGCGGCCTCCGCCTCGAACGCCGACGGAAGGACCCCCGCCACCCGCGCGCCCCGCGCACGCGGGCTCAGAAGCTGGCGTACGGCGGGATCGAGGCCCCGGGGCGCGCCGGTCCCGTACACGATCCCGATGCCCGCGTCGTCCCCGTACGCGTCTCCCGGTGCCTTGACCAGGTCGTTGAGTACGAGGTCCCGGTGGCCGTCACCGTTGAAGTCGTCCGGCAGCCTGCTGCCCCTGCCCGGCGGTACGGGAAGGCGGCGGGCGTACGGCGCGGTGTCGCCGTTCTTCGCCTCCATGGACCGGCGCCCGGAGTCCTCGGGGGCCGGGGCGCCCGTACAGCCGGCCAGCAGCAGCACCGCCGTACAGACAGCGGCGGTGACAGCGGCGGTGGTGGTGGCAGCGGCGGTGGCAGCGGAGCCGGGGCGGGCGCGGCGGACACCGGATCCCGCGAGGGACGGGGATATGGGCACGTCTCATGCCTATCACCGGACCCGGCAGCCCCGACAGTCCCCGGGTCGGACAACCCAGGACAGCGCGGAGCGGCCGGGCGCCGTCATGTCGACGGGCCCGGCCGCTCGCTTCCCCCGTACGGCAGCGCGTCAGTACGCCTGCCCCGTACGTCGGCTACTTCGCGGGTTCCGGTTCCGGTTCCGGTTCCGGCTCCGGTTCCGGGGCGGTCGCCTCCGGCGTCCGTACCGAGTCCAGCAGCAGCTGCGCCACATCCACGACCTGGAGGGACTCCTTCGCCTTGCCATCGTTTTTCTTGCCGTTGACCGAGTCGGTCAGCATGACGAGGCAGAACGGGCAGGCGGTGGAGACGATGTCCGGGTTGAGGGAGAGGGCCTCGTCCACGCGCTCGTTGTTGACGCGCTTGCCGATCCGCTCCTCCATCCACATCCGCGCACCGCCCGCGCCACAGCAGAAGCCGCGTTCCTTGTGGCGGTGCATCTCCTGCTGGCGCAGGCCCGGCACCTTGTCCATGATCTCGCGCGGCGGCGTGTAGATCTTGTTGTGACGGCCCAGGTAGCAGGGGTCGTGGTACGTGATCAGGCCCTCGACCGGGGTCACCGGGATCAGCCGGCCCTCGTCGATGAGGTGCTGGAGCAGCTGGGTGTGGTGGATGACCTCGTACTCGCCGCCGAGCTGCGGGTACTCGTTGGCGATGGTGTTGAAGCAGTGCGGGCAGGTCGCGACGATCTTCTTCGACGACTTCGGCTTCTTCGTCGCCGCGTCTTCGTCGTCCTCGCCGTACGCCATGTTCAGCATCGCCACGTTCTCCTGGCCGAGCTGCTGGAACAGCGGCTCGTTGCCCAGGCGGCGGGCCGAGTCACCCGTGCACTTCTCGTCGCCGCCCATGATCGCGAACTTGACGCCCGCGATGTGCAGCAGCTCCGCGAAGGCCTTGGTGGTCTTCTTCGCCCGGTCCTCCAGCGCGCCCGCGCAACCCACCCAGTAGAGGTAGTCGACCTCGGTGAGGTCCTCGACGTCCTTGCCGACGATCGGGACCTCGAAGTCGACCTCCTTGGTCCACTCGACGCGCTGCTTCTTGGCGAGCCCCCAGGGGTTGCCCTTCTTCTCCAGGTTCTTGAGCATCGTGCCCGCCTCGGACGGGAACGCGGACTCGATCATCACCTGGTAGCGGCGCATGTCGACGATGTGGTCGATGTGCTCGATGTCGACCGGGCACTGTTCGACGCACGCGCCACAGGTGGTGCAGGACCACAGGACGTCCGGGTCGATGACGCCGTTCTCCTCCAGCGTCCCGATCAGCGGGCGCTCGGCCTCCGCCAGCGCGGCGGCGGGCACCCCCGCCAGCTGCTCCGCGGACGCCTTCTCCTCGCCCTCCATGGTCTTGCCGCCACCCGCGAGCAGGTAGGGCGCCTTGGCGTGCGCGTGGTCGCGCAGCGACATGATCAGCAGCTTGGGGGAGAGGGGCTTACCGGTGTTCCAGGCGGGGCACTGCGACTGGCAGCGGCCGCACTCGGTGCAGGTCGAGAAGTCGAGGATGCCCTTCCAGGAGAACTGCTCCACCTGCGAGACACCGAAGACGTCGTCGTCACCCGGGTCTTCGAAGTCGATCTCCTTGCCGCCCGAGGTCATCGGCTGGAGCGCCCCGAGGGCCGTGCCGCCGTCGGACTCGCGCTTGAACCAGATGTTGGGGAAGCCGAGGAAGCGGTGCCAGGCGACGCCCATGTTGGTGTTGAGCGAGACGGTGATCATCCAGATCAGCGAGGTGCCGATCTTGATCATCGCGACGAAGTAGATCAGGTTCTGGAGCGTCCCGAGGCCGAGCCCCTTGAAGGCGAGGACCAGCGGGTACGAGATGAAGTACGCGGCCTCGTAGTGCTCCACGTGGTGGATGGCGCCTTCGAGCCCGCGCAGGGTCAGGATCGCCAGACCGATGGTGAGGATGACGTACTCGACGAAGTACGCCTGCCACGCCGTGGAGCCCGCGAAGCGGGACTTGCGGCCCGCGCGCGAGGGCAGGCTGAGGAGCCGGATCGCCATCAGGGCGAGGATGCCGACCACGGTCATCAGGCCGATGAACTCGATGTACAGCTCGAACGGCAGGAAGCCGCCGATGACCGGCAGCGTCCAGTCGGCCTTGAAAAGCTGTCCGTACGCCTGGGCCAGGGTCGGCGGCAGGGTGAGGAAGCCGACCGCGACGAACCAGTGCGCGACGCCGACGATCCCCCACCGGTTCATCCGGCTGTGGCCGAGGAACTCCTTGGCCAGGGTGATGCTGCGTTGCTTCGGGTCGCCGGTGCGGCTGCCCTTGGGCACCGGCTGGCCGAGCTTGACGAACCGGTAGATCTGCGCGACGGCTCGGGCGATGAGCGCAACGCCGACCACGGTCAGGACCAGCGACACGATGATCGCGGCGAGTTGCATTACGGGGGCTCCTCGGGCCTGCGAGGGAGGACTGACATTACTAAGCGGTAACTTAATGGGTTCGTGCTGAGGGTACCCACTTATTCCGCCGCAATGTAGCCGCCTCCCGGTGATCTGTGTCGCTCAGGTGCCCCTCACCCGCCCCCTCGCCGCACCCCGGACCTCGCCATACGAGCGAGGGGAGCGTGCGGACGAGGATCGCCAGGTCCATGCCGAGCCAGTGATGCTCCACATAGTGCTGGTCCAGCAGCGGCGCCTCGTCCCAGGGGTACGGCGAGTGGCGCCGCAGTTGCGCCAGACCGGTCAGCCCCGGTCGTACGAGCTGGCGCCAGCGCGCGTCGGCCGTCGGGGCGCCCGGTGCCAGGGGGGCCGGTCCGACCAGGGACAGGTCGCCTCGTACGACATGGGGGAGCCGGGAGAGCAGGTCGAGGCGGAAGCGCCGAGTGCGCAGGGAACTCAAGGGGAAGGGGTGGCCGTTGAACCCGATGCGGACCTCGCGTACGAGGACACCGCCGGCGGGCCGGGTCAGCGCCAGGGTGAGGGCGGCGACGGTGAGCGCGGGTGCGGTGAGGGCGAGCAGGGTGGAGCCGAGGGTCAGGTCCAGCAGGCGCTTGAAGTCCGGGGCGGGACGGGGGCGGCGGCGGGAGCGGTGATGCGGGGGCGGCGGGGGATTCTCCGTGATCATCTGCGACCGTTCTGTCTGGTCTGTCGCGCTTGGATGTGGTTTGTTCTTTTTGGTGGGGTTGTTTGGGTTTGCGGGGGAACGATCGCACGGAGGAGTGGGGCGGGTCCCGTATTGGCGGCCCGAGAAGGCGGCCCGGCGCGGCTCGCGCACGTTAGTTGAGCCTCTTTGGCTCAGGTCCTTTGACTCCGTGAGTTCTGTGATGCATCCTTGAGTCCGTTCCACTCAAGTCAGCTGGAGGAATCGAAATGGCACGTGCGGTCGGCATCGACCTGGGCACGACTAACTCCGTCGTCAGCGTTCTGGAAGGCGGCGAGCCCACCGTCATCACCAACGCCGAGGGCGCCAGGACCACGCCGTCCGTCGTCGCCTTCGCCAAGAACGGCGAGGTGCTCGTCGGCGAGGTCGCGAAGCGCCAGGCGGTCACGAACGTCGACAGGACCATCCGGTCGGTCAAGCGCCACATGGGCACCGACTGGAAGATCAACCTCGACGGCAAGGACTTCAACCCGCAGCAGATGTCGGCCTTCGTGCTGCAGAAGCTGAAGCGGGACGCCGAGGCGTACCTGGGCGAGAAGGTCACCGACGCGGTGATCACTGTCCCGGCGTACTTCAACGACTCGGAGCGCCAGGCCACCAAGGAGGCCGGTGAGATCGCGGGCCTCAACGTCCTGCGCATCGTCAACGAGCCGACGGCCGCCGCGCTGGCGTACGGCCTCGACAAGGACGACCAGACGATCCTCGTCTTCGACCTCGGCGGCGGCACCTTCGACGTATCGCTGCTGGAGATCGGTGACGGCGTCGTCGAGGTGAAGGCCACCAACGGTGACAACCACCTCGGTGGTGACGACTGGGACCAGCGTCTCGTCGACTTCCTGGTGAAGCAGTTCGCCAACGGTCACGGCGTGGACCTGGCCAAGGACAAGATGGCTCTCCAGCGTCTCCGCGAGGCCGCGGAGAAGGCGAAGATCGAGCTGTCGTCGTCCACCGAGACCACGATCAACCTGCCGTACATCACGGCGTCCGCCGAGGGCCCGCTGCACCTGGACGAGAAGATCACTCGCTCCCAGTTCCAGCAGCTGACCTCGGACCTGCTGGACCGCTGCAAGACCCCGTTCCACAACGTCATCAAGGACGCCGGCATCCAGCTGTCCGAGATCGACCACGTGGTGCTCGTCGGTGGTTCGACGCGTATGCCGGCCGTCGCCGAGCTGGTCAAGTCGCTGACCGGCGGCCGTGACGCCAACAAGGGCGTGAACCCGGACGAGGTCGTCGCCATCGGCGCCGTGCTCCAGGCCGGTGTCCTGAAGGGCGAGGTCAAGGACGTCCTGCTGCTCGACGTCACCCCGCTGTCCCTGGGTATCGAGACCAAGGGCGGCATCATGACCAAGCTGATCGAGCGCAACACGACGATCCCGACGAAGCGCTCGGAGATCTTCACGACGGCCGAGGACAACCAGCCGTCGGTGCAGATCCAGGTCTACCAGGGCGAGCGCGAGATCGCCGCGTACAACAAGAAGCTCGGTATGTTCGAGCTGACCGGTCTGCCGCCCGCGCCGCGTGGTGTGCCGCAGATCGAGGTCGCCTTCGACATCGACGCCAACGGCATCATGCACGTGGCCGCGAAGGACCTCGGCACCGGCAAGGAGCAGAAGATGACCGTCACCGGTGGCTCCTCGCTGCCGAAGGACGAGGTCAACCGGATGCGCGAAGAGGCCGAGCAGTACGCGGACGAGGACCACCGCCGCCGCGAGGCCGCCGAGACCCGCAACCAGGCCGAACAGCTCGTCTACCAGACGGAGAAGTTCCTCAAGGACAACGAGGACAAGGTCCCCGGCGACGTCAGGACCGAGGTCGAGGTCTCGGTGACGGAGCTGAAGGAGAAGCTGAAGGGCGAGGACACCGCCGAGATCCGTACGGCTACGGAGAAGGTCGCGGCCGTCTCCCAGAAGCTCGGACAGGCGATGTACGCGGACGCCCAGGCGTCCGGTGCGGCGGCGGGCGGTGCCGAGGGCGCCGGTCAGGCCAAGGCGCAGGACGACGACGTCGTCGACGCCGAGATCGTCGACGACGAGAAGCCCAAGAAGGACGGTGCGGCGTGACCGAGGAGACCCCGGGCTTCGAGGAGAAGCCCGACGTCCCCTCCGGCGCCGGCCCCGATGACGCCACGCCGAAGGCCGCCGAGTCAGACTCCAAGGAGTCGGGCCCGGCGGCCCCGGCCGGGGACGTATCCGATCCGACCGTGGCCCTGACGGCGCAGCTGGACCAGGTCCGTGCGGCGCTCGTCGAGCGCACGGCCGACCTCCAGAGGCTCCAGGCCGAGTATCAGAACTACCGTCGTCGGGTGGAGCGGGACCGCGTCGCGGTCAAGGAGGTCGCCGTGGCGAACCTGCTGACCGAGCTGCTGCCCGTGCTCGACGACATCGGCCGGGCGCGTGACCACGAGGAGCTGGTCGGCGGCTTCAAGTCGGTCGCCGAGTCGCTGGAAGCGGTCACGGTCAAGCTGGGCCTCCAGCCGTTCGGAGCGGAGGGCGAGCCTTTCGACCCGACGATCCACGAGGCCCTGATGCACTCGTACGCGCCGGATGTCACGGAGACGACATGCGTCGCGATCCTCCAGCCGGGGTACCGGTTCGGCGAGCGGACGATCAGGCCCGCCCGGGTCGCGGTCGCCGAGCCCCAGCCGGGGGCCCAGCCCAAGTCCGGGGACGAGCAGGACGGGTCCACGGACGACAAGGAGAGCGGTGGCCCCGAACAGGGGTGACGCCGTGGCCCGCGGTACGGCCGTGTCATGCGGTACGGCCGGGGCGCGCGGTGAAGCGGTGTCATGCGGTGAAGTCGGAGAGGAGGGACGTCGGGAATGAGCACCAAGGACTTCGTGGAGAAGGACTACTACAAGGTTCTCGGCGTCCCCAAGGACGCCACCGAGGCCGAGATCAAGAAGGCGTACCGGAAGCTCGCCCGTGAGTTCCACCCGGACGCCAACAAGGGCGACTCCAGGGCCGAGGAGCGCTTCAAGGAGATCTCGGAGGCGAACGACGTCCTGGGGGATCCCAAGAAGCGCAGGGAGTACGACGAGGCGCGCTCGCTCTTCGGGAGCGGCGGATTCCGTCCGGGCCCCGGAGCGGGCGGCAACGGCAACTTCAACTTCGACCTGGGCGACCTCTTCGGCGGCGCGCCGGGCGGTGGCCAGGGTGCCCCCGGCGCCGGCGGCTTCGGCGGCGGGCTCGGGGACGTCTTCGGCGGGCTCTTCAACCGGGGCGCGGGTGGCCCCGGCACCCGTACCCAGCCGCGCCGCGGCCAGGACATCGAGTCCGAGGTGACGCTGAGCTTCAGCGAGGCGGTCGACGGGGCCACGGTCCCGCTGCGGATGTCCAGCCAGGCGCCGTGCAAGGCGTGTTCGGGCACGGGCGACAAGAACGGCACCCCGAGGGTCTGTCCGACCTGTGTGGGCACCGGTCAGGTGTCGCGCGGCTCGGGCGGCGGCTTCTCGCTGACCGACCCGTGCGTGGACTGCAAGGGCCGTGGGCTGATCGCCCAGGACCCCTGCGAGGTCTGCAAGGGCAGCGGGCGCGCCAGGTCCTCGCGGACCATGCAGGTCCGTATCCCGGCGGGCGTCAGCAACGGCCAGCGGATCCGGCTGCGCGGCAAGGGCGCGCCGGGCGAGCGCGGCGGCCCCGGCGGCGATCTGTATGTCGTCGTCCATGTCGACGCGCACCCGGTCTTCGGCCGCAAGGACGACAACCTCACCGTCACCGTGCCCGTCACCTTCGTGGAGGCGGCGCTCGGCGGCGAGGTGAAGGTGCCGACCCTGGGCGGTCCGCCGGTCACGCTGAAGCTGCCCGCGGGGACACCCAACGGCCGTACGATGCGGGCCCGCGGCAAGGGCGCCGTGCGCAAGGACGGCACCCGGGGCGATCTGCTGGTCACCGTCGAGGTCGTCGTACCGAAGGACCTCGGTGACGAGGCGCGCGACGCGCTGGAGGCCTACCGGAAGGCGACCGGGGACGAGGATCCGCGGGCGGAGCTGTTCCAGGCGGCGAAGGGAGCGTGACCCGATGGACAGGGACGGGCGGCGGCAGTCCTCATCCTTCAACAGGGCGTACCAGCTGACCGAGGAGACACCGGTGTACGTCATCTCGGTGGCGGCCCAGCTCTCCGGGCTGCATCCGCAGACCCTCAGGCAGTACGACCGCCTCGGGCTGGTCTCCCCGGACCGCACGGCCGGGCGCGGCCGCCGTTACTCGGCCCGTGACATCGAGCTGCTCCGTCAGGTGCAGGCGCTGTCGCAGGACGAGGGCATCAACCTCGCCGGCATCAAGCGGATCATCGAGCTGGAGAACGAGGTCGCCGCGCTCCAGTCCCGGATCGCCGAGCTGTCGACCGCCGTGGACGGCGCGGCGGCGGCGATGCGCCAGCGCGAGGCCCAGGTCCACGCCTCGTACCGCCGCGACCTGGTGCCGTACCAGGACGTCCAGCAGACGAGCGCGCTGGTGGTGTGGCGGCCGAAGCCGAAGCCGAAGCGGTCGACGGACTGAGGCGTGTCACAAGGCCGGTTACGCGGTCCTCGGAGGCCGCCACGCGCTCCGTCGCGCGGCCCGGGTCACCCGAGGGTGGTCCGGGCCGTTTCGCGTCCGGGGCCGGCCGTATCCGGGGCCGGCCGTACCGGACGTCAGTCCAGCTTCCGTTCCTTCGCGGCAGCCTCGGAACTCCACCACGCGCCGAGCGCGAACATCGTGTCGACGCCCACGGCCTCGTAGAGCTTGTTCAGGTCGTTGTTGACGGTCCGCAGGCTGACATCCAGCTCGCCGGCGATCTGTTTGAGCGTGCGGCCCTCCCTGAGCTTGTTGAGGATGCGGCGGGACCGGCTGGTCGTGAGGGTTTCGGAGCGCTGTCGGAACCGGCCTCCCGTCCAGGGCTCGGCGCGCTCCCACTGCTGGGTGTAGATGTGGTGGAAGAGCGCGATCATCCCGGGGTGCGTCACGGCGAAAGCGGTACGGCGGTTCGGCTCGCCGCGGTGGTCGGAGACGACGGCGAAGTTGTTGTCGACCAGGATCATGCGCTCGAAGCCGGTGGCGAGGGTCCGTATCTCCGCGCCGTGCGCGCTCACCTTCGCGACCCACTCCTGCTCCCCGGCCCTGGCGCGCGCCGTGTCCGGATAGAGCGTGCGGTAGGAGATCCCGCGCCGCAGGATCGCGAGGTCGGAGATGGCGGCGGCGTGTAACGTCGCGGCTTCTCTGTCGCCGGGGTGCGCCGTGCAGATCGTGCTTTTCGCCGAGTCCATCGCCTGGGTGATGGCCGCGGTGACGAGTTCGAGGCGGTCGAGGAACTCGACGCCGTTCCCGCGGGGCAGTTCGGCGCTCCGCATCTGCCCGTGCAGTTCGGACAGCTGCTGCATGCGGCGCAGATGGTGCTCTATGGCGGCGCGCTCCCGCGCCAGGGCCGTCTGCTCGGCGTGGTAGAGGTCGGCCGCGCTCCACCGCCCGTGGTGCGGGTCGTGCACGGCCAGCCCGTGCGCGGCCAGCTCGGCGCACCCGGGTTCGGATCCCTCCACCTGTTCCCCCTGAACGAGCCGGCGCAGCAGGGTGCGGCCCTGCGCCGACAGGTCGAGGGACGACATCGAGTGGGGGGTCGTGCTCTCGCGCGTTGTTATGTCCAATCCCTTTCCTTTGATCCCCTGCATGATTCCGCAGCGCACATCAGTGCAGCCGCTCGACGCTTGAACGGTACGGACCGAACACGCAGGGTGGAGGAGGCCGGTGGCGCACGGGGGGCGTCGCCGGCCCGGTGAGGTGAGTCGGCACACCGTGGGCGGAGTGGAGACGGTTCTCTGCGGGAGCGGTCCTCCGTGGGCTCTCAGCCGTCCTGGTCCAGGATCTGCGAGTGGGCGATGAGGTAGCCGAGCTGGGCGCGGCTGCCGCTGCCGAGGGTGGTGGCGAGTTTGGCGATGTGGGCGCGGCAGGTCCGTACGTTCATGCCCAGGCGGCGGGCGATGGCCTCGTCCACGTACCCCTCGATGAGGAGCCTCGCGATGGACCGCTGGACGCCGCTGATGCCGTCGGGTGTCGGCTCGTACGTGACCTGCTTGGTGAGGGGGGTGGCCCGTCGCCAGAGCTGTTCGAAGACCTGGGCCAGATAGTCGACCAGTCCCGGGTGGCGCAGCTCCAGGGCGACCTGGCGGTCGGAGCGGGCCGGGATGTACGCGACCGTGCGGTCGAAGATGATCAGCCGCTCGACCAGCTCCTCCAGCGTCCGGATCTCCACCTTGCCCTCGGCCAGTTGTTCCGCGTAGGCGAGGGTGCCCTGGCTGTGCCGGGCGGTGTGCTGGTAGAGGGTGCGCATGCTGACACCGCGGTCCACTACGGCGCGGCCGCGTTCCAGCGCGGCGGTGAGGGCGTGCTCACTGCGTCCGCCACCGGGCTGCACGGTGAGGACTTCGGTCCGGCACTCGGCCGTGGAGAGGTCGAGCGCCGCGTTGATCCTGCTCGTCCCCTCCAGGACGGTGATCGCGTGCGTGGCTGGCGTGGCCTGTGTGCTGATGGTCATGAACGGCTCAAAAGAGTCGGTCAGCTCGACGGCGAAGTGCCGGCGCTCCCGGATTTCCCGTTCGATGGGATGCAGCCGTTCGGCGAGCGCCGTGGACGGCGGAACCGGGCGAAGCAGCTGGGCGTCGTCCGGATCGGGATGCAGGAGCGCGAGCTCCAGCAGGCACGGAGCCAGCGCCGCCTCGCTCCGGGCGATGTGTCCGGTGCGCAGCGCGCTGGCGTAAAGCCGCCGCCCGTCCTCACACATGGTGGTGATGGTGTGGGGATGTGTCGGCTTTGCGTTACTTGTTGTCAAATCTCCACCCCCCAGGGTCCTGAACATGCAAGAACATGATGCCTCGTCCCGGTGGCGTTGACGTGCCGGGATGGGACATCGTCTTGATGGCGGGGGAGAGGAATCCATCAAGTGAGGACGAAGCCGACTATGTATTCGAGAATGCTTCGCGCAGTGGCTGTCACTGCTTTCTCTGCGGCTCTCGCCTTCGGTGCGCTGGGCGTCGGGGGCGACATCTCCTGGGACTCCGGGTCGGACAGGTCCGCGGTCCAGGAAGCCAAGCCCCTGGGTGACATCTCCTGGAGCGCTCCGAAGCCGGGCGACATCTCCTGGGCCGCTTCGCAGGGTGATCCCGGTTGGGACATGGCGTCGGTCGACGCCGCTCCGGCCGCTGTATCGGCTGACACGAACGCATGACCGTCCCGCCGGACGATCGGGTCTTCCGGCGCGAGATGGCCACGGCTTACCGGTCGGGATGGCATTTCATCGATCTGGTCACGGCCGTCCCTCATCGGGGCGACTCGTTGATGGTCACTCTCTTCGGAGAGCCGGTCGTCGTCGTCCGGGAGGAGGACGAGGACGTCCGTGCCTACCTCTGTCTCCGGAAGCCACGAGGGGCCCCCAAGCCCGTGCGCTGCGCGGTCCGATACGACATGATCTTCGTCAACCTCGACCAGCGTGATCACCAGCTGGTCGGCACACAAACCACCATCGCCACCCCCCGCAGTGCCTGAGCGATTCCCCCGTCGTTCGTAAATCGCTCGGGCACTTCCCCCACACAGCGGCGCCATCGTGAACCTGAAACACGATGGCGCCGTTGTGCTGCCCGAAAACTTTTCGGCGTGTACGAGCCCGTGACGCGCGGAGCCGTCACGCGCGGGCGGCCGGTGCCCCGCCGCGGCCGAGCGCCCGGTCCAGGGCGATCTCGATGACGACGCGGTCCGGGTTGGGCGCCGGGGTGCGGGCGTAGCGCTCCGCGTAGCGGCTCACCGCGTCCGCGACCACCTCGGCCTCCGTACGGACCGTGGCGCGGCCCTCCAGCGTCGCCCAGCGGCCCTTCTCGACCTGGCAGACGGCGACCCGTGCGCCCTCCGGGCCCGCCGCCAGGACATGGGCGACCTTGCGGCTGTTCTTGTTGGTGATGATCCGCGCGAGCCCCGCCTCCGGGTCGTACGTCACCCCCACCGGGACCACGTGCGGGCTGCCGTCCCGGCGCTGCGTGGTCAGGGTGCAGATGTGGTATTCGCGCCAGAAAGCGAGAAAATCGGGGTCGGGGTCGCGTACGTCGATGGTCGCCATGTCCGAAGCCTAGGTCCCCCGGGACGGCGGTCCCCCGGGACGGGTGTGGGCAGGGCTCGGAGAGGTGCGGGCGGGCTCGTAGGGGGTGCGGGCGGGCCCGTTTCGGGGTTGAGTGGAATAGACTCAACTTTGCGCATGCTGTTCTGGTCAGATCTGAGTGCCACGCGTGCGCCGGGACGTACGTACGGACGAGGGTTGTCGCGCGGGTCGCGAACGAGTCGCGGGGCCGCGCGCGAGTGAGGAGAGGGCGCACGTGGACGCCGAGCTGACGAACAAGAGCCGGGACGCGATCAACGCGGCCACCAGCCGCGCCGTGGCGGCCGGGCATCCGGATCTGACCCCCGCGCATCTGCTGCTGGCGCTGCTGGCGGGCGAGGACAACGAGAACGTGACCGACCTGCTGGCCGCCGTCGGCACCGATCAGGCGGCGGTACGGTCCGAGGTGGAGCGGCTGCTCGCCGCCGAGCCCAGCGTCACCGGATCCACCGTCGCGCCCCCGCAGCCCGACCGCGAGATGCTCGCCGTCATCGGCGAGGCGGCGCGGCAGGCGAAGGAGCTGGGGGACGACTACCTCTCGACCGAGCACCTGCTCGTCGGGACCGCCGCGAAGGGCGGCCGGACGGGTGAGGTGCTGGTACGGCTCGGGGCCGGCCCGGACAAGCTGCTGGACGCGTTCGAGAAGGCAAGGGGGGGACGCCGGGTGACCACGCCCGATCCGGAGGGTCAGTACAAGGCCCTGGAGAAGTTCGGCACCGATTTCACGGCCGCCGCCCGCGAGGGCAAGCTTGACCCGGTCATCGGCCGGGACCAGGAGATCCGGCGCGTGGTGCAGGTGCTGTCGCGCCGTACCAAGAACAATCCGGTGCTGATCGGTGAGCCGGGTGTCGGCAAGACCGCCGTGGTCGAGGGGCTCGCGCAGCGGATTGTCAAGGGCGACGTGCCGGAATCACTCAAGAACAAGCGGCTGGTTTCGCTGGACCTTGGGGCGATGGTCGCGGGCGCGAAGTACCGGGGCGAGTTCGAGGAGCGCCTCAAGACCGTCCTCTCCGAGATCAAGGGCAGTGACGGTCAGATCATCACTTTCATCGACGAACTGCACACCGTCGTCGGCGCGGGCGCGGGCGGCGACTCCGCCATGGACGCGGGCAACATGCTCAAGCCGATGCTGGCCCGCGGCGAGCTGCGCATGGTCGGCGCGACCACCCTGGACGAGTACCGCGAGCGCATCGAGAAGGACGCCGCCCTGGAACGCCGCTTCCAGCAGGTGCTGGTCGCGGAGCCGAGCGTCGAGGACACCATCGCCATCCTGCGCGGCCTGAAGGGCCGTTACGAGGCCCACCACAAGGTGCAGATCGCGGACGCAGCCCTGGTCGCCGCCGCCACCCTCTCCGACCGCTACATCACCTCGCGCTTCCTCCCCGACAAGGCCATCGACCTCGTCGACGAGGCGGCCTCCCGCCTCCGTATGGAGATCGACTCCTCGCCCGTCGCGATCGACGAACTCCAGCGCTCCGTCGACCGCCTCCGGATGGAGGAGCTGGCGCTCAAGAACGAATCCGACCCCGCCTCCAAGCAGCGTCTGGAGAAGCTCCGCCGCGACCTCGCCGACCGCGACGAGGAGCTGCGCGGCCTCAACGCCCGCTGGGAGAAGGAGAAGCAGGGGCTGAACAGGGTCGGTGAGCTGAAGGAGCGCATCGACGACCTGCGCGGCCAGGCCGAACGCGCGCAGCGCGACGGCGACTTCGACACCGCCTCCAAGCTGCTGTACGGCGAGATCCCCGGCCTGGAGCGCGAGTTGGCGGAGGCCGCCGAGGCCGAGCGGGAGGCCGCCAAGGACACGATGGTCAAGGAGGAGGTCGGCCCGGACGACATCGCGGACGTCGTCGGCTCCTGGACCGGTATCCCGGCAGGCCGGCTGCTGGAGGGCGAGACGCAGAAGCTGCTGCGCATGGAACAGGAGCTGGGCAAGCGGCTGATCGGCCAGACCGAGGCCGTCAAGGCCGTCTCCGACGCCGTACGGCGCACCCGCGCGGGCATCGCCGACCCCGACCGCCCCACCGGCTCCTTCCTCTTCCTCGGCCCGACCGGCGTCGGCAAGACCGAACTGGCCAAGGCCCTCGCGGACTTCCTCTTCGACGACGAGCGCGCCATGGTCCGCATCGACATGAGCGAGTACGGCGAGAAGCACTCCGTGGCCCGGCTGGTCGGCGCGCCCCCCGGCTATGTGGGGTACGAGGAGGGCGGCCAGCTCACGGAGGCGGTGCGCAGGCGCCCGTACAGCGTGATCCTGCTGGACGAGGTCGAGAAGGCCCACCCCGAGGTCTTCGACGTGCTGCTCCAGGTCCTGGACGACGGCAGGCTCACCGACGGCCAGGGCCGGACGGTGGACTTCCGCAACACCATCCTCGTGTTGACGTCCAACCTCGGTAGTCAGTACCTGGTCGACCCGCTGTCAACTCCGGAGCGCAAGAAGGAGCAGGTGCTCCAGGCCGTACGGGCCAACTTCAAGCCGGAGTTCCTCAACCGCCTCGACGATCTGGTCGTCTTCTCCGCCCTCTCACGCGACGAACTCGCCCATATCGCGGGCCTCCAGATCGCCCGCCTCGCCAAGCGCCTCGCCGAGCGCCGGCTCACCCTGGAGGTCACGCCGGACGCCCTGGAGTGGCTCGCGGACGAGGGCAACGACCCCGCGTACGGCGCCCGTCCGCTGCGCCGGCTGGTGCAGACGGCGATCGGCGACCAGCTCGCCAGGGAGATCCTGGCGGGTGAGATCACGGACGGCGACACGGTACGGGTGGACCGAGCCGGGGCCGGGACGGAGGGCGGGGGCGGGGGCGGGCTGATCGTGGGGCCGGTGACCTCGCTGGACAAGAAGACGCCTTAAGGACACGCGTTCCGGGGGTACGGGGGTGCGGGGCGCTCTCCCGTACCCCCGCCGGTCCGTGCCCGGCGGCGAGCTCTCCGAACGGCCGCCGGGCGCGCTGCCCCCGGGTGCTCGTCGTATGCCGGGACGGGCAGCAGGTGGTCCTGGACCGGCTCCTGGTCTGCTGCTGTCAACGCTGTGGGAGTGGTTCACCCGTCCGGAGGCAGGCCCGCCGGGGGAGTACCGCGCGCTCGGCGACCCCGTCGCGGGCCGGGCGCCGCGGCAGATCCACGACCGGTCGGCGCTTCAGCGCCCTGGGCGACCGGCCGACCAGGGCGTACCCGACCGGCTGGCGCCTCGCGCTCGCGGCTGATCTGCTGGCTGGTACGTACCGACGCGACGGTCGAGTCGATCGCCCGCCAGGCCGGCTACCGCGGCGCCTTCGGGCTCGGCGTCGCTTTCCACCGGGTGTACGGGATCCGGCCGGGCCGGCACCGCGCGGGCGCCGCTCACTCGGAATAGACGCGATCCGGCGAGGAGTTGGGGCCGACATGACAGACGCATCAGCGACCACGGCGGACACGCCCCCCTCCGACCCGTACACACTGCTCGCGGAGAGCCGGCTCGGCGTACTCGCGACGATCAAGTCGGACGGCCGCCCCCAGCTCTCGCCGGTCATGCCGTCGTACGACCGGGCCGCCGGTGTCATCCGGGTGTCGACGACCGCCGGGACGGCCAAGATCGCCAACCTGCGCCGGGACGCGCGGGCCACACTGGAGGTCACCAGCGCGGACGGCTGGACCTGGGCGGCGGTCGAGGGCACGGTCACGCTCACCGGCCCCGGAACGGACCCGGACGGTCCCGAGGTCCAGGCGCTGGTGGACTACTACCGCGACGTGGCGGGCGAGCACCCGGACTGGGACGAGTACCGGTCGACCATGGTGTCTGACCGGCGGGTGCTGCTGACGATGACGGTGGACAAGGTGTACGGCTCCAGGGCCCGCTGACGGACGGTCACCCAGCGTATTGTCCCAGCTCACGGCCGATTGTCAGTGGCGGGTGGCAGGGTGTCCGTCATGACACCGTGGTCACTCACCGTTATCGAACAGGCTCTGCGCGCGTCCTGGGCCGCCGACACCTGCTCCCCCGACGACACAGCCCGCGCCCCGTGGACCCCGGACAACCCGGCCCGGGGCCAGTGCGACATCACGGCCCTGGTGGTCCACGACGTCTTCGGCGGCGACCTCGTCGTCGCCGAGGTCCACCTGGGCAAGGAACAGCACGGCTACCACTGGTGGAACCGGCTGGCGAGCGGCGTCGAGACAGACCTCACCCGTGACCAGTTCCGCGCGGGCCAGACCCTCACCGAGGGCCGTACGGTCCGGCGTCCCCCGGGCCGTTTGCCGCACCGCTGGGAGGAGTACGAGCTGCTGCGCGGGCGGGTGGAGGAGCGGTTGGGCGCGGTGCCGGCGCCGGGATCCGTGCCCGCTCCGGCCGAGCCGGTGCGGGGGGCCTCGGGTTCGCCGCCGTGGTGAGGGGGTTTCTCGACGGGGTGTGAGCCCACGGGTGGAGGGCCGGGTGGGTCCGTGGGGGGAGATTCGGGGTGGGCGTGGCGTACCGGAAGACCCACCCGTGCGCCGATCCGCTCGTGGGCGTACGGGCGGATCGTGGTCGGTGGGGGAAACCCCGAGACCCGGGACTCCGAGACCGGGACTTTGAGATCCAGGGAGCGCGTCATGTTGTCCGAGCTGACCCAAGCGATGATCGTGAACGGAGCGGTGCTGGTCGCGGTGCTCGTCACCGACCTCGGCCGGGCCCGCAGAATCGGGCCCATGCGGTTGCTGCGGCCCCTGGTCGTGGCGGGCGCGATCGTTCCGCTCTTCGTCGACCGGCCGGTCACCCGGGGCACGGGGCTCGTGCTGGAGCTGGCGGGTGTGCTCGCGGGCGTGCTCTGCGGGCTGGCCGCCCTCGCCCTGATGCGTGTCCACCGCGATCCCGGCACGGGCAGTCCGACCAGCAGCGCCGGGGCGCCGTACGCGGCGCTGTGGGTGGCGGTCGTCGGAGCCAGGGCGGCGTTCTCGTACGGCGCGTACCACTGGTTCCCGACGCAGCTGGTCGACTGGTGCGTGACCCACCAGGTCCCCGGCGAGGCCATCACCGACGGGCTGATCTTCATGGCCGTCGCGATGCTCCTGACCCGCACGACAGGGCTCGGTATACGCGCCCGCCGACTGCCCCCGCCCACCGCCGGTCCTGGCACGTCACCCGCTCGGGCGGCGAGCCTGTTCGGGGCCCGGTAGATGCCCCGAGGCGCCTGTGGACGTCCGAAGGGGCCCCGTATTCGCCTTCGTACGGGGCCCCTTCGGACGTGCGAGCGGGTTCGGACGTCCGCCGCTGTCTTCCGGCCCGCACGGGTACGGGTGCCGCTGGTGGTGGTACGGGCCGCGGTGGCCGGTCCCGGCGAGCGGTCCCGGTGGGGTGGCGTCGCTCCGGTGACCGGTGGACCGGTATGGGCAATTTTATGGGAAATGGGCGAATTGCTGTGATCGCCTAATGATCAAGGAGACGGTTGCCATGTCCCGCCCGGGATGGGAGAGGATGGCGGGAACCGTACGAAGGGAAATACACGGTGAGCATCGATCCGTCCTCGATTCCGAATTTCGGGGGACAGCCCCAACCGCAGGGTGCAGGACCGGCGGGCCCCGTCGTCCCTGACCAGGATCTGGTCAAGCAGCTCCTCGAACAGATGGAGCTCAAGTTCGTCGTTGACGACGAGGGTGACCTCGCGGCGCCCTGGGAGGAGTTCCGGACGTACTTCATGTTCCGGGGCGAGGACGACCAGCAGGTCTTTTCCGTGCGGACGTTCTACGACCGCCCGCACCCCGTCACGGACAAGTCCAAGATCCTGGACGCCATCGACGACTGGAACCGCCGCACGCTGTGGCCCAAGGTCTACACGCACGTCCACGAGGAGGGCGACGGCCCGCCCACCGTCCGCCTCATCGGTGAGGCCCAGATGCTGATCGGCATGGGCGTCAATCTGGAGCACTTCGTGTCGTCCACGGTCAGCTGGGTGCGCGCGTCGATCGAGTTCGACAAGTGGCTCCTGGAGCAGTTCGGCCTGGAGCCCGGGGACGAGAAGCCCGAGGACGCCTGAGCCGGCGCACCCGCCCTCGGCGTGCCCGCCACGCCCCAACGCCCGGCCGGGTGACGCGTGTTCACTGATCGCGTCCCCCGACCGGGCGTTTCCGCGCGCCCACGCGTTCCCTTGCGGGCGGCGTTACTCTGGGGCGCCGTCCCTCCGGGCAGGCCGGTCCGGGCGCCGTCCCTCCGGGCCGTGCGCACCTGACGGCCGGTCCGGAAGCGGTTACGGCCGTACGTCGGCGTGCTTGGCCAGCGCGACGAAGGCCGCCCATGCGCCGGGGGCGAGCCTGAGGGTGGGCCCGTGGGGACGCTTGGAGTCGCGCACGGGGACGGTGCCGTGGGTGGTTGCGTGGGTGGGGGCCCACTCGACGCAGTTGCCGCCGTCCAGGTTGCTGTAGCTCGACTTGACCCATGCGGTGGTGGTGTTCATGGTCTCTCCGATCACGCGCTGTTGAGTGCGAGTGCCACCAGGCCGGTCCAGGCGGTGGGGGTGAGCATGAGGGTGGGGCCGTTGGGGCGTTTGGAGTCGCGTACGGGGACGGTGCCGTGGGCGGTGGCGTACGTCGGCGACCACTCGACGCAATTGCCACCCTCACCGCTGGTGTAGCTCGACTTGACCCATGCGGTGATGGTTGGGTTCGGGTTCACAGGGTCTCCATCTGCTTTTTGATGAAGGCGGCGCTTCCTCGGGCCGAAAGTGCCTCGCTCATCAGATCATCGTAGGCCTGCACGGCTGTCCGAACATGCTCCGGATCCTCATTGATGCTTGCCGTGCGGAACGACTCGGTGCAGAGCACCGACGCGTGTTTTGGCGTTGTGAGGAGCGTGACCGGCCCGTCTGCGAGAAGGTGCGGGTCTGCGTCGAGGGGCAGTACTTGGATGCGGGTGGTCGGCTCCTCACCGTGTCTGAGCAGTGAGGCCAGTTGTACGCGCATCATGTCGGGGCTGCCGATGCGACGTTGGATCGCGGACGCGCACAACACCAGGCGGATGTTGGGTGGAGCGTCCATTCGGAGATATTCCTGACGGGCGAGCCGGGCCCGGACGAGACCGGCGATTTCTTCATCGGTCGCTCGTGGATTGCTGGCCCTCAACAGAGTGCGAGCGTACTCGGGCGTCTGGAAGAGGCCCGGGATGAGCGTGGGCGACCACTCCCAGATCGCCGTGGCCTGTCGTTCCAGCGCCATACGGCGCCGGAAGAGGGACGGGAACGACTTGTCCAGCACTTCTTCGTACAGGCGCTTGAAGCGGCCGTCCGTTTCAAAGATCTGGTCGAACAACGCGGGCAAGTTGCCCGCGATCGGCGGCACTCCTCGCTCGATACGGCTGATGGTCGACTTCGAAGTCCGCGCCAGCTTCGCCAGCCCCGTCTGCGACAGCCTCCCCGCTCGGCGCAACTCGCGTGCATCGCGTAGGGCTTCACCGAAAACTTCGCTCGGATTGCTCGCGTCACCGTAAACATCGGTCCGCTCTGTCATTCGTAACCCCTTTGACCAAAAGGATGGGAAGGGCGTTCTCCGCCGCAAAGGCGCTGGTCAGGGGCGCGCAAATATGCCCAGTCGACCAATGCCGAGGTTGGTGCGCTGACACCTTCCCAATGTAGCGCCCGCCGTTGCACTCTGAACACCCCCGCTCACAATCCGTAGTAAGGGTGCGCGCATTGGTGAATCGCAACGTGGATGAAACAGCTATTCGAGAACTCCGGGACCTGGTCGAGAACGGCGGCTTCTGGCGGCTGACGCCCTCCTGGATGCCGCGTGAATTCGCCCTGCCGACACCTGAGTTGACCAAGCGGGTCGAGCAGGGACTCAAGGAAATGAAGGAGTTGACCGATGGCAAGCAGCGAAGCCCGGTGGGTACTGGGGCGGTTGACCGAGGCGTTTGGTGTGAACGGAGTGCTGATGGCGCGCAAGGAGCCCGGATCGAATGGGCCGGAGGGGCAGTCGAAGGAGCCCGAGGTGCCGCAGTGGGCCGAGGGCGGGGACCTGCCGGGGGCGGCTCTGCGGTGGCCGCCGTGCGAGTGCGGTGGGCCGAAGTGCCCGGACTCCGCGCCCGAGGAGCCGCTCAACCAGCGTCTCGCCGAGCGGAATCGGCGGAGCAGCCGGGGCGGGGTCTGACCGCCCGGCGGGGCACGGGGCAGGGGGCTCGGGTGCGCGTTCGGTGGATCGTACGGCTGCGGAGTTCTGCGCGATGGGACCTGTATGGACGGATCGCGGCTCCAGTAAGGTGCTTTCGCCGTCGTTGGCGGCACGCTTTCGGTCACGCCCGTACGGCTTCGCGGTGGGTGTTGTTCGGGTCGCGCGTTTATGCGCGCCTTGTGCGCAAGGATTTTCGGTTCTGCTCCGCAGGGGAAAGAGCGGTAGGGACGGTAAAGGTGACAAGAACAACCACGGTGACCGGAACGAGTGTTCTGCTGTCGGCCACGGATTGCCGTTACTGCGAGGCATGCTGGGTGCATCCCGTCGAAGCGGTGCGCAGAACGGCCGGAGGCGCGCGGGATCTGTTGTGCCTCGCCTGCGCCCGGGGGAATTTCGCGCGGCGGGTGGATCTCTTTCCGCCGCTCGGGATCTACGGGCTCCCCGGACGTCTCGTACCGATGAGCGACGACGGTGGCCGTCACGGTAGGCCCGGCCTGCCGAAGACGCCGCCCGACCAGGGGTCGCCGCTGCCGTCCGGGCCGAGGCGGCAGAGCCCGCCGGGGACGCCGCCGGTGTGAGGGGGCCGGCACCGAGGGGCCCCGGTGGCTCCGTACCCCTGTGGACCAGCGGGTACGGAGCCGGGGCGCGGGTTACTTGCCGAGGGCCGCGAGGGCGCCGTCGTAGTCGGGCTCCTCGGTGATCTCCTCGACGAGCTGCGTGTAGACGACCTTGTTGTCCTCGTCGAGGACGATCACGGCGCGGGCCGCGAGGCCGGCGAGCGGGCCCTCGACCACGGCGACGCCGTAGTTCTCCAGGAACTCGGGGGTGCGGAAGGTGGAGAGGGTCGCGACGTTCTCCAGGCCCTCCGTGCCGCAGAACCGGCCCTGCGCGAACGGCAGGTCCGCCGAGACGCACAGCACGGCGACGTTCTCCAGGTCGCTCGCCAGCTCGTTGAACTTGCGTACGGACGCGGCGCAGGTGCCGGTGTCGACGCTCGGGAAGATGTTGAGGACCTTCTTGCGGCCGGCGAAGGAGTCCAGCGACGCGGTCGACAGATCCTTGGCCACCAGCTCGAAGGCCGGGGCCTTCTCGCCGGTCTGGGGGAAGGCGCCGTTGACGGCGATCGGGGAACCCTTGAAGGTGACGGTGCTCGACATGGGAAGAACCTCCGGAGAGTGAAAGCGGAAACGGGTCGTACGCAAACACCCCGACGCTATCGCCTTCCGGCCCGGATCCGGAGGGAACCCATCACTCTTGAGGGGCCCCCTTGGAGCCCCGGGGCACCCGGCCGGGACCCTGCTCATCCCGGCCGAGCGCGCCGACCGTGCGAGCAAGGCCCTCGCATCGCTGAGGACGCTGAGGACGCTGAGGACATGGAACAGCTACGCGCCGAGCACGTCCGAGCAGCGCGATCCGGACAGCGAGCCGGACCGGCGCCCGGCCCGGGTGAAGCACCGGTGAACGACGCCTCTCGGCGTGCCGACATCATTGGGGTTTCCGCTCGTGGGGGAGTACCTGGTGAGATTCGATGATGCGCGGAGGGCCAGAATGTCACTGCTGGCCGACATCATCGCCCCCAGGGGAGGAACCCCTACATGAGGCCCACACCCGCCGACCCGGACGCGTGGCACGCCTACCTCGCCGAAGGCAACGCCACCCAGGCCCGAAAGCGCGTCGCGGCGGATGTGCTGTTGCGCGACGCGGGCGGGCGCGTGCTGGTGGTGAACCCGACGTACCAGCCGGGCTGGGATCTGCCGGGTGGAATGGCCGAAGCGAACGAACCGCCGGAGAGGGCGGTGGTCCGTGAGCTGAGCGAGGAGTTGGGGCTGAATATCGCCCCGCGCGGTCTGTTGGTGGTCGACCGGGTTCCCCCGCGCGGGCCGTGGGACGACCAGATCGCGTTCATCTTGGACGGTGGCACGCTCGACGCGGATCAGACGCGGACGCTGTGTCCCCGGGACGGAGAACTGGCAGAGGCGGCCTTTGTCCCCTGGAGGAGGCGTGGGAGCTGCTGAGGCAACGGCTCCGGAAGCGGCTTGCTGCCGCTGTTCGGGCGCTGGGCGAAGGCCGGCCGGTGTATCTGAATGACGGCCGTCCCGTCTGGTGGAGCGCGCCTGAGTCAGTGTCCTGCGCCCGCGTCTCGACCTGGTGGTCCCTGTCGGCCCCAGGGATCGCCCTAAGGGACTGTTAGGACTTCGGCCGCGATCTTGTTCCCGGTCTCCCCGTCCCCGACCGTGGGCCGTCCAGGGACAAAGAGGTTCCTGGGGGGATTCGTAAGGAGATCGCATGACCACTGAGGCGAAGCAAGCCCTTCCGGAGCCACCACCCGAGCAGCGCAGGCGCGAGCGGCGGGTCATCAGCAACATCATCCGGGGGTCGGCCGGGAATCTGATCGAGTGGTACGACTGGTACGCGTACACCGCCTTCACCGTCTACTTCGCGCACGCGTTCTTCCCCAGTGGTGACCAGACCGCCCAACTCCTCAACACCGCGGCCGTCTTCGCCGTCGGCTTCCTGATGCGGCCCATCGGCGGCTGGCTGATCGGGCGGTATGCCGATCGGCACGGGCGGCGGGCCGCGCTCACGTTGTCGGTGAGTCTGATGGCGGGTGGCTCCCTGGTCATCGCCATCACCCCGTCGTACGGGACGATCGGCGTCGCCGCACCCCTCCTGCTGATCGCCGCGCGGCTGCTCCAGGGGCTGTCCGTGGGCGGGGAGTACTCGACCTCGGCGACCTATATGTCCGAAGTCGCGGCGCCGGGCAGGCGCGGCTTCTACTCCAGCTTCCAGTACGTGACGCTGATCGCCGGACAGCTCTCCGCGCTGGCTCTCCAGATCGTGCTCCAGAACGTGCTCTCCGAGAACCAGATGAACTCGTGGGGCTGGCGCATCGCCTTCGTCGTCGGCGCGCTCGGCGCGGTCGTGGTGCTGTGGCTGCGGCGGGGCATGGACGAGTCGGAGAGTTTCGTACGGGTACGGGAAGCCGCCGAGGAAGCAGCCAGGGACAGCGCCAGGGCCGGCGCCAGGGACAGCGCCAGGGACGGTGCCAAGGACGGCGGACGCGGGTCCGCCCAGGAGCGTGGCAGCCTGCGCATGCTGCTGAGCTACCCCAAGGAGTGCCTGACGGTGGTCGGGCTGACCATGGGCGGCACGCTGTTCTTCTACACGTACACGACGTACCTCCAGAAGTTCATGATCAACACCAGCGGCATCGACAAGCCCACCGCCGCGTGGATCAACTTCGCCGCGCTGTCGGTGTTCATCCTGCTCCAGCCGCTCGCGGGCGCGCTCTCCGACCGGGTGGGGCGGCGGCCGATGCTGATCGCGTTCGGGGTGCTGGGCGCGGCGGTCGTCGTACCGTCGCTGACACTGCTCTCGCGCACCAGCAACCCGCTGTACGCGTTCGCGCTGATGACGCTGCCCCTCGCGATCAGCTCGCTGTACACCTCCATCAGCGCCGTGGTGAAGGCCGAACTGTTCCCGACCGCCATCCGGGCGCTGGGGGTGGGGCTGCCGTACGCGCTGACCGTGGCGGTCTTCGGCGGGACGGCCGAGTACGTGGCGCTGTGGTTCAAGGACGCGGGCCACGAGTCCTGGTACTTCTGGTACGTCACCGGCTGCGTCCTGATCTCTCTGTGCGTCTACGTCCGGATGCGGGAGACTTCGGACAACTCTCCGCTGGAGGAGAGCAGGCAGAGCGCGGATTGAGGGAGGGTGACGGTGGCCATGCGTGTGCTCATCGCCGAGGACGACGACGGGGTCGCGGAAGCGCTCGTCGACGTGCTCGGGGCACACGGCCACCACCCCGTACGGGTCAGGTTCGGCCGGGAGGTGCTCAACCGGCACCGCGCGGCCGATCTCGTCCTGCTCGACCTCGGGCTGCCCGACACGGACGGGCTGGAAGTGCTGCGCAAGCTGCGCGCGGTGAGCGGTGTGCCGGTCGTGGTGCTCACCGCCCGTGGCGACGAACGGTCGGTCGTACGGGGGCTGCGGCTCGGCGCCGACGACTACCTCGTCAAGCCGGTACGCCTCGCCGAGCTGCTCGCCCGGATCGACGTCGTCACCCGGCGCGCAGCCGCCCACGCCCCCACCGAGGCCCCGGCCGCTCCCCGTACCGTCGTCGTCGGCGATGTGGAGATCGACCTCGACGCCCGCCGGGTGCGGGTGGGCGGCGCCGAAATCCGGCTCACCACCAAGGAGTTCGCCGTACTGGCGGCGTTGGGCAGCCGCGCGGGGACCGCTGTCAGCCGGCAGCAGCTGATGGACGAGGTGTGGGGGGACGCGTATCTCGCCGTGTCACGCTCCCTGGACGTCCATCTCACCCAGTTGCGCGCCAAGTTGGACCGGCCCGAGCTGCTGACCACCATCCGGGGCTTCGGATACCGGCTGGGTGTGTGAGGGTCGGGGCCATGCGCAGGGGGGAGACGGAATGCGTCAGCGGATGCTGGTCGTCCTCATGGTCTTCGTGACCCTCGCGGTCGCCTCCTTCGCCGTACCCCTGCTGGCCTCCACCGCCGGTGAACGTACGCAGGAACTCACCCATGCCCGGGGCGCCGACCTCGACCGCTTCGCCACCCTGGCCGACCGCGCCACCGTCACCGGCGACACCTCCACCGTGATCTCCGAGGTCTCGCGCTACACCGAGCTGTACGGCGAGGCGCTGGTGATCGTCGACGCGCGACGCGACCCGGTCGTCCAGACCGGCGGGCTGCGCGCGGGCGATCCGGCCGTCGCACGGCTCCTCGACAACGCGCTGCGCAACCAGGCCGCCCCACCGATACCGGCGCTGCGCCCCTGGTCACAGGGGTACGTGATGATGGCGCGCCCCATCGGCACGGGCATCCAGGTGACGGGCGCCGTCGTCCTGCGGGTGTCGGTACGGGCCGCAGCCGCCGATGTCGCCAGGAGCTGGGCGATCGGGCTGGCCGGGACGGCGCTGATCGCGCTGGCGTGCGTACTCCTCGCGTACGCGACCGCCCGGTGGGTGGTGCGCCCGCTGCACCGGCTCGACCGCGCGGTGGGGCTGCTGGCGGCGGGACGGTCGGCCGCGCCGTTCCCCGCCCCCATCGGAGGGCCGCCCGAACTGCGGGAACTGGCACAGGGGTTCGACCGGATGTCCCGCTCCGTCCTGGCCGCGCTCGAACAGCAGCGCAGACTCGTGGCCGACACCTCGCACCAACTGCGCAACCCCATGGCCGCGTTGCGGCTGCGGATCGACTCACTGGAACCCCGGCTGCCCGCCTCCGCCGGGCGGACGTACGCCGGGATCGCCACCGAACTGGAGCGGATGGAGGCCATCCTCGACGGACTGCTGACCCTGGCCGGGGCCGAGCACCGGGCGGGGGAGGCGGCGGCGCTGATCCGGCCGGATGCCGCCGTCTCCTGCGACGCCGTTGAACTCCTCTCCGGACAGGCGCAGTTCTGGGACCCGGTCGCCCGCCACCACGGGGTCCGGCTCGTCGCGGCGGCCACCGGACCGCCCGCACCCGTCGCCTGCGCGCCCGGCGAACTCGCCCAGATCCTCGACGTATTGCTGGACAACGCGATCAAGTACGGCGGCGAGGGGGCCACGGTACGGCTCGACTGCCGCGCCGAGGGACCCTGGGTCGCGATCGGGGTACGGGACGACGGGCCCGGTCTCGACGGCGATCAACTCGCCCTGGCCATCGGCCGGTTCTGGCGCGCCGGACACCACCAGCGGCTACCGGGCAGCGGCCTCGGGCTGCCGATCGCCGCCCAGCTGGCCACCGGCCGGGGCGGCCATCTGGAGCTGACCCGGGCGCAACCGCGCGGGCTGCGCGCCGAGGTCGTACTGCCGCGGGCGCCGGACGGTCCGGACCGTCCGGACCGTCCGGACGGTCCGGGCGAGCCGCTGTGAGCGGCACCGGAGGTACGGGCAGAGGTACGGGCACCGGTACCGGTACCGGCAGCGGTACGGGGCCGGCGCGGCGCCGGGTGCTGCGTACCGCCGGGGGTGTCGTCCTCGGCGGTACGCTCGACGCCCTGGTCGCCGCCGACAGCGCGCGGCCGGAGTCCGGACTCGGCGGGCGGCTGCGGATCGCGGCGGGCGAACCCGCCGGGCTGTACTACGAGTTCGGGCAGTTGCTGGCCACGCAACTGAGGGCCGTATCGCCCCGGCTGGAGTGCCGGACACTGGCCACCGAGGCCAGCGTCGCCAATCTGCGCCTGGTCCACCACGGGAGTGCCGAGGTCGCCATCACCCTCGCCGACACCGCCTGGGCCGCCCTCACCGGAGCCGCGCCCTTCGGCCGCCCGCTGCCGCTGCGCGCGCTCGGCCGGGTGTACGAGAACTACATCCAGCTCGTCGTACGGGCCGACTCGCCCGTCCGTACCCTGGCCGGGCTCGCCGGACACACCCTCTCCCTCGGCGCCCCCGGTTCCGGGGCCGCCGTCACGGGCGGGCGGCTGCTGCGCGCGGCGGGACTGACCCCGGGCGCCGGTATCCGGGTCCGGCACCTGAGCATGAGTGACGCGCAACGGGCGCTGGTCGCCGGGACGATCGACGCGATGCTCGTCGCGGGCGGGGTGCCGCTGACCATCCTCGCGCGGCTCGACGCGGGCTTCGGGATCCGGCTGCTGCCGCTGGGCTCCTTCCTGCCCGCGCTGCGCTCGCCCGCGCCGCGTCGGCCCGCCCCGAACGCCGCCGTGTACCACCGGGTCACCGTCCCCCACGGCACCTACCGCGCCGTCGACGCCGTCTCCACCATCGGGGTGCCCAACCTGCTGATGTGCCGGCCGGACCTCCCCGACGCGGTGGCCGCCGGGATCGTACGGGTGCTGGTGGGACGGGCGGGACGGCTGGTGCCCGCGCAGGCCGCGGGCGCCCAGTTCCTCGACATCCGCAGCCTGATCGACACCGCGGGAACCCCGCTGCATCGGGGCGCGGCGGCGGCCTACCGCGAGCTGCATGGCTAGCGGTCAGTGCTGTCGTCGGACGACACCTCGCGGCGCCTGAAGTCGGCGATGCAGGACCGGGCGCAGGAGGGCAAGCCGCAGGGTGGCGCCCGGCGGTTCTGGTACGCGTCGGGCGGAAATACCCACGGCCACACCTGACCGAATCATAATATGATTACTGGGGATCGTGGCTGTAGCGGGCCCTGATAATCGAACGGGGGGATATATGTGAACGTGCTCATGCTGTATATCTTTGTGGTCGCCGCCTCGGTCGGCAGCATTACAGAAACCGCGAAGAAACTTGGGCATGGCGGGTTCACCGTGTTGTGCCATATTCGAGAGGTGGAGAATACCTGTCGGTTGGAGCCTTTCAAGCGAGAGGTGCGAGGGTTCCGTCTCGTCAGTGCAGGACGGAAGGCGCTCGAAATCTCGAAAAAGTTGCTGCGGATGACCGCCGAGATCAAGTCTTGCCGTTGAAGAACCCTCAAAAGATGACCAAACGGCGGCCGCATGATGCGAATGTTAATGGCGGCTCGCCAAAGAGAATTCGTCAATTTAACTGACAATTTTACGGCCAGGCGGTAATGGGGAATGTTGAGTTATTGGGGCACCCTTGACGGCCTTCATTCAGCAACGGAGAGCCACAGTCAACTCGATGGCTGTGACTCTCCGTTGGCCAGTCGAACGGTTGCATGCCGTCGCCCAATCAAGCTCGAACGGAGGCTTTTGGTGTTCCAAAATACTGCCCTTCTCGCGGTGGCCGCGGCGGCGGTCCTGGCGGTGCTGGGCTTACACCTGATCATGGCACGTAGAGGCCCGGTCTGGCTGGGCGCCGTGGTGCCCTGCCTGTGGACCGTTGTCGTCGTGGTGCTGATCATGCAGGGTCGGCTTGATCAGGGCCGGCCCTACCTGGTGTCGGCGGCGGCCCTGGTGTTGTTGCTCTGGATGTGGGCAGGTGCACGACAGGCCAGAAGGAAGGCCGAGGCAGGCAGGTCCCCGGGCTCGACGTGTCGGACGTCATGAGCCCTCGGACGCCGGCTGAGCCTGAGGAGAGCGCCTTGGCTGCCGTGGGACCGTATGCCGCTGCGCGGCAACTGGACAGGCGGTCTGTGCTCTTCTGGCAGGTGGAAAACGTGGTCGGCATCGTTATGGTGATCGTCCTCACCGCCGTCCTGTCCCAGTTTTCACTGCTTCCACCAGAGTCGCGCAGATGGATCTACTTCCTGGCGGCGGCAGCTCTGGCATTCGCGTTGTTCGATGCCTTCGTATTGATTCCGCTCCGTTACAGATACTTCCGGTACACGCTGACAGTGGATTGCTTCATCGTCGAGCGGGGCCGCCTGTGGAAGCGACGCCAGGTATATCCGCTGTCTCGCATCCTGTACTGCGAGACTCGCCAAGGTCCAATTCTGCGATGGTTCAATCTGTTCACCGTCAGGACGGCAACAATCGTCGAGTCAAGGTCGATCGGGCCGTTGTCGCAGGCCGAGGCCAATCGGTTCGAGCAGTTCATCCGCGAGCACTCCCCATGACAGGGATACTCCAAAAGGGCCGCAACAGTCCGGCCATGTTCGCGATCCGCGCGGCCGAGCACGCGGCGACGATCGCCCCCACCGCCATCGCGTGGTTGTCGATCCGGGCCAGGTGGCCGGTCTTGTTCGGAATCCCGGTGGATGCGGTCTTCGGGCTGGTAGGCGGCATCATCGTGATCGGTCTGGCAGTGGACTGGTGGACAACCAGGTTCTCTGTGGATAGCGGCGGGATCAGCTACGACAGGGGATTCTTGGTGCGGCGTTCCACCTCGCTCGGCTGGTCGGAAGTGGTCTCCGTCCAAGTCTCCCGATCGGCGGTGGCGCGGCTTCTGGGCTGTTCGCGAGTATTGATCGGCATCGGCACGGAGTCGAAGGCCAACTTGACGATCGAGGCGGTTCCGCAGGCCGCCGCTGCCGAGATCGAGGGCTACTTCGAAGCCGGCCGGGTTCGTCCATCCCGCGACATGCCGGTACCCGGTACTCATAGTCGTGTGGTCGACCCGGTTGCCGAGGACCGGAGCGGATCCGCGGAGGCCGAGTGTGAATCAGTCCTGGAGTGTCGGATCGGGTCCCGCACGACGGACTCGGGCGACCTGATCTATCGGATCCGCATACGCGACTATCTCCTGATCTCGGTTACCTACGGGCAGTTCGTGCTGCTGTTTCCCTTCCTGATCGAGCTCTACGAGAACGCCGCCGCACTCTTGCGGCTTTCCCCGGCCTTTCCGGCCATCCCGGATATATCGGGGCCGTTGTGGGTGCTGGTGGTGGCCGCCTTGGCCGTATTCGGTTCGGTGGCGATGGCATTCGGGATGCTCGTCGCCTGGCTGCGTTATCGGTCGTTCGAAGTCCGGATCAGGGCAGGGGCGTTCGTCATGTCCGGCGGCCTCATCTCCGCGGAGTCGCGGCAGATACCCAGATCTCAGGTCGGCGGGGTCAAAATCCAGCGGAATCCTCTGATGCGTGTCACCGGGTACGCGCGGCTGGCCTTCGTGTCCCGGCAGTCCGGTGAAAGGATCGGCGCGAACATCGTCTTCCCGGCGGTGCGCCTCGAACGCGTGCGAGATAGCATCCGGAGCCACTTTCCGGCGTATGCCGCTGCGGCGGATCGGTCCCCCAAGGTGAGCCGCCCCCTCCAATGGGGCCTGATCGGGGTGGCTGCGGTAACGCTCGCCATGACCTCGCGGGCAGCGGACGGCATGTCCCCGGTCAGGGCGGTCGCCCTGATGGCTGCCGTGGCGATCATGCTGCTGGCCGCGAGCAACTACTGCTGGGCAACGGCGGCGCTCGACCCGGAGAATGCCGTGATCCACTTTCGCCGCGGTTTCCTCTGGGTCACCCACTATGTCGTTCCGTGGGACTCGGTGTATTTCGCTGGTTCCTACCAGCTACCCGTGGCCGGCCGACTGTCGGTCGGGGCGGTGTGCCTGGGGGTGTACGACTCGCGAGCTGTCCGACTGTGGGTGCCGGTAAGCAGGCCGGTCCTGATCAACCAGTTCATCGAAGCGACGACGAGCGGGCGGATCGACCGTCCCTGACCCGGTGGGCCGACGGAGCTCTGTCGCTCTCCGCTCTCTGGAGCCTGAGCCGGCCCCGGTCGGTCGCCCGGCCGGGCCGGGGCTCATTTCCGCAGATCGGACAGCCTTCTGATGGCTTCTTCCACCACATCGATCCGCTTGCAGAACGCGAACCGTACGAACGGCGCGCCCTCCTCCTGGTGGTCGTAGAACACCGCGTTCGGTACGGCGACCACCCCGCACCGCTCCGGCAGCGCGCGGCAGAACGCGTAGCCGTCGTGTTCGCCCAGCGGGCGGATGTCGGTCGTCACGAAGTACGTCCCGGCCGGGCGGTAGACCTCGAATCCGGCCTCGGCGAGCCCGTCCGAGAGCAGGTCGCGCTTGGCGCGCAGACCGGCGCGCAGGGTGTCGAAGTAGGCGTCGGGGAGGCGCAGGGCCTCGGCGATGGCGTACTGGAACGGTCCCGAGGCGACGTACGTCAGGAACTGCTTCGCCGAGCGCACGGCCGTCACCAGCGCGGGGGTACCCGTGACCCAGCCGACCTTCCAGCCGGTGAACGAGAAGGTCTTGCCCGCCGAGCCGATCGTCAGCGTGCGCTCGCGCATGCCGGGGAAGGCGGCGATCGGGAGGTGCTCGCCCTCGAAGACCAGGTGCTCGTACACCTCGTCGCTGACGACCAGCAGATCGCGCTCGACGGCGAGTTCCGCGATGGCGGCGAGTTCGGCGCGGGTGAGGACCGTACCGGTGGGGTTGTGGGGGGTGTTGAGGAGGATGAGGCGCGTGCGATCGGTGACGGCGTCCCGCAGCTCGTCCAGGTCCAGGTGGTACCGCCCGTCGTCGGGGCGGAGGGTGACCGGGACGCGGGTGCCGCCCGCCATGCCGACGCAGGCGGCGTACGAGTCGTAGTACGGCTCCAGCGCGATCACCTCGTCACCGGGCCCGACCAGGGCGAGCAGCGCGGCGGCGATGGCCTCGGTGGCGCCCGCGGTGACGAGGACCTCCGTATCGGGGTCGTACGCCAGTCCGTACCACCGCAGTTGGTGATCGGCGACGGCGGAGCGCAGCTCGGGGACGCCGGAGCCCGGCGGGTACTGGTTCCCGCGGCCGTCGCGCAGTGCCCGTACCGCGGCCTCCCTGATGGCCTCGGGCCCGTCGGTGTCGGGAAAACCCTGGCCGAGGTTGATCGCGCCGGTCCGCAGGGCGAGTGCCGACATCTCCGTGAAGATGGTGGTGCCGCCGAGCCATTCTTTGGTCATGACGGCCATCCTGTGCCCAACCTCTGGAGTTGCTCAAGTCGGCTTTGGGCCGGGGGCGCCGGGGGGACAACCGCTTCACGTACGAGGATCCGATACGGGGGATCCAGTGGGGACGGTGAGGGCGATGCTGGGTATGGGGATAGTGATCGTGCTGATCGCGATCGTTTTTGTCGGGGTTCTCGCGAGTGTCGGCGGCCGGGACCGGGGGAAGCGGCCGCTGCCGGGGAAGAAGCACCGCTCCGGCGACTCCGGGAGTGGCCGGAGCTGGTGGTCCGGTGACTGCGGAGGTTCCTCCTGCGGCGGTGGCGGGGGCCACTCGTCGTGCGGAGGCGGCGGGGGAGGCTGTGGCGGTGGAGGCAGCTGACACGGGGCAGTTGGTCCATCGGCTGGTCCATCGGCTGGTCCATCGGCCTATGGCCACGGCACAGTGAGGATGCCCGGCGGGAACGCATTCCCGCCGGGCATATCCATACCGGGGGCGGGAGTTGGGGGCGGCGCGACCGTTTCTGTGAACAATTGAACCGGTGGGCCCCCCAGGGAATGGAAACCCCGTCAAGTTGGGTAAAAACACTGCGAGCGTCACGTACTTCGTGATTCCCTCGCTGTTGAGAGCTTCCAGCCCTCGGACCCCCTATGAGATCTCATAGGGCACCGAGCAGGCGACCTCCCCCCACAAGACCGCCCGGCACATGGGGGGTGGGAGAAGGAGCGGGGCTGGGTGCGTGCGGCTGCAAGGCGGAGGACTGAGGCATGGCGGAGCCATGGTGATCGACGACAACGCCGCAGACGTGCGTGACCGGCCCCGCGCCGCCGCCCCCCATGTGCCAGGCGGTCCAAGTTCCCTTGCTCATCGTCCGGGACGTCACCCGGTCCACCCGTCAAGCGTGTCTGCGGAGCCGACCCATGCTCACCACCCTCAATACCGCCTACACCGACACCCGCGCCGCCGATCTGGCCTGGGCGCTCGACCGCGAACCGGTCCCCGCCTTGGCCGTCCTCGACCTCGACCTCGCCGATACCGGGCTTCAGCTGCGGCTGCTCGGCGCCTCCCACCAGGTGATTCTGGAGAGCGAGCGGGGCACCTGCTCCGAGACGGTCGCCTGTATTCCCGGCAGCAGTACACCGCTTCCGCTCGGCGTCTCCAAGCGGCTCGGGGAATGGGAGTACGAATTCGCCGCGCGCGTCGAGACGCTTTCGCGCAGCTCGTTCGCCGGGCGCGCACAGGAATTGCTCGCACTGGTGGCCGATCATCCGAATGGATTAGCGGGTACGTTTCCCGGCGCGCCGAATGCGTTCACCGCGATGCTGGCGCAGTGCGACGGGGGCCAGGTGCGGTGGCGCACCTGGCACGCGTATCCACAGGAGGGCCGGCTCGTCGTGACGCGGACGCGGGTCGGGGTCCGGATGCCGACCGGGGCGTCCGGGGCCGGGGTGTACGGGGCGTCCGGGGCTGGAGTATCCGGGTCCGGGGTGGCCGCCGGTATGCCTGCTGGTGTGTAAGTGCACTCGTGTGGGTGACAAACCGCAATGTATTCGTGACGTAGCGTTACGAAGGTGATTGAGCAGTCCGTGTCTCCGCCGCAGCAGGGGCCGCCGCCCCGGGGCGGGACACGGCTGCCCGTCCGTGCGGATGCCGCGCGCTATCTGATCCTGGCCGTGGTCTTCGTCTGCGCCGCGTGCGGACTGGTGTACGAGCTGGAGCTGGTGGCGCTCGCCTCGTATCTGATCGGGGACTCCGTCACCCAGGCATCCATCGTGCTGTCGGTGATGGTCTTCGCGATGGGCGTCGGTTCGCTGCTCGCCAAGCGGCTGCGCTGCCGGGCGGCCTTCGGGTTCGGGCTGCTGGAGGCCGGGCTCGCGCTGCTCGGCGGCTGCTCGGCGCTCGTGCTGTACGCGGCCTTCGCGTGGATCGGTGAGGCGAGATACGCGCTGGTGGGGTTCTCGCTCGCCATCGGCATACTCATCGGCGCGGAGATCCCGCTGCTCATGGCGCTGATCCAGCGCTTCTCCCAGCAAGAGGCGGACAGGACCGTCGCGGATCTCTTCGCCGCCGACTATGTGGGCGCGCTCGTCGGCGGGCTCGCCTTCCCGTTCCTGCTGCTGCCCTCGCTCGGACAGCTCACCGGCACGCTGCTGACGGGCGCGGTCAACGCGGTGGCGGGGGGCACGCTGGTGCTGTCGCTCTTCCGGCGCGATCTGACGCGGCGGCTGCGGTGGGTGCTGGTGACGGTCAACATCCTGGTGCTGGCCGTCCTCGCCACCGCCGCCGTCATGGTCGGCGACTTCGAGCGGGCGGCGCGGCGCGCGGTGTACGGGGACGGGGTGCGGGTCGCCGTCCAGACGGAGGTGCAGGAGATCGTGGTGCGGGGCGGGCCGGGCCCGGGGGGCGGTGTCGGTGGCTCGGCGGAGCCGCTGGAGCTGTATCTGGACGGGCGGCTGCGGGTCAGCGGACGCGACGAGTTCCGCTACCACGAGGCGCTGGTCCACCCCGCGATGCGCGGGCCCCGCGCGCGCGTGCTGATCCTCGGCGGCGGGGACGGGCTGGCCGCGCGCGAGGTCCTGCGGTACGGGGACGTCCGCGCCGTCACGCTGGTCGATCTGGATCCGGAGGTCGTCGAGCTGGCCCGTACGGACCCGGCGCTGTCGGCGCTCAACGGGCATGTGTACGACGATCCTCGGCTGCGGGTGGTGACCTCGGACGCGTTCACCTTTCTGCGAGGTGAGCGGGGGGCGGATGGTGCCCCGGGGGCCTATGACGTGATCCTCTCGGATCTGCCCGATCCCGGGATCACCCCCAGCACCAAGCTCTACTCCGAGGAGTTCTACGGGCTGGCCGCGCGGATCCTCACCCCCGGCGGGCGGCTGGCCGTGCACGCGGGGTCGCCCACGGCCCAGCCGCGTACGTACTGGACGGTCGACGCGACGCTGCGCGCGGCCGGGTTCGGGACCCGCCCGTATCTCGCGGCCGGCCGCCCGTCCGGCTTCGCGGCGGGGCCCGACCGGACGAAGGACGGCAGCCCGGCCGCGCGGGACTGGGGCTTCATGCTGGCCAGGCCGGGCGGGCCACCCCGGCTGGCCCTGCCGACGGACGTGCCCGCCCTGCGCTCCCTGGCCACGGGGCCGCTGGAGGCGGGCGCTCGGGGGGCGGAGCTGACCCGGGTGCGGGGGCTGCCGGCTTCCACGCTGGTGCATCCTCGGTACGGGGAGTGAGGCGGGTGTGGGGCGTGAGTACGGCACCCTGCGGCGCGCTCCATCGGCGGGGCTGTCCGGGAAGACGTCCGCAACGTCCGCCGGACGGCGCTACGCTCGTTTTCCATGGAGCATGAGGTGTTCGTTCCGGTTTCGGCAGAGGCCCTCCGGCAGGCGTTGCGGGACCCCTCCCGGGTCGCCCGGTGTGTGCCCGGGTTCCAGCAGGACGCGGAGGAGTCGGCGGGGCCGCTCGCCGGACGGATGAAGGTCCGGATCGGCGGTCATACGATCACCTACCGCGGGGCGTTGACGGTCGTCGAGCGCGACGGCGTCTTCGAGGTGGCGGGCGAGGGCATGGAGGCCAGGGGTACGGGCTCCGCCAAGGTGACGCTCAGGATCCGGCTGACGGAGATGCCGGGCGGCGAGGGGACGGCGCTCTCCTTCTCCGGCGGGTCCGGCGCCGAGGGGCGGCTCGCGGAGCTTCCCCCGGAGGCGGCGACGGCGGCGGCGCACCGGCTGCTGGACCGTTTCGTCGCGCGGCTGTCCAGCGATCCGGCGCCGGAGGGGCCCGTGCGGCGGCCGCCGTCCGCGCCGACCGCGCCCCAGGGGCCGCCCGCGGAGAACCCGGTGCTCGACGGCGAGACGGTCTACAGCACGGGCGAGTTCCGGCTGTCCGAGGAGCCGCCCGCCGAGGCCGCGCATGCCCGGCGCACCATGATCGGGCGCAGTGCGGAGGAGGTCGACCACGCGCCGCCGCGTGGCCGGTACGCCCCGGTGCCCGCGCCGGACACGTCCGGTGGAGCCGCCACGCTCCGTTGGATCGCGCCCGCCGCCGCGCTCGCGCTGGCCTCCGCCGTGGTGGTCGGGCGGGTGCTGCGGCGCCGGAAGTAGTGTCGGTGTGTGAGTAGCGAAGAGAGCATCCAGCTGGCGGCGGGCGACGCCGAGTTGACCATTACCCCGGCGAACGGCTGCCGGATCAGCAGTCTGCGCATCGGCGGGACCGAACTGCTGCGGCAGGGGGAGCGGTACGGCTGCTTCCCGATGGTCCCGTGGTGCGGCAGGACCGCGCACGGGCGGTTCCTCAACGGCGGGGTGGTGCAGCAACTGCCGCTGAACTCCCCGCCCCACGCGATCCACGGCACCGGCCGCAACACGGCCTGGCGCACCGCGCGGGCGGGCAGGAGCGAGGCGGCGTTCACGTACGAGCTGGCCGAGCCATGGCCGTACAGCGGTCTGGTCACCCAGACGTTCGAGCTGACCGAGGACTCGCTGACGCTCGGGATGGGCGTGGAGACGTACGAGACGTCCTTCCCGGCGCAGGCGGGCTGGCACCCCTGGTTCCTGCGGAATCTGGGGGACCGGGATGTGACGGTCGATTTCGAGCCCGCCTGGCAGGAGGAGCGCGGCGCCGAGCATCTGCCGACCGGCCGCCGGATCCCCCCGCGCCCCGGGCCCTGGGACGACTGCTTCGGGATGCCGGACGGGGTGGATGTGACCCTCACCTGGCCGGGGCAGCTCGAAATGAAGGTCGCGAGCCGCGCCGAGTGGGTGGTGGTCTACGACGAGCAGGCCGAGGCGGTCTGTGTGGAACCGCAGTCGGGCCCGCCGAACGGGCTCAACTCCGCGCCCCGGCTGGTCACCCCGCTGGAACCGCTGGAGATCGGGACGACCTGGAGCTGGCGGCGGCTCTGAGCGGGCCGGTCGGGCGGTCCGGGCGGGTCCGGGCCGTCCGAGCCGCGAAGGGCGTCCGGGCAGGGCTTATGACCGGCCGGTCTAAGCTCGGGGCATGACTGACGTACGGGCTGAGCTGCTCCAGCTGATCAAGGACAAGGCCGTCGTGCACGGCAAGGTGACCCTCTCCTCCGGTCTGGAGGCCGACTGGTACATCGATCTGCGCCGGATCACGCTGGACGGTCATGCCGCGCCGCTGGTCGGTCAGGTCATGCTCGACGCCACCGCCGAGCTGGACTTCGACTGTGTCGGCGGGCTGACGCTGGGCGCCGACCCGGTCGCCACCTCGATGCTGCACGCGTCGGCCGCGCGCGGACAGCGGCTCGACGCGTTCGTCGTACGCAAGGCGCAGAAGGCGCACGGCCTCCAGCGCCGGATCGAGGGTACGGACGTCAAGGGCCGCCGTTGCCTGGTGGTCGAGGACACCTCGACCACGGGGGGCTCGCCGCTGACCGCGGTGGAGGCGGTACGGGAGGCCGGCGGCGAGGTCGTCGCGGTCGCGGTCATCGTGGAGCGCGGCGCGGCGCCGGCTGTCGCGGCGGCGGGGCTTCCGTACCTGAACGTCTACGCCCTCGACGAGCTGGGCCTCGGCTGAGCTTCCCGTACCGGCTCCGACCTGCGGCTTTTCGGTGCTCTGCGGCGGCTTCCGGCTGTTTCACGTGAAACAGCCGGAAGCCGCCGCAGAGCCGGTGGCGGAGTCTGGAAAGATGGGGGCGACGATGACGTCGCCTCCTCGGGGGACGCACCCAGGCCCCCCGGGAAGCAGGTCAGGGACAAGCACCTCCACACCCGCACATCACAAGGAGCGGCCCGATGCCCATCGCAACCCCCGAGGTCTACAACGAGATGCTCGACCGGGCGAAGGCAGGCAAGTTCGCCTACCCGGCCATCAACGTCACCTCGTCCCAGACGCTGCACGCCGCGCTGCGCGGCTTCGCGGAGGCCGAGAGCGACGGCATCATCCAGATGTCCACCGGTGGAGCCGAGTTCCTGGGCGGCCAGTACAGCAAGGACATGGTGACGGGCGCGGTCGCCCTCGCCGAGTTCGCGCACATCGTCGCGGCGAAGTACGACATCACCGTCGCGCTGCACACCGACCACTGCCCCAAGGACAAGCTCGACACCTATGTCCGCCCGCTGCTCGACATCTCCGCCGAGCGGGTGAAGGCCGGTCGTAACCCGCTCTTCCAGTCCCACATGTGGGATGGCTCCGCCGAGACCCTCGCCGACAACCTGGCCATCGGCCAGGAACTGCTGGCGCAGGCCGTCGCCGCCAAGATCATCCTTGAGGTCGAGATCACCCCGACCGGCGGCGAGGAGGACGGCGTCACCCACGAGATCAACGACGAGCTGTACACGACCGTCGACGACGCGCTGCGCACCGCCGAGGCCCTCGGCCTGGGCGAGAAGGGCCGCTACCTGCTGGCCGCGTCCTTCGGTAACGTGCACGGCGTCTACAAGCCGGGCAACGTCGTCCTCCGCCCCGAGCTGCTCAAGGACCTCCAGGCCGGCGTCGGCGCGAAGTACGGCCAGGCCGCGGGCAGCCAGCCCTTCGACTTCGTCTTCCACGGCGGCTCCGGCTCCACGGCCGAGGAGATCGCCACCGCGCTGGAGAACGGCGTCGTGAAGATGAACCTCGACACCGACACCCAGTACGCCTTCACGCGCCCGGTCGCGGACCACATGCTCCGCAACTACGACGGTGTGCTGAAGGTCGACGGCGAGGTCGGCTCCAAGAAGACCTATGACCCCCGCACCTGGGGCAAGCTCGCCGAGGCCGGCATGGCCAAGCGCGTCACCGAGGCCTGCGCGGCCCTGCGCTCGACCGGTACGAAGCTGAAGTAAGCGCGTACGGAGCTTTAAGTAAACGTACGGAGCCTCAAGTAAACGTACGGAGCCTCAAGTAAACGTACGGAGCTTAAGTAAACGTACGGAGCCTCAAGTGAACGTACGGAGCTTGAAGCAGCCGTACGGGGCTGAAGCAGCCCGGATTCGCACGGTCGGCCCGGTATCCCTGTTCCAGGGGTGCCGGGCCGCGCTGTGTCCGTCCGTCCACTCGCCACCCGGCCCCGGGGCGGGGATGATCCGGGTATGGAGATCAGGCTGGCCTCGGGGCGGGGACGGTGGGTGGTTTTCACTACGGTGCTCGGGTCGAGCATGGCGCTGCTGGACTCGACCGTGGTCAATGTCGCGCTGCCCCATATCGGGGACTCCCTCGGTGCCGACCTCGCCGCTCTTCAGTGGACCGTGAACGCCTACATGCTCACGCTGGCCGGGCTGATCCTGCTCGGCGGGTCGCTCGGGGACCGGTATGGGCGGCGGCGGGTGTTTGTGGTGGGGACCGTGTGGTTCGCGCTGGGGTCGTTGCTGTGCGGGCTCGCGCCCAACGCGGCCGTGCTGATCGTCGCGCGCGCCCTGCAAGGGGTGGGCGGGGCGCTGCTGGTGCCGGGGTCGCTCGCGATCATTCAGGCGAGCTTCCATCCGGACGACCGGGCGCGGGCGGTCGGGCTGTGGTCCGGGCTCGGGGGTGTGGGCGCGGCGGTCGGGCCGTTCCTGGGCGGCTGGCTGGTCGACGGGCCGGGCTGGCGGTGGGTGTTCTGGCTCAATGTGCCGCTGGCCGCGCTCTGTGTGCCGGTCGCGCTGCGCCACGTACCGGAGACCCGGGATCCGGCGGCGCGCGGCCGGTTCGATGTGCTGGGCGCGGTGCTCGGCGCGGCGGCGCTCGGGCTGGTCACGTACGCGCTGATCGGCCGGGTGGCGTGGGCCGGGGTGGCGGGGGTGCTGGTGGCGGTCGTCTTCGTACGGGTGGAACAGCGGCGGGCCGATCCGATGCTGCCGCTGTCGATCTTCCGGTCGCGGCTGTTCACGGCGGTGAACGCGGTGACGCTGTGCGTGTACGCGGCGTTCGGCGGGTTCTTCTTCCTCGTCGCGCTCCAGCTCCAGGTCGTCGTGGGCTACTCCGCGCTCGGCGCGGGCGCCGCCCTGCTGCCCACGACCGTGCTCATGCTGCTGCTCTCCGCCCGCTCGGGCGCGCTGGCCGAGCGCATCGGAGCGCGCGTCCCGCTCACGGTGGGCCCGCTGCTGTGCGCCGGCGGGATGCTGCTGATGCTCCGGGTGGGCGAGGGCGCCGCGTACCTCCCGGATGTGCTTCCCGCGCTGGTCGTGATGGGGATGGGCATGGTCACCCTGGTCGCCCCCCTGACGGCGACCGTCCTCGGCTCCGTGGACACCGCGCGGGCGGGTCTGGCCAGCGGGATCAACAACGCCGCCGCCCGCGCGGCCGGTCTGCTCGCGGTGGCCGCGCTGCCGCTGCTGGCGGGCATGGGCCCGGAGGCGTACCGGTCGGCGGCGGAGTTCGGCGACACGTTCCGCCGCGCGATGCCGATGTGCGCCGGGGTGCTGGTGCTGGGCGCGCTGATCGCCTGGGCGACCGTACGCACACCGTCGGAACGTACGGCGCCGGAGGAGCCCGCGCACCCCGAGTGCCGGGTGAACTGCGGGCTGTCCGCGCCTCCTCTGGAGCAGGGCCGGGGCGGGGAGGCGGGGCCCGCCGGGCAAGGCAGACTGTAGCCATGGCCATCCACGAAAACCTCCTGGGGGGACCGCCCCCCACCCAGCTCCCCGACGACCCCGAGCCGCGCGAGCTGCTCGCGAACGGCACCCCGCCCGCCGAAGTCGCCGCCAAGTACCCGACATCCTCGCTGGCCTGGGCCCAGCTCGCGGACGACGCCTTCGAGAACGGCCGGGTCGTCGAGTCGTACGCGTACGCCAGGACCGGCTACCACCGCGGCCTCGACTCCCTGCGCCGCAGTGGCTGGAAGGGCCACGGCCCGGTCCCGTGGGAGCACGAGCCCAACCGCGGCTTCCTGCGCGCGCTGCACGGTCTGGCGCGCGCCGCGCAGGCGATCGGCGAGCAGGCGGAGTACGAGCGCTGCGCGACGTTCCTCCGTGACTCCTCGCCCCTGGCGGCCGACACCCTCGGGTGACGCACCCGACCGGTCACGGCTGAACCATTCGGAGGCCCCGCCCGTATGCCAGGGTGCGGGCCTTCGGCGTTCTGTTCGAGCGCGCGTGTGTCGAACCGCGTTGTCGAGCAAGGGGAGTTCCGCCGTGGGCAAGCGTTCCGCCGCTCATGGGCGCCGGGCAGGGCACCGCGTATCCGCCCGCCGGAGCCCCCTCCCGAAGCTGGTCCTGCCGGGGCTGGCCCTGATCGCCGCGGTCGGCGGCGGCTGGGCGGCCCTGGACCCCTGGTGGGACGGGGAGCGCGCCGGACAGTCCGTCGCCGCCGCCGGTACGGTCGGCGGCGTCGGAGTGCCCGTCGACACGACGACCCCGGGCGCCCCCGCCGTCTCCGTACCCCCGCAGCCCCCGGAGGCGCCCGCGGCCGTCCCGCCGCCGCTTCCCAGCCCCCCGCCGCCGCCAACGCCCAGCCCCACGCCGCCGCAGCCGCCGCAGGAGCCGCGGGAGCCGGCGCGGGAGCCGGCGCCGCCGTCCCCCTCGCCCTCCGCCGAGGTCCCCGCCTCGGGACCCGGCACCTTCACCACCGGCCGGGCCCAGGGCGAGCAGGTCGGCTCGGGAACACCGCGCCGCTACCGCGTCCAGGTCGAGGACGGCATCAACGTCTCCGCCGACCAGGCCGCCGAGGAGATCCAGGGCATCCTGGCCCACCCGCTGAGCTGGGCCGCGAACGGCCGGGGCGCCTTCCAGCTGGTCGCGGAGGGCGGTGACTTCGTCTTCCGTATCGCCACCCCGGCCACCGCCGACAAGCTCTGCCTGGCGGAGGGGCTCAACACCCGGGGCCAGTTCAACTGCGAGACCACCCAGGGCGTGGTGATCAATCTGCGACGCTGGATGGAGGGGTCCCCGACCTTCGACGGACCCGCCACGGAGTACCGGCACCTGATCATCAACCACGAGGTCGGCCATGAGATCGGCATCCGCCGGCACATGGGCTGCGCCGGTCCCGGCAGGCTCGCCCCGGTGATGATGCAGCAGATCAAGGGCCTGGACGGCTGCCGGTCCAACGCCTGGCCGTACGACACGGACGGGACGCTGATCGAGGGCCCGGTCCTCTGATCACACTGGTGTGGATGGTTCCTCAGGGACGGCTCTGTTTATGATGCCCCCAGGGGACCGGAGCTCCGTAACCAGCACGGAAAGGGGCGGACCGCTACCCGGCACATGTCGAGGAGACAGCGATGTCGCATACCCCCGATGTCCCGGAAGCCGGTTCGGAAGCCCCGAACCTCGACTTCGACGGGACCACCCCGTACGAGGACTATGTCCAGGCGGACATCCTCACCCATTTGCAGCACCTCCGCTCCGACGACCCCGGTGAGATGGTCTTCCTGGTCACCACCCAGGTCATGGAGCTCTGGTTCACCGTCATCGTCCACGAGTGGGAGACCGCGTCCAGCGCCCTGCGCGAGGACCGTGTCCCGGTCGCGATCGACGCGCTCAAGCGGTCCGTACGGGAGCTGGAGGCGCTCAACGCCTCCTGGAAGCCGCTGGGCCAGCTGACGCCCGCGCAGTTCAACGCGTACCGGGGCGCGCTCGGCGAGGGCTCCGGCTTCCAGTCCGCGATGTACCGGCGGATGGAGTTCCTGCTCGGCGAGAAGTCCGCGTCGATGCTCGTCCCGCACCGGGGCGCCCCGCGCGTCCACGCCGAGCTGGAGAAGGCGCTCCATCAGCCGAGCCTGTACGACGAGGTGCTGCGCCTTCTCGCCCGGCGCGGGCTGCCGGTGCCGCAGGAGACCCTCGACCGCGATCTCGGGCTGCGGTACGAGCCGTCGCACCCGGTGGAGGCGGTCTGGACCGGCATCTACGCCGACCCCGACCGGAACGCCGAACTGCACCGGCTGGGCGAGGCGTTGACGGACGTCGGTGAGCTGGTCTGGCGCTGGCGCAACGACCATCTGGTGGCGACCCGGCGGGCGATGGGCTCCAAGACCGGTACGGGCGGCTCCGCCGGAGTGGCCTGGCTGGAGAAGCGGGCCACGAAGAACGTGTTCCCCGAGCTGTGGACGGCGCGCAGCCATGTCTGAGCAGCCGGCGGAGGAAGAGCAGTCGATACGGAACGGGCGGCCGATGCGGGAAGAGCGGCTGACGAAGAAGGCCGCCGCGCTCGACGCCGCCGATGAACTGGCCTGCACACGCGAGCTGTTCGCCCTCGACAACGACTCCGTCTACCTCGACGGGAACTCCCTGGGCGCGCTGCCCCGCCATGTCCCCGAGCGGGTCCAGGATGTGATCGCCCGTCAGTGGGGTGAACTGCGCATCCGCTCCTGGACCGAGGGGAGTTGGTGGACCGCGCCCGAGCGGATCGGCGACCGGATCGCCCCGATCGTCGGCGCCGCGCCGGGCCGGATCGTGGTCGGCGACTCCACCAGTGTCAACGTCTTCAAGGCCGTGGTGGCGGCCATGCGGCTCGCGGCCCCCGGCCGGGACGAGATCCTGGTCGACGCCACGACCTTCCCCACGGACGGGTACATCGCGGCCTCCGCCGCCCGGCTGACCGGCGGACGGATCGTCTCCGTCGCCCCCGGCGAGGTCCTGGGCGCGCTCGGCCCGCGTACCGCCGTCGTCCTCCTCAACCACGTCGACTTCCGCACCGGACGCCTCCACGACCTCCCCGGGCTCACCGCCGCCGGCCACGCGGCCGGGGCGCTCGCGGTCTGGGACCTGTGCCACAGCGCGGGCGCGCTGCCGGTCGGGCTGGACGCGCACGGGGTGGACCTGGCCGTGGGGTGCACGTACAAGTACCTGAACGGCGGGCCCGGTTCGCCCGCCTTCCTCTATGTCGCCGAGCGCCATCAGGCCGGCTTCGACTCCCCGCTGCCCGGCTGGAACTCGCACACCGATCCCTTCGCGATGGACCGGGACTTCGCGGCGGCGGACGGTGCGGTACGCGGCCGGGTCGGTACGCCCGACATCCTCTCCATGCTCGCGCTGGAGGCCGCGCTCGATGTGTGGGAAGGGGTACGGATGGAGGCGGTCAGGGCCAAGAGCCTCGCCCTCACCGACTTCTTTCTGGAGTGTGTGGAGGCGTACGCGCCCGAGGGGCGTGTGGTGTCCCTGACCCCCGCCGCACACGGCGAGCGCGGCAGCCAGATCGCCCTGCGCTGCGCCGAGGCGCCCGCCGTGATGGACGCGCTGATCGCCCGGGGCATCGTCGGTGACCTGCGCAGACCGGATGTGCTGCGGTTCGGGTTCACACCGCTGTACACCAGGTTCGGGGAGGCCGAACGGGCGGCGCGGGTGCTCGGCGAGGTGCTGACGGAGGTCCCGGCCGCCGCCCGGCCGTAGGGGCGCCCGGTGGTGTCCGGCGGCATCCGGCGCGGTGTCGGACAGGGCGCCCGGCGGTGGCGTCCTGTCCCGGTATCCACCCAGGTATCCGTGAGGCGCGTGTGACGGGGGTTTCTGGAGGTACGGGGGCCGGTGGGCCCGCGAGGCGACGGCGCTCGCGGCCCGACGGTGTGATCGACCCCCGCCGGGGCTGATAGCGTCCCCGCTGATCAGGTCAATTCGGCCCCCGCACCGAAAGGTTGGAGCAAGATGCCGGACCCCGCCGCGGACGACGCCGTTGCTCGTGACGCCGCAGAGACCGAATCGGTCTTCGCCCATCCGGTCGTCCGGCCCGATGCGACCGCCGCGTACGGCGAACACCCTGATCAGGTGATCGATTTCTATGCCCCCCGGGGCAACCAGGAGAGCGTCCCGCTGGTGGTCGCCCTGCACGGCGGAGCGTGGCGGGCGCCGTACGACCGGGAACACCTGACCCCGTTCGCGGATTTCCTGGCCCGCCGCGGTTTCGCCGTGGCCAACGTCGAGTACCGGCGCGGCCCCGCGATCCCGCAGCAGGGCGGTGGGTCCCCGGTGGCGGGACGCTGGCCCGAGACGTTCGACGACATCGCCGCCGCGATGGATGCCCTGCCCGCGCTGGTCACCGCCGCGCTGCCGCAGGCCGACCCCCGGCGGACGGTGGTGACCGGGCACTCCGCGGGCGGCCATCTCGCCCTCTGGGCGGCGGCCCGCCATGTGCTGCCGCTGGGCTCGCCCTGGCGGCTGGACCGGCCGCCGCCGCTGCGCGGGGTGGTGGCGCTGGCGCCGATCGCGGATCTCGTACAGGCGGTGGCGCTCGATGTGTGCGGCGGCGCCGTTCGTCAACTCCTCGGCGGTGAGGGCGAGTTCACGCGGCGCCGAGAGCACGCGGACCCGGCGGTCCTGCTGCCGACCGGTATCGCGACGGCCATCGTCCAGGGCCGTACGGACCTCACCGTGCCCCAGGAGGTCGCCGAGTCGTTCGTGGACGCGGCGGGCCGCGCGGGCGAGATGGTCGGGCTGACCCTGCTGGAGGACGTCGGCCACTTCCCGCTGATCGACCCGGCGGCGGACGCGTGCGCGGTGGTGGCGGAGGAGATCGCCCAACTGGCCTGGTGAGGAAGGCCGGTCGCCCGCGCCCCGCACACGGCGGCGGTCCGGGGCCGAGCCGGACCACCCGGCGCGCGCAGTCCCTACCCGTCCCCCGCCCCGCCCCCCACCGGCAGCATCAGCCCCCACGCCCCCGGCCGCAGCGTCCAGGTCCGGGTCCGCACCGGCCCGGCGATCCTGGCGTCCGCGCGATAGCGGAAGTCCGCTCCGGAGACCGTCACCGACAGCGCGCTGGCCCTGACCGGCTCGGCCGGGGCGTGTCTGCGGACGACGACCTCGGCGCGGCCACCCCGGGACCGTACCGTCACACCCTCGACCGGCTCGTCCGGATCGCTCAGCAGCACGCCGTCCGCCTCCACCCGCAGCCGGTACGTATGCGCGGCGATGGCCGGCGGGACGGGCCGCACCAGGGTGCGTACCAGCGAGCGGCAGGTGTGCCAGACCTGCGCGGCGGCCGGACGCGCGGCGGCCGGGGCGCCCTCCGGGTCCGTGTCCGTATCCGTGTCGGAACCGGCCGAGCCCCTCGCGGGCAGCGCGGGGATCCGGAGGTCGCCGAGGACCAGCCCGTCGCTGTCGTCCACCAGCAGGTCCAGCCGTCGCACCGCACCGTCCAGCACCGCCCGCGCCGCCGCGACCGCGCCCGTGGGCACGCCCAGCGAACGGGCCAGCTCGACGGAGGCGCCGATCGGCACGAGGGAGAGCGAGCCGGAGGCCAGCTCCCGTTCGCGGTGGAGCAGGGAGACCATACGGAGCAGCGCCCGGTCGTCGCCGACCAGCACCGGCCGCCGGTTTCCCCGCCGGGCCAGCGCCCGCGCCAGCTCCTCGGGGCCCTCGGGGAAGCAGAGTTTCACCGCCGCGCCCCCGCTCAGTACGTCCTTCGCGATCCGTACGGATTCGCCGTCGGTCCGGCCCGCGACCGGGTCGATGACCACCAGAAGCTGCTGCGTGCCGTTTTCGGCGGGCTCCGGAGCCGACACCTCGGTCCTTCCTCGGGTAGCATCTTTGTGCAAGAGCCCCTTGCGCTATTGCGCCAGGGGCTTCGTCTATTCCGGGGCATCCGGTTCGACGGTCGGGTCTGCGTCGTACAACGTTGTGCGATGTCGTACGTCTGGACGCGGCGTGTAAACGCCGTACGGAAGGCGTTTGCGCGCCCCCTGACCTTGGACATGCCCCGCCCGGAAGGGGTGTACGCCTGTGCCCGCACTTGTGCTGCTCGGTGCTCAGTGGGGTGACGAAGGCAAGGGAAAGGCCACCGACCTGCTCGGTGGCTCCGTGGACTATGTCGTGCGCTATCAGGGTGGCAACAACGCCGGCCATACGGTCGTCGTCGGCGACCAGAAGTACGCACTGCATCTCCTCCCTTCCGGAATCCTCTCCCCGGGGTGTACCCCGGTGATCGGTAACGGAGTGGTTGTCGACCCGGCGGTCCTGTTCTCCGAGCTGAACGGACTCGACGAGCGTGGTGTCGACACGTCCAAGCTCCTGGTCAGCGGTAACGCGCACCTGATCACTCCGTACAACGTCACCGTCGACAAGGTGACGGAACGGTTCCTCGGCAAGCGGAAGATCGGTACGACGGGCCGGGGCATCGGCCCGACCTACGCCGACAAGATCAACCGCACCGGTATCCGCGTTCAGGACCTCTACGACGAGTCGATCCTCATCCAGAAGGTCGACGCGGCGCTGGAGTCCAAGAACCAGCTGCTGGCCAAGGTCTTCAACCGGCGGGCCATAGAGTCCGAGAAGATCGTCGAAGAGCTGCTGACGTTCGCGGACCGGCTGAAGCCGTACGTCGCGGACACGACGCTCATCCTGAACAACGCGATCGACGAGGGCAAGGTCGTCCTCTTCGAAGGCGGCCAGGGCACGCTCCTCGACGTCGACCACGGCACGTATCCCTTCGTCACCTCGTCCAACCCGACCGCGGGCGGCGCCTGCACCGGCTCGGGCGTCGGGCCGACGAAGATCACCCGCGTGATCGGCATCCTCAAGGCCTATACGACGCGCGTCGGCGCCGGTCCGTTCCCGACCGAGCTGTTCGACGCGGACGGCGAGGCCCTGCGCCGCATCGGCGGCGAGCGAGGCGTCACGACGGGCCGCGACCGCCGCTGCGGCTGGTTCGACGCGGTGATCGCGCGGTACGCGACCCGGGTCAACGGCCTGACGGACTTCTTCCTCACCAAGCTCGACGTCCTCACCGGCTGGGAGCGGATCCCGGTGTGTGTGGCGTACGAGATCGACGGCCGCCGGGTCGAGGAACTCCCGTACAGCCAGACCGACTTCCACCACGCCAAGCCGGTGTACGAGTACCTGCCGGGCTGGTCGGAGGACATCACCAAGGCGAAGACCTTCGCCGACCTGCCGAAGAACGCGCAGGCGTATGTGAAGGCGCTGGAGGAGATGTCGGGCGCGCCGATCTCGGCGATCGGCGTGGGTCCTGGCCGCACGGAGACGATCGAGATCAACTCGTTCCTCTGACGCACGACTGCCTGTGACGTACGACGGTCTGTGACGCACGACTGCCTGTGACGTACGACGGTCCCTGACACACGACGGTCTGTGACGTACGACTGCCTCTGACGTACGACGGAGGGGGAGCGGAGAAAGATCCGCTCCCCCTCCGTGCTGTCCCAGGTACGCCCGCCGTCAGGGGTTCTCGCCCATCACATCCACCTGATGCGCGACGGCCCACTGCCAGTGCTCGGAGACGCCGCGCGCGGTGTCGCTCGTCGTGACGGACGGCTGTACGTCGGCGAGCACGGCGTGCCCGTCGTCCGGGTTGCCCCAGGCGGCGGTGGTGAAGACGTACGAGGTCCCGGACGCGAGGGCGGGGCTGCCGGTGGACAGGGTGACGGTGACCGTTCCCCGGAGGTGGCCCTTGAACGTACGGTCGACTTCCACCTCGTACAGCTCGGAGGGGATCCCGGCGACGGTACGCCGACCGGAGTGGCGTACGACCTCGCCGTGGAAGACGTCGTCGGCGGTGCCCGCGACCTCGCGGGGGTCCTCGGGGTCGTACAGCGTGAAGGCGTGGGTGGGCCCGGCCGGGGTGGACAGCGTGGAGTACGCGAACCAGCCGGAGGCGAGGAGCACGACGGCCCCGGCGAGCCCGACGAGGAGCGGTGTCTTCTTCATGATTCTCATCGGTTCATCAACCCCACAGATCGTGATAATTGGCGCGGTCGCGGCTGGTGGGTCTGCCGTCCGAGGGCCCGTCGTAGGCGTTGGGCGCCATGAGCGTCGGATACCAGTCGGGTGATTTGTGGCAGAAGCCCAGGGCGTGGCCCAGCTCGTGCGCGGCGACCTGGCGGCGCTGGGCGGTGCTGCCGTACTTCTTGCCCGCCCCGAGATAGGCGGAGTTCATCCGGATCCGGTCGGTCCCGGGGAGCGCGGTCCAGGCCGCGCCGACGTTCTTCCACTGGCCGGTGGTCTCGTTGATGTCGGACCATTCGAGGTCGGCGATGCGGAAGGAGTCGTCCCGGGGGAACGAGATCCGGTTCAGCCCGTTGGCCGTCCAGACGGCGGTGGCGTGGATACGGGCGTCGTCGTACCGCGTCTCGTCCTCCCACGCGATCTCGGTCCCGTCGACGGAGGAACGGCCCCGGGAGTCCTTCTGCCCTTCCAGACAGGTGGCCGCGGTGGCGGCGACCGTCGCTCCGTAGGAGGACGAACCGCTGGTCAGCGCCGTACTCAGGGCAAGAATCCCGGCGACGGCGGAAGCCCATAAGGGCCGGTACTTCCCGGGATCCGAGTCTGTGGCCATCCGCACCTCCGGGTCGCTGGGGGACACGTCTCCGCGATCCTCGCGGGGCGGGTGCGGGGACCGTGGGGCAAGCCGGACGGTTCACCCTTCGGTGCGAAGGGATCACCCCGGCGGGTGAACTCCGCTCGGCGTGGCGCGAGAGGTACGGGAGGTACGTGCGTCGTCGTCGTCGCGGGCGGGCTCCGGCGCCGCAACCTCCGCCCGCCCCTCTGCCTGCTCCTCCGGGAGGCCACGCAGGAGCAGCCAGTAGCCGCATCCCGCGACCGCGCCGAGGGCGGCGCAGGCGCCCCAGAGCCAGTCGGCGCCGAAGTGGTCGATGACGAAGCCGGACATCAGGGGCGCGATGAGGGCGGCGGCGGCCCAGGACATCGTGTACATGCCCTGGTAGCGGCCCCGGCCGTGGGTGGGGGAGAGACGTACGACGATGCCGGTCTGGGTCGGGGCGTTGATGATCTCGGCGAGGGTCCAGACGCAGACGGTGAGGGCGTAGACGGCGATGGACCCGGCGAAGACGGTCAGGCCGAAGCCGTATCCGGCGAGGACGGACGAGACGATGAGCAGCCGCCGGGGGTCGCGGTCGCGGATGAAGGCGGTGACGGGGATCTGGAGGACGACGATCAGGACGCCGTTGACGGCGATGGCCAGGCCGAAGTCGACGCTGGAGAACCCGTCGGCGCCCATGGCGACGGGGAGCCCTACGTACGCCTGCTGGAAGATCAGCGCGACGACGAAGGACAGGCCGACGACGCTCATGAAACGGCCGTCGCGCAGGACGGCGCCCATGCCGATGCCGGGCGGCTCCACCGGGGCGCCCTTCGCGGTGGCCCGCTCGGGGCGGGCCGGGCGGGACTCCGGGAGCTTGAGGAAGACGAGGATCGCGCAGATCAGCGTCATGGCGGCTTCGCCGAGGAAGCCCGCGAGGTAGCTGTACCGGGCGATGAAACCGGCGGCGGCCGAGGAGACGGCGAAGCCCAGGTTGATCGCCCAGTAGTTGAGGGAGAAGGCCCGTACCCGGTCCTCGGGCTCGACGATGTCGGCCATCATCGCCTGGACGGCGGGCCGGGAGGCGTTGGAGGCCATCCCGACGAGGAACGCGACGCCCGCGATGGCGACCGGGTCCCGTACGAAGCCGAGCAGCGCGATCGAGGCGGCGGTGGCGAGCTGGGAGATCAGCAGGGTGGGACGGCGGCCGAGGCGGTCGGTCATGACGCCGGAACCGAGGGCGGAGATGGCACCGCCGAGACCGTGGAGGGAGGCGACGAGACCGGCGTACGAGGCGGAGTACCCCTGGTCGACGGTGAGATAGAGCGCCAGGAAAGTGGCGACGAACCCGCCCAGCCGATTGACCAGAGTGCTGGCCCAGAGCCACCAGAAGGCCCGGGGCAGGCCGGAGACGGTGTCCCGTACGGCGCGCTTCAATCCGGCTGGTCCGGCTGGTCCGGGCATCGCGGTGTCCCCCTGGGTGTGGCTCGGGCAAGCGGCCGAGCGGCCGTTCGCAACGTACGCAGGAGGGCTCGGGGGCCGCCAGTGAATTGACGGGAGCGGGTCAACCGAGGCGCCGGGCGCACCACCGGCCTCGGTCGCCAGGGGCGGTCCCGATCGCCTCGGCTAGGCTCGGACGTATGGCCGACGCACCGTACAAGCTGATCCTCCTCCGCCACGGCGAGAGCGAATGGAACGCGAAGAACCTGTTCACCGGATGGGTGGACGTCAACCTGACCGACAAGGGCGAGAAGGAGGCGGTCCGCGGCGGTGAGCTCCTCAAGGACGCCGGCCTGCTGCCCGACGTACTCCACACGTCCCTCCAGAAGCGCGCCATCCGCACCGCGCAGCTCGCGCTGGAGTCCGCCGACCGCCACTGGATCCCGGTCGAGCGCTCCTGGCGCCTGAACGAGCGCCACTACGGCGCGCTCCAGGGCAAGGACAAGGCGCAGACCCTGGCCGAGTTCGGCGAGGAGCAGTTCATGCTCTGGCGCCGCTCGTACGACACGCCGCCGCCCGCGCTGGAGGACGGCACCGAGTTCTCGCAGAGCGACGACCCGCGCTACGCCTCGATCCCGAGCGAGCTGCGCCCGAGGACCGAGTGCCTCAAGGACGTCGTCGACCGGATGCTGCCGTACTGGTACGACGCGATCGTCCCGGACCTGCTCTCCGGCCGCACGGTCCTGATCGCCGCCCACGGCAACAGCCTCCGCGCGCTGGTCAAGCACCTCGACGGAGTCTCCGACGCCGACATCGCGGGCCTCAACATCCCCACCGGCATCCCGCTCGTCTACGAACTCGACGCCGACTTCCACCCCCTCACCCCGGGCGGCACCTACCTCGACGCGGACGCCGCGGCGGCGGCGATCGAGGCAGTGAAGAACCAGGGCAAGAAGAAGTAACGCGGAACGATCAAAGCCCCCCACCCGCGAGTTTTGCCGCGGGTGGGGGGCTTTTTGGTGCCCTCGGGCCATCTCGGGAATGGAAAGCCAACCGGAATGGCCATTCCCGAAATCCGGCCCTTCAGTCCGTCACAGGATTTCGATGTCCTTCACCTTCGGCGGGCGGTTCGGATACGAGATGTCCGTCCATCGCGCGATCCTTACCGAATCGCCGTTGGCGTCGTAGTAAATCAGGTCGTTGTTCCCCGTGGAGATCCTGTCGACCCACCAGTTGCCGAAGGAGGTCCTCCCCTTGTTCGCGTAGCAGTCCACACTCTGCCTGCCGCCGCTGTGCGACCAGATCTTCAGGTAGCTTGCTCCACCCCTGCATTCGACATGGTCGATGGCGAAGGCGTTGCCCGTCGGCATGGACACGGTGAACGCGGTGGTCGCGGCGATTGCCACAGCCATGGAACGCGCTGCTCTCTTTACCTTTGAGGTCACGAATCCTCCTTGCTCGGGATGCCGCACAGAAGGCCGCATACCTCGAAAGTGGCGTCCCGCTCGACAGCGAACTCCAAATGGCCCCGGCGGCGCGAATATCACGTCGTCTCGCGCTTGCTCAACAGATGATGTCGGATATTCGTGGTGCGCGGCTATCGTCCTTTCGCACCACGGCCAGAATTCATCAGGAAATGTCCGAATCGACCCAATGGGTGATGATAATATTTCCGCGACCGGAAATTGCGTGGCCCCGCGTGAATTCTCTCAGGCCCCCGGCCCACGAGCTGTCGGGCGGGGGGTCCGAACACGACGCCGGTGGCGTGGGCCGGGATCTCCGCCCCGTCGCCGAGCGCCCATTCGGCGACCCGTGACGCCATAGCGGCCGGGACCGTGTCGCTGATGCCTTCCGCCGCCGGGATGTCGTACGTCGCGTGCGCGTCGTGGGGAAGGGTGACGCGGTAGCCCAGGGCCAGGGCTCTGCGGGCGGTTGCCAGGACGCACATCTCGGACATGACGCCGCAGACGGCGAGCGCCCGTACCCCCGCGTCGGTCAGCAGGGGGCCGAGCGGCGTGCCCTCGAAGCCGTCGTCCTCGGTCTTGCGGATCACGACCTCGCGGGGGCCGGGCTCGACGGGCAGGTGGAGTTCCCAGCCGGGGGTGTGCGGCTCGTCGGCCTCTCCGGGCGGGCCGTCGTTCTGGAGGTGTACGACGAGCGCCCCGCTCCGGCGCGCCCGGGTGAGCAGGTCCGCTGTCCGGTCCAGCAGCCGGGCGGCCCCGGGCACCGCGCCCCCGCCGGAGACGAAGGCCGTCTGGACGTCCACGACGAGCAGGGCTTCCACGGCTTCCGGCCGCCGACCGTACGCACTCATGGGCGTACACATTATCAACGTACGAGGTGAGCGACCCGGCCCGCCGGGGAACGTCCGGAGTGAACGTTTCGGCGGGCCGGCGCACTCGTACTTCGCATACGCATACGGCGGGAACAGCGGGCCGGCTGACGGCCGCCGGCCGGTCAGCCGCAGCCGCCGCCGCACTGGCACGAGCCGCCGCTCTGGCAGCCGCAGCCGCAGCCGGAACCGCAGCCGCAGGCGCCGAGGACGGGCAGGTGTATCGCCGCGACGGGGGTTTCCCGGCGGGGGTCGGTGATGGGGGAATCGGCCATGGGATCCTCCTCGAAGGCGCGCGAGGCACGCGCGGAATGTCGCCTGTGCCCATTGCATGCCCAGGAGGGCGGGCGCATCAACGGCGCATGCGCGCAAGTACCACCGTGCGCCGCGTTACGCCACCGGCGCGCGAGGCGTTCGCGGCGCCGTCGGCGCTCCCCGGCGCGTACCGGCGGGCCCGTGGCCGATCCGTACCGCTTACGCGCCCTCGACCGGTGTTTCCGCCTGCTGTATCTCGTCCGCGTGCTCGCCCGTGACCAGGTAGACGACGCGCTTCGCGACCGACACCGCGTGGTCCGCGAACCGCTCGTAGTAGCGGCCCAGCAGCGTCACGTCCACCGCCGTCTCGATGCCGTGCTTCCAGCGGTCGTCCATCAGGTGCTGGAAGAGCGTGCGGTGCAGCAGGTCCATCGCGTCGTCGTCCTGCTCCAGCTGGAGCGCCAGCTCGACGTCCTTGGTGATGATCACCTCGGCCGCCTTCGCCATCAGACGCTGCGCGAGCTGGCCCATCTCCAGCAGCGTCGTGTGCAGGTCGTGCGGCACGGGCGACTGCGGGAAACGGAGCCTGACCTGCTTGGCGACATGCTGGGCCAGGTCGCCCGCGCGCTCCAGGTCGGCGCTCATCCGCAGGGACGTGACCACGATCCGCAGATCCGTCGCGACCGGCTGCTGCCGCGCCAGCAGGGCGATGGCCCTGGCCTCAAGGTCGTGCTGGAGGTCGTCGACCTTCTGGTCGCCCGCGATGACGCTCTCGGCGAGCTTCAGGTCGGCGTCGAGCATCGCGGTGGTGGCACGGCCGATGGCGGAACCGACCAGCCGCGCCATCTCGACCAGGTCCTCGCCTATCGAGTCCAGTTCCTCGTGGTACGCGTCCCGCATGGGGTTTGTCCCTCTCTTGTACGTATGTTTTCTGCCGGAATACCAGGCAGAAAACGGCGAAAATTCCGGGTCGGATCAGGGTCGGATCAGGGTCGGATCAGGGAAAACCGGAGGAAGATCCGGGGAAGATCCGGGCCCGGACATCCCTCGCGCGGAGGCCCCGGACCCCCACGCTTCCACGCTCGGCCGGTTACAAGTCCGCCGCGTCCCTCCCAAGTGAACCGCCACTATCCCCTCGGTGAACTCTGGGCGACGAGTGTTCGAGGAGACACCCTGATGGCTGGGAGAGTGTCGGTGGGCGCGCATAACCTGGAACACATGGACGTGAACGCGGCAGTCGCCGCATTGGCAGCGATCGCCGGGGTGTGTACCGGCGTGATCGCCATGCTGGCGTTTCGCTGGAGCGAACGCGATCAGGCAAGGCCCACTCGTACCTCACTGCACACGGATGCCGTACTGCCCCCGGGCGTCGACACCGTGCTGTCGGTGCTCCGCTCCTCCGCGGTCGTCCTCGACGAGAGCGATTCGGTGGTCAAGGCCAGCTCGGCGGCGTACGCGCTGGGGCTGGTCAGGGGCGGCAAGCTCGCCGTCGAGGCGATGCTCCACATGGCCCGCGACACCCGCAGGGACGGCGAAATACGCCAGGTGGAGCTGGACCTGCCCCGGCGTGGTACGGGCAGGGGCGAGGCCCTCGCCGTCTCCGCGCGCGTCGCTCCGCTCGGCTCCCGCCTGGTCCTCCTGTTGGTCGAGGACCTCACCGAGGCCCGCCGCATAGAGGCGGTGCGGCGCGATTTCGTGGCGAATGTCAGCCATGAGCTGAAGACCCCCACCGGCGCGCTCTCCCTGCTCTCCGAAGCGGTCATGGACGCGTCGGACGACCCCGAGGCGGTCACCCGGTTCGCCGGCCGGATGCAGATCGAGGCGACCCGGCTCACCAACCTCGTACAGGAGCTGATCGACCTCTCCCGGGTGCAGAACGACGACCCGCTGGAGGACTCCGAGTCCGTACGGGTGGACGAGCTCGTCGCCGAGGCCATCGACCGGTCCCGGCAGCCCGCGTCCACCAAACAGATCACCATGGCCTCCGGCGGCGCGCCCGGCCTGCGCGTCTGGGGCAACAGGGGCCAGCTGGCCGCCGCCCTCGGCAACCTCGTGGAGAACGCGGTCAACTACTCACCCGCCCGGACGCGCGTCGGTATCGCCGTCCACCGTGTCTCCGCGACCGGCGGGGACCTGATCGAGATAGCCGTGACAGATCAGGGCATAGGTATCTCCGAGAAGGACCGCGAGCGGGTCTTCGAGCGCTTCTACCGCGTCGACCCGGCCCGCTCCCGGGCCACCGGTGGTACGGGGCTCGGCCTGGCCATCGTCAAACACGTGGCCGCCTCGCACGGCGGGGAGGTCACCGTGTGGAGTTCCGAGGGCCAGGGCTCCACCTTCACCCTGCGGCTGCCCGAGGCGGCGCCGGTACGGGACCGCACACCGCCCCCGGAGGAGGACACCGGGGAGCACGCCGTACCTCTTTCCGCCGATGAACGCCGCACATCCACCGGCCAGGACGAAGACGACCACGGCCACAACCCGCCCGACCCCAGCCTTCGGCTGGCTCCCCCGACCGTGATCCCTGCCCCGGAGGTCCTTCCGTGACCCGAGTGCTCGTCGTCGAGGATGAGGAATCATTCAGCGACGCTCTTTCCTACATGCTCCGCAAGGAGGGCTTCGAGGTCGCCATCGCGACCACCGGACCCGCGGGGCTCGACGAGTTCGAACGCAATGGCGCCGACCTCGTCCTCCTCGACCTGATGCTGCCCGGTCTGCCCGGCACCGAGGTGTGCCGGCAACTGCGCGGCAAGTCCAATGTCCCGGTGATCATGGTCACCGCCAAGGACAGCGAGATCGACAAGGTCGTCGGCCTCGAGATAGGGGCCGACGACTATGTGACCAAGCCCTTCTCCTCGCGGGAGCTGGTGGCGCGTATCCGCGCGGTCCTGCGCCGTCGCGGCGAGCCGGAGGAGGTCACCCCGGCGGCGCTGGAGGCAGGTCCGGTACGGATGGACGTGGACCGCCATGTCGTCACGGTCTCCGGCGGCAAGGTCGACCTCCCGCTCAAGGAGTTCGACCTGCTGGAGATGCTCCTGCGCAACGCGGGCCGCGTCCTGACCCGGATGCAGCTCATCGACCGCGTCTGGGGCGCCGACTACGTGGGCGACACCAAGACCCTCGACGTCCACGTCAAGCGCCTCCGCGCCAAGATCGAACCCGACCCGGGCGCGCCGAGGTACCTGGTGACGGTCCGAGGTCTGGGCTACAAGTTCGAGCCGTAAACCGGCCCGAACCCCTACGGCCCGGCCCCACATGGCCGGGCGCGGAGTCCCGGCCCTCGGCGAAACGCGGCCAGGACGGGCGAATGGCCCGTCCTGGAGTTCGGCGTGCGCGTACGTACGCCGGCGGTACGCGTCAGTGCGCCGCGTCCACCGACCCGGTTCCCGCGGAGCCCGCGTCCACCGCCCCGGTGCCCGCCGCGGCGTCGCCGACGGGTGCGCCGTCCTGCGTGTGGGGCTGGCCGGCCCCGGCGGCGGGCGACTCGGACGCGGCCGGCTTCTTCGCGGCCGGGCTCTGGACCGGCGGCGTGCTCGGGCCGACGCCCTCGTAGTAGCCGCGCGAGGGGAAGACGAAGGCGCGCAGACCGACGTCACCGGTCTCGCTGAACGAGAACACGATCTGCTGCGCGTCACCGTTCTTCGCGGTCTCGTCACCCTTGTCGATCACGGCGGAGGCGTTGTCCTTGCCGCCGAGCTGGATCGAGCCCTGCGCGGGCACGGTGATCGGGCCCGAACCCTTGGCGGGGGTCAGCTTGACCGTCGCGCCGGTGCCCGGGAGCTTGATCGAGTCGAGGGTCTGGTCGGTCCTGCCGCTGTTGAAGACAGTGCCGGTGACGACCGCGGGACCCGAAGCGTCGGCCTCGGGCCGGGTGATCACCGTCGCGTTCTGGATGCTGATGTCACCGACCGAGGTGGCGGCGTTGTCCGGCTTCACGCCGAGCGTCTGCGCGTCGTTCCCGGCGCCACACGCGGTGAGCGGGGCGAGCGAGAACACGAGGGCGGTAGCGGCGAGGGCGCCGCGTCGAAGGCTGCGGCTCACGGCGGCGGCATCTCCTAGGACGTACGGACGGAGGGCTTTTTCTGACGGTCTTCGGTACGGCTCGGTACGACGGTGGTGCGGGCTTCGGTACGGCAAGGGCACGTCAGCGGCTTCAGGTTACCGAGCCACTGTCGGCGCCCCGCACCCGACCCGCCCCCAGCGGCCACCGGCCCTCGCGGTGGTCCCGATGCCACGTGTGGGATCACGCTGTTTAGCGCTCCGTTCACAAAACATCCGGTGATCAATTCCAGCGGCCGCGTTGGATTCCTTACGAATACCGCGGCACTTGCCGCAGTGATCAAATTCGGATTCCCTCACACTTCTGCTGTACTTCCGCCGTGCTTCTGTTCGTACGGCTGGCCGACACTCGAACGAAGTGCGAGAAGTTCGGCGTTCAGAACCCGGCAAATCGGGACGTTCATCCTCTCCGGGGGCGCTCGCGCGGTGGGTGGCGTACGCGTTTCTGTGCGCCCGCGCAGCCGCTCCGACCTGCGAATACCCCGTTCCGGAAGCCGCTCGAAGCACGTTCCTGGCGCTGTTGTCAAGCCCCGAGATGCGCCCTGACCTGCGAAAACGTCATTCAGAAGCGGCCATTCTCGTGTTATCCTGGATAGCCACGGAAGGGGTACCTGTCACATGACGTTCAAGGTTGGCGACACCGTGGTCTATCCCCATCACGGGGCCGCGCTGATCGAGGCCATCGAAACTCGCCAGATCAAAGGCGTGGACAAGACCTACTTGGTGCTCAAGGTCGCCCAGGGCGACTTGACGGTGCGTGTACCGGCGGACAATGCGGAGTTCGTCGGCGTGCGCGATGTGGTTGGTCAGGACGGGCTGGACCGGGTCTTCGAGGTGCTCAGGGCGCCATATGCGGAAGAGCCCACGAACTGGTCCCGTCGTTACAAGGCAAATCTTGAGAAGCTCGCCTCCGGCGATGTCATCAAGGTCGCCGAGGTGGTGCGTGACCTGTGGCGCCGGGAGCGTGAGCGTGGACTCTCCGCAGGTGAGAAGCGCATGCTCGCCAAGGCGCGGCAGATTCTCGTCAGTGAGCTGGCCCTCGCGGAGAACACCAATGAAGACAAGGCCGAGGCTCTGCTCGACGAGGTCCTCGCGTCCTGAATCTCCTGCCTCCCCTGAGGCCGCGCGGTGCGTCCGCGTGGTTCGGTGAAGCGGTGAGAGCAGCAAAGGCAGTGCAGCAGTAAATGCCGTGGTGCCCGATGACCAGCTATGACGGAAGCTGTGTTGCCGGGCGCTGCGGCATGTTCGTACCCATACATGTCCAGTATTCGGACCGGCTGTCCCTGTGGCCGGGGAGGGCGTGGCCTGGGGATGGCCGGGGCAGCGCCGCTGCCCGCACGGCCGCCCCTGGTGTCGCCTGTCGCAAGTGCCTCGACCAGTGTCACGGAAGGGCCGGTCAAGGCGTCGCGCCCGGCACGTTGTGGCCATACCCATGTCGGCCGAGGAAACAAACCTGCCGGAGTGCAAGCGATGTCAGAGGAAGCCGGCCGCCCGGCCGGTCAAGCAGTCAGCGCGGGTCAAGAGGCCGGCCAGGGGGTCGGCAGGACCGGCTCCCACCGCACCGCCGCGGTGATTCCGGCGGCGGGCCGGGGCGTACGGCTCGGCCCCGGCGCGCCCAAGGCGCTCAGGGCGCTGGGCGGCACGCCGATACTCATCCACGCGGTACGCGCGATGGCCGCCTCGCGCGCCGTCTCGCTGGTCGTCGTGGTCGCACCGCCGGACGGTGCCCCCGCGGTCAAGAACCTCCTGGACGAACACGCCCTGCCCGAGCGGACCGACTATCTGGTCGTCCCGGGCGGTGAGACCCGGCAGGAGTCCGTACGGCTCGGGGTCGAGGCGCTGCCCGAGGACATCACCGCCGTGCTCGTCCATGACGCGGCGCGTCCGCTCGTACCCGTCGAGACCGTGGACTCGGTGATCGAGGCCGTGCACGACGGGGCGCCGGCCGTGGTGCCCGCGCTGCCGCTCACGGACACGGTCAAGCAGGTCGAGCCCCGGGAGAAGGGCGAGCCCGAACCGGTCGTCGCCACGCCCGAACGGGCGCTGCTGCGTGCCGTACAGACCCCGCAGGGGTTCGACCGCGAGACGCTCCAGCGCGCCCACCGCACGGTCCCGGGGGCCGGGGAGGGCGCCACGGACTGCGCCGGTATGGTCGAACGGCTCGGCGCGCCGGTGGTGGTCGTGCCGGGGCACGAGGAGGCGTTCAAGGTGACCAGGCCGCTGGATCTGGTGCTGGCCGAGGCCGTCCTCGCCCGGAGGAGGGCCAAGGATGGTTTCTGAGACACCCGGATCCGTGCCGTCGGCGCTGCCTCCGTTGCCGCAGGTCGGGATCGGTACCGATATCCACGCCTTCGAGGAGGGCCGCGAGCTGTGGTGCGCGGGGCTGCTCTGGGAGGGCGAGGGACCGGGGCTCGCCGGGCACTCCGACGCGGACGTGGTCGCGCACGCGGCCTGCAACGCGCTGTTCTCGGCCGCGGGCCTCGGGGACCTCGGCGCGCACTTCGGCACCGGCCGCCCCGAGTGGTCCGGCGCCTCGGGCATCAGCCTCCTTACGGAGGCGGCCAGGATCGTCCGCGCCGGGGGCTTCGAGATCGGCAATGTCGCGGTGCAGGTCGTCGGCGCGCGGCCCAAGATCGGCAAGCGGCGCGACGAGGCGCAGCGGATCCTCTCGGCGGCGGTCGGCGCCCCCGTCGCGGTCTCCGCCGCCACCTCGGACGGGCTGGGGTTCACCGGGCGGGGCGAGGGGCTGGCCGCCATCGCGACGGCGCTGGTGGTCCGTACCGGCTGATCATCGCCCGACTGCCCGACTGCCCGACTGCCCGACTGCCCGACTGCCCGACTGCCCGACTGCCCGACTGCCCGACTGGCCTGTCTGTCGACCTGCTGATCACTGTCGTCGCAGCAGATCACCGCTGACCGCAGCCGACCGCCGCACCGTGCCGATCGGCGCGAAATGTCCGTCGGCGGGGACGGGTTGAGGGAATATCGATCAGTATTCGTACCTCTTCGAGTAGCAGCAGGCACAGGCAGGAAGGCATCCCATGGCAGTCGCTCTCTCCGACGACCTCAAGAAGCTCCTTGACACGCCGGTCTTCGTCAACATCGCCACCATCCAGCCCGACGGCAGCCCGCAGGTCTCACCTGTCTGGGTGAAGCGCGACGGTGACGATCTGCTCATCTCCACCACGGTCGGCCGCCGCAAGGAGGAGAACCTGCGCCGTGACCCCCGGGTGACGGTCGTGGTCCAGCCCGCCGACGCCCCCTACACGTACGCGGAGATCCGCGGCACGGTGACGCTCACGACCGAGGGCGGCCAGGAGCTGATCAACGAGCTGTCCCGCAAGTACACGGGCAAGGACTACGCCGACTTCAACCCCGCCTCCGTCAAGGACGCGGAGCGCGTGGTCGTCCGTATCTCGGCCCGCAAGGTCGTCGGCAGCATCTGAGGCGTCCGAGACATCCGAGGCCCTTGGGACGGCCGGGGCGTCCGGGGTGTGCGTGCCCGAAATCCGCCGGAAGGCGGCCGGGCACGCATATAAATGTCACGCTTCGGTGTCCCCATGGCCGAAACAGTCGCAAGGCACTGCCCCGGGCGCACTACCCTTGTCGCGTGACTATTCGGCTGTACGACACCGGCGCCCGGCAGATCCGTGACTTCACCCCGCTCACGCCGGGCTGTGTCTCGATCTACCTGTGTGGCGCCACCGTGCAGGCCGCTCCGCACATCGGTCATATCCGGTCGGGACTGAACTTCGACATCATGCGCCGCTGGTTCGACCACCGCGGCTACAAGGTGACGTTCGTCAGGAACGTCACCGACATCGACGACAAGATCATCACGAAGTCCGCGGACCAGGGCCGCCCGTGGTGGTCCATCGGTTACGAGAACGAGCGCGCCTTCAACTCCGGCTATGACATTCTCGGTTGCCTGCCGCCCACCTACGAACCACGCGCGACCGGCCACATCACCGAGATGATCGAGATGATGCGCGGTCTGATCGAACGTGGGCACGCGTACGAGGCGGACGGCAACGTCTACTTCGACGTACGGTCGTTCCCCGGTTATCTGTCCCTGTCCAACCAGGACCTGGACGATCTGCGCCAGCCCTCCGGCGACGGCGAGACCGGCAAGCGCGACCCGCGCGACTTCGCGATGTGGAAGTCCGTCAAGCCCGGCGAGCCCTCCTGGGAGACGCCCTGGGGGCGCGGCCGGCCCGGCTGGCACCTGGAGTGCTCGGCGATGGCCCACAAGTACCTGGGCACGGCCTTCGACATCCACGGCGGCGGCCTCGACCTGATCTTCCCGCACCACGAGAACGAGATCGCGCAGGCCAAGGGGTACGGCGACGAGTTCGCGGCGTACTGGGTGCACAACGCCTGGGTCACCATGAGCGGCGAGAAGATGTCGAAGTCGCTCGGCAACTCGGTGCTGGTCTCCGAGATGGTCAAGCAGTGGCGTCCCATCGTGCTCCGCTACTACCTCGGCACCCCGCACTACCGCTCGATGATCGAGTACAGCGAGGACGCCCTGCGCGAGGCCGAGTCGGCGTTCGCGCGGATCGAGGGCTTCGTCCAGCGGGTCATGGAGAAGGCCGGGGGCGTCGTCGAGCCCGCCGACGAGGTGCCGCCCGCCTTCGCCGAGGCGATGGACGACGACCTGGGCGTCCCGCAGGCGCTCGCGATCATCCACACCACCGTCAGGCAGGGTAATTCCGCGCTCGCCGCCGACGACAAGGAAGCGGCCGTCGCCCGGCTCGCGGAGGTACGGGCGATGCTCGGCGTCCTCGGCCTGGACCCGCTCGACCCGCACTGGGCGGGCGAGACCGACCGCGGCGAGGATCTCCACGGGGTCGTGGACACGCTCGTACGGCTCGTGCTGGAGCAGCGCGAGGCGGCGCGCGGCCGCAAGGACTGGGGCAGCGCGGACGCGATCAGGGACCAGCTCCAGCAGACCGGTCTGGTGATCGAGGACGGTCCGTCGGGTCCGCGCTGGACGCTCGGACCGCGATGACACCGTGGCGAGTCACCGCCGGGTCACCGTCGCGACGGCGACCCGGCGACTCCCCGATGGCTCGGCGACGACCCCTCGCTGAGCCGGCCGTATGTGCCGTCCGGCCCGCCGGGCGGCACACTGGTCCGTATCCATACGTACGCTGTTACTCACATGAACGCCGCGTACGACTCGTACGCATGTCTGAAGCAACGAAACAGGTAGGTCATGGCCGGGAACAGCCAGCGCAGGAACCGCCGCACGTCCAACAAGAAGGGCGCGCAGGTCGGCAGCGGTGGCAAGCGACGCCGCGGGCTTGAGGGCAAGGGCCCGACGCCGCCCGCGTCCGCGCGCAAGGGCCATGTCCAGAACCGCGTGGCCAACGCCAAGGCCAAGCAGACCGCCCGGCGCCAGGTCGCCCGGCGCGGCGGCAAGGGCACCAGCGAGATGGTCGTCGGCCGCAACCCGGTCTTCGAGGCGCTGCGCGACGGCGTGCCCGCCTCGATGCTCTACGTACAGCAGTACATCGACAACGACGAGCGCGTCCGCGAGGCGCTCCAGCTCGCGGCCGAGCGCGGTGGCATCCACCTGATGGAGGCATCCAAGCCCGAGCTGGACCGGATGACCAATGGTCTGAACCACCAGGGCATGGTCCTCCAGGTCCCGGCGTACGAGTACGCGCACCCCGAGGACCTCGCGGCCGCCGCCTTCGACGACGGCGAGGACCCGCTGATCGTCGCGCTCGACGGCGTCACCGACCCGCGCAACCTCGGCGCGGTCGTCCGCTCCGTCTCGGCCTTCGGCGGCCACGGCGTCGTCGTACCGGAGCGGCGCGCCGCCGGGATGACCGCGGGCGCCTGGAAGTCCTCGGCCGGCGCGGCGGCCCGTACGCCCGTCGCCCGCTGCACCAACCTCACCCGCACCCTGGAGGCGTACCGCAAGGCGGGCCTCACCATCGTCGGGCTCGCGGCGGACGGCGAGGCCGAGGTCGGTGACCTCGCGCAGCTCGGCGGGCCCGTCGTGATCGTCGTCGGCAGCGAGGGCAAGGGCCTGTCGCGGCTGGTCGGCGAGACCTGCGACTTCCGCGTACGGATCCCGATGCCGGGCGGCGCCGAGTCGCTGAACGCCGGGGTCGCGGCCGGAGTGGTGCTGTACGAGGCGTCGCGCCGCCGGGTCTGATCCGCTCCGGGGGGCGGTCCTCCGCCGGTCCGACCGGCTTCTCGGGGCGGTCCGTCCGGGGTACGCGGAGTACTCCGTACGGCCGCCCGCGCCGTCCCCCGAACGGCCCTGCTTCATGATCTTGACGGGTCTCGGACATCCTCCACGTCAAGGCAGTGTCCTAACGACAAGTCACTCGGTTAGATGAGTGTGGACACCAGAACGCCCCGGCCCGGGTTCGACGATCAGCCCCCGCTGAGCATGCTCAAGGTGGACTGCGATCCCGCGCAGGTCATCGTGAACCACGCCAGCTTCCGGGTGAAGCTCGCATCGCCCCAGCGTGTCGGCGCACTACGCGCGGACACCGCACGCATCCCCGCCATGAGCGGCGCCGTCCGGGGAGGCGCGCGCCGCCGCGCCCCCGTCGTCTGGAGCGGCAAGTCCGAGCCGGGCGACCCCGGAGCGAGCGGACTCCTCCAGGCCGTACGGAACTCCTCGCTGGTGCCGGCGGGCGGCGCCCGTGTGGCGTCCGGCGCGCCCGACGTATCCGGAAGGGGATACGACACCGGCTCCACCCAGGTCATCCCCCAGCTCGGCCCCCGGTCCGGGTACGCCGACGAGAACACGATGCCGACGCCCGTCGTCGGCGGCTCCGTCCCCGGACAGGGCCCCGGCGGTCCGCGTACCGGAGCGGGCCCGCTGCTCCCGCCCATGCGCAAGGCCGTGGGAGCGTACGACCCGCCCGAGCACGAGCTGTACGACGACGAGCTGTACGAGACCGGCGGCGGCCCCGACGACCGCGCCCGCGCCGTGCGGCACGGCAACGACAGCGTCCGGCACGCCTACTACCCCGGCCGCCGGATGAACCTCGGCGTGGTGCTGCTGCCGCTCCGGATCTTCCTCGGCTTCATCTCCATCTACGCGGGCATGGGCAAGCTCTGCGACCCCGTCTACTTCGACGGCGGCGAGCGCGGCTCCATGGTCAAGTGGCTCACCTCGCTCCATCCGTGGGCGCTCGCGGAGCCGCTCAGGGAGTTCGCGCTCTCGCACCCGGTCGGCGCGGGCCTCAGCGTCGCCTTCCTCCAGATCGTCGTCGGCGTGCTCACCGTCTTCGGGCTCTGGCAGCGCGTCGCCGCGTCCTTCGGGGCGCTGCTGTCGGCGGCGCTGCTGCTCACGGTCAGCTGGCGGACCGTCCCGGCGTACGACGCGCCGGACATCATCTACCTCGCGGCCTGGTCGCCGCTGATCATCGCGGGCGCCCCGGTCTACTCCGTGGACGGCAGGCTCGCCGGTGAGGCATGGCGCACGCTCGGACCGCGCTCCGAGATCTGGGACCTGCGGCGGCGGGTGCTGCGGCGGGGCGCGCTCGTGGCCTCCGTGATCATCGGGCTCACGCTGCTGATCGGCTCCATCCTGGGCGGAGCCGTACGTTCCGCGGACCGCGTGATCGTGCCGGGCCCCGGCGTCGACCCGGTCAACCAGCTCCCGGGCATGCCGCTGCCCCAGCGGCCCGGCGGCAGCAGCAGCGCCACCACCCCGCCCGCCAGCCAGGGAACCACCGGCGGACGGCCCGCCGAGCCCTCCGCGACCCGTTCGGGCACCCCCTCGGCCCAGCAGTCCACGCCGGGCGGCGCCACCTCGGTCCCGTCGATCGGCGGCGCGACCACCGGCGCGAGCACGGGCACGGGCGCCACCACGGGCGGGACGCAGCAGCAGCCCAGCCAGACCCAGGGCACCGCCCAGGAGCCCCCGCCGGTGGCCGAGCAGGCCCCGCCGCCCTCCAGCAGCCAGGGACCGGCCTCCACGGGCGGCTCCACGGGCGCGCCGGGCTCCACGGGCGACGGCAGCGGCGGAGGCGGCACCGGCAGCGCCGACAACGGGGGGACCGCGACCGGCGGCTCGTCCTCCGGCGGCAGCGGCAGCGGCGGCGGCAACCGCAACCCGCTGGGCGGGCTGCTGGGCTGACGCCACACCCGAAGGAGGGGCTGTGCCGCTGTCCGTACCGTACGGACAGCGGCACAGCCCCTCCCGTACGTGCGGACGGGGTCAGGGGCGGGCCGTGGCGGCGAGTTCCTTCGCGGCCTCCGTCAGGTCCTTCGCGGTGTCGATGGCCCGCCAGTACGCGCCGTTCGGCAGGGGGAAGCCCGCGAGGCGGCGCTCGCGGGCCAGCCGGGGGAAGGTGCTCCGCTCGTGGTCGCCGCGGTCGGGCAGCAGCTCGACGAAGTCCGGCGAGAACACGTACACGCCCGCGTTGATCAGATAGGGCGACGGCGGTGACTCGATGAAGTCGAGGACATGGCCGAACTCATTGGTCTCGACGGCCCCCCACGGGATCCGCGGCCGGGCGAGAGCGAGCGTCGCGGTCGCGTCACGCTCGAAGTGGAACGCCGCCATCTCGCGCAGCGAGAAACGTGTCCAGATGTCGCCATTCGTGGCATACCAGGGCCGACCGGGATCCGGCAGCCCGGCGGCGGCGTGCTTGAGACCTCCGCCGCGGCCCAGGGGCTCCGACTCCACCACGGTCGTGACACGCAGGGGAAGATCCGCCGACTCCAGCCACTCCTGGAGGACTTCCGCGAGATGGCCGCACGAGATGACGGCGTCGGTCACGCCCTCCGCGGCGAGCCAGGCAAGCTGATGGCCGATGATCGGGGTCCCCGTCCCGGGGATCTCGACCATCGGCTTGGGGCGGTCATCGGTGTACGGGCGCAGCCGCGACCCCTGGCCGCCCGCGAGGACCACGGCCTGCGTCGGAAACGTATGCATGCCGTGAACGATAGGCGGACCGCTCCGGTCGGGTCGTACCAGGTCGGACAGGTCGTACGGGATCAGGCGGGTCGTACCGGACCGGTCGGGGGTCAGCTGGTCGCGGCCTGCTGGGAGACGCCGTACGCGAACGAGGTGTCGCAGACGGGGCGGGAGAAGGACTGGGCGCGGGTGGGGCCGTAGCTGGCCACGGCGGCCCGTCCGAGGGCCCGCGCGATCGAGATGCAGTGCTTGGCGAGCGAGGGGCGCTCCTCGACCTCGCGCTGGAGATGGGTCAGGGCGATCCCGGGATCCTTCTCCTGAAGCTCCACGAGCAGCTTGTCGCGCAGGATCTCCTGGGGTGCGCGGGGCTTGGCCTGCACCGAGGCGGTGTCCGAGGAGGCGGTGAGGACCTGCGACTCGGTGGTACTGGTCGCCCACGGAACACGGGCGACCGCGAGGGTCCCGGAGAGCACCAGGACGACGGGCAGAACGAAGGCGAGGGATCGGCCGATACGGCGGGCAGTGTGGGTCACGCAGGCGAGCGTAGCGGGCGGTAATGATTTGGCGACCTTTAGTCACCCACGCGAGGGAAGGTTCGAAGGGTCTTTTCGAATTACGTGTTGACGGACACTGTCCGAAATGGCCCGTCTGCCGGGGTATTTGGAGGGGTACGGAAACGGCCCCGCACCGGAGTGCGGGGCCGTGCGGACGAATTCGGGCCGGGACGCGGTGCGGGCGCGTCCGTAAACCTCGTTCTCCGCCCTGCTTGCTCGCGCGCGAGCGGATCAACTCATGAGCGGACCAGCTTGTATGCGGAACGGCTCGTGTGTGGAACGGGCTCGTGTGCGGAACGGCTCGTGTGAGCGGATCAGTCGGTGAGGCGCTCGCCGGTCGAGGTGGAGAAGACGTGCGTCTCGCCGGCGCGCGGCAGGACGTACAGCGTGGAGCCCTTCTCCGGCACGGCGCGGCCGTTGACGCGGACGACGATCTCCTTCCGCTCCTTGTCCAACTCGGCGGTGCCGTAGACGTAACCGTCGGCACCCAGCTCCTCGACAACGTTCACCGTGACGGCCAGACCGGCCGGGGCGTCCTTGGAGAGGGCGCCCGAGCCGCTCTCCTCGGCGAGGTCGAAGTGCTCCGGGCGGACACCGACCGTGACGGTCTTGTCACCCTTCGCCGACGCGGCGGCGAGCGCTTCGCGGGAGACCGGCACCACGCTGTTGCCGAACTTCACACCGCCGTCGGTGATCGGCACCTCGACCAGGTTCATGGCGGGGGAGCCGATGAAGCCGGCGACGAAGAGGTTCTTCGGGCGGTCGTACATGTTGCGCGGCGAGTCGACCTGCTGGAGCAGCCCGTCCTTGAGGACCGCGACCCGGTCGCCCATGGTCATGGCCTCGACCTGGTCGTGGGTGACGTACACCGTCGTGATGCCCAGGCGGCGCTGGAGCGACGCGATCTGCGTACGGGTGGAGACGCGGAGCTTGGCGTCGAGGTTCGACAGCGGCTCGTCCATGAGGAACACCTGTGGCTCACGCACGATGGCGCGGCCCATCGCGACACGCTGGCGCTGACCACCGGAGAGCGCCTTCGGCTTGCGGTCCAGGTACTCCGTGAGGTCGAGGATCTTGCCGGCCTCCTCGACCTTCTTGCGGATCTCCGCCTTGTTCACACCGGCGATCTTGAGCGCGAAGCCCATGTTGTCGGCGACGGTCATGTGCGGGTACAGCGCGTAGTTCTGGAACACCATCGCGATGTCCCGATCCTTCGGCGGCAGGTGCGTGACATCACGGTCACCGATGAGGATCGCACCGCCATTGACGTCCTCGAGCCCGGCGAGCATGCGCAGGGAGGTCGACTTACCGCAACCGGAAGGACCGACGAGGACGAGGAACTCACCGTCCGCTACATCAAGCTCAAGCTGGTCGACAGCGGGCTTCGTGGACCCCGGGTAGACGCGGGTGGCCTTGTCGAACTGAACAGTCGCCATGACGATGTGTCCCCTCACCGGCAGGAACGTGCCGGACGATCCGAGTAAGGAATGGTTCTCCCGCGAAGCGCGGAAGATGGGTCTAGTCCACCTGGGTGAACTGAAGGTGACGGTACCCCCCGTTTTGCGATCTGTCAGCAGTCCGGGCGGGATGAAAATCTGGCGAAGCGACGATCGGGGACCGTTACACTTCTCGGGCACGCCTCCTTAGCTCAGTTGGCCAGAGCAACGCACTTGTAATGCGTAGGTCATCGGTTCGAATCCGATAGGGGGCTCGGTGAAGCCCCAGGTCAGATAGGTTCTGACCTGGGGCTTCTTGTTTGATTGACCTTGGAATTCGGGCCAATCGGACAGGTGTGGTCCATGTGTCGCAATGCGTGGGTCTGGGGGTTTGCGGCCGTGGTGATTCTGCCCTCACGCGCCTGTGACCTGGTCTTTTGCCCCTTGCCGTCGATCTCTCTCAGGCTGTTCGGATTGGCGTGGTGGCCATGTGGCGGCCGAGCGTGCAGCCACCGTGCGGACCGGCTGCCGGCCAACCGAGGAATTGGTGGTGGACACCGGAGCGAAGGTTGTGGCATCCCGACCACTTGCCTGCGGGGCTTGCTGCGGAAGGTTCCCTCCGCCTCACCCCGGATCCATGGGCTTCGGCCCGAGGCTGTCATAGGTTTTGGCGGCGGACAGGCCGACGGCCAGGGGGAGTCTCACCGCGTGCGACAGGACGTGTATCCCGGAACCCGGCCTGCCCCGGTCCACGGGCCTGTGAGTTCGCCCCCCTTTCCGCCCGCACGTAGGCGGAGTCGAGGATCACGCGGGAGAGACCGGGCAGGCCGTACTCGTCGATCCTGTCAATGACAGCATGCCCAATCAGCGCTGTGACCAGCGGCGCGACCCGTTCGGTGGACGTGCGTGGACGTCGGTGGAACAAGATCGGACGACTCGTCATGCGTAGGTCTCGGGTCCGAATTCCGAAGGCGGCTCTTGGAACCCCAGGTCAGGCTTTTGACCTGGGGTTCTGTGGTGGCCTGAGCGGAGGCAGGCGGCGGTTGATCGCCTCGCGGGGTACAGATCCTCTGTGATCGCCAAGCGTGAGATGCGTCCCGCGGGCCGACGCGCGGGGAACTGCTCGCGCTGCCCGCTGCTGTTGGCCTGGAGGCGGCGAACCGTGCGCTGTCTCTCAGCCGCACCGCGGGGTACGACCTTGCCAAACGCGGACGGTATCCGTGCGCGGTCCTTCGTCCGGGCACCGCCTACCGGGTCGTCACGCGGTACGAGGTCGGCGCCCTCAGTGCTCTCTCGGACCGTCCCCGAGTGCCATCGTCGCGTACTCCGTCACCAACTCATCGCTAGGTAAGAGGAGTTGGCGGGCGCTGCGATCGTCCGCTGCCGGGCCGTCCGGGCCGACGTACGCGCGCTTGGTGCCCTGGTCGTACGTCGCGGTGGGCTCCGTGGCGCAGGTGGGGGCCGAGTGCCGCACCTGTGAAGCGTGGACCGGAGCAGCTCGTCCCGGTGCCTGTGAGGACCGGGTCGACGAGCGGCGACCCGGCTTCGGGAACCGGTGTGGCGGGTGGCTGAAAGGCGCCGGGGCGCGTGATGCCCGGCGGTCGGGGGTGTCGTGGAGGGCGAACTCGATGGTGAGGCGGAGCGCCCCCGGCGGTAGGTGCGTTCCCGCCCCTGATTCATTGACTCGCTGTGCATACCCTTGGGGAAGGCCTCGTTAACATTGGCTTATTGTCGTGTTCATCACAAGAAAAGATCAATCCGTCGTATATTAATCTTCAAGTAATTTCGGTAATGATATGAGTCATGAGCGACCGGAAAGCGATCCCCCACGCCGGTTTCCGACCACCCCGACGACTCGCCAAGTTTCAGCCGCCCGCACTTTCCGACCCCGTCGACTCGGTCGAGCGGTCCGGCTGCCCGCCCCCGCCACGACGGCGGCCGTGCCGTCGTCCACGGCGCTGCCGACGGTGCTGCCCGCCGTCATGGTCCGCGAGGTGGTCGCCTGTACCGTCGCCGCCGTGCTCCTGGGGGCTGTGCACCCGGTGGCGCAGCGCCCGGCGAGGCGGGCGTCCCCGACCTGGGGCAGCTGGGGCGAACAAGCCATATGACCTGGGCGAGGTGAAGGACGGACGATGGGCCTGAGATTCGGCTACGGCACCAACGGGTTTACCCACCACCGCCTCTCCGATGTCCTCGGCATCCTCGCCGACCTGGGCTACGACGGCGTCGCCCTCACCCTCGACCACAACCACCTCGACCCGTACGCCGACGACCTGGACCGCCAAGTCGCGGGAGTACGCGAGCGGTTGGCGTGGCTCGGGCTGACCAGCACGGTCGAGACCGGGGCGCCCTACTTCCTCGACCCCTGGGGCAAGCACCGGCCCACCCTGATGTCGGACCATCCGGAACGGCGCATCGACCTGTTGCGGCGCGCCATCCGCATCGCGGCCGGACTCGGCTCGCCCACCGTCCACCTGTGCAGCGGGCCGGCTCCGGACGCGGTGCCGGAACCAGAGGCGTGGCGGCGGCTGGCGGCGGGTGTCGGGGCGGCGCTGGATACGGCGGAGGCGTACGGGGTCGCGCTGGCCTTCGAACCCGAGCCGCACATGTTCGTCGACACGGTCGCGAAGTGTCTGCGGCTGCGTGAACTGCTCGGCGGACACGAGCTGTTCGGCATCACCCTGGACATCGGACACGCCCACTGCGTGGAGGCGCCGTCTCTGCTCGACTGCGTCGCCCGGGCCGCGCCACATCTGCTGAACGTACAGATCGAGGACATGGTCCGCGGTGTCCACAGGCATCTGGGTTTCGGTGCGGGCGAGATCGACTTCCCGCCGGTACTGGCCGCGCTGACCGACCTCGGACACCGTGGCCTGGTGTCCGTCGAGATCCAGGGCGGCGCCCTGGACGCCCCCGACATCGCCCGCAGCTCCCTGGAGTTCCTGCGCAGGGCCGAGGCCCGCCATCTGGCCCCTTCCTGAACCGCGCTGCCCGACCCTTTCCGAACCTTCCCTTTCTGAACCGCTCTCTTTCCGATTCCGAGTCCTCGACCTTTCCTTTCGAAACCGGTCTCACCTTTCCTGAGCCCCTTTTCCCCTTCGCTCATTTCGTGCGGCCTTCCCCGCATTCGGTCTCCTTCACCCTTCCGCCGGAGGCGCCCCAGCCATGTCCTCTTCCGACCCGGCAGTCCCCGATGCCCTCACCTCCCTCACCCCCGAAGCCCGCGCCTGGCTGGACACCGCCCTGGCCGGAATCGCCACCGATCCCACCACCATCCGCACTCTCTTCCCCGCCGTCCGCCGCCGCTGCGGACGCGCCCCGCTGCCCGACGGGCGAACCGTCGACGAGGCCGCCCGTATCCTGCTCCTGACCGCGCTGCCCCTGCGCGACCAGGCCCTCGTCGACGAGGTGGGAGCGCTTCACCGCTACGGCGACCCCGCCGAACAGCGGGCCGTGTTACGGGCGTTGCCACAGGTCGACCGAGCCGGGACCGGCCGGTTCCTGGACCTCGTACGGCAGACCCTGCGCTGCAACGACAGCGCGCTGATCGAGGCCGCCCTCGGCCCTTACGCGGCGGCCCACCTCCCTTCGGACGAGTACCGCCAGGCCGTCCTGAAGTGTGTCTTCCACGAGATCCCGCTCGACCGCGTGGCCGGCCTCGACGACCGCGCCGACGCCGAACTCGCCCGCATGCTCAGCGACTTCGCGCGCGAGCGCGCGGCGGCCGGACGCCCCGTACCCGAGGACATCGCCCCTCTCGTACGCCCCTTCACCACCACCCACGGAGCCGTGTGACCATGCGCATCTTCGACCCCCACATCCACATGACCTCCCGCACCACCGACGATTACGAGGCGATGCGCGCGGCCGGGGTGCGGGCCGTCGTCGAGCCCGCCTTCTGGCTCGGCCAGCCCCGCACCTCGCCCGACACCTTTTACGACTACTTCGACTCGCTGATCGGCTGGGAGCCCTACCGGGCAGCCCAGTTGGGCATCCAGCACTTCTGCACGATCGCCCTCAACCCGAAGGAGGCGAACGACCCGCGCTGTCTCCCCGTCCTCGACGAACTGCCCCGCTACCTCGCCAAGGACCGTGTCGTCGCCGTCGGTGAGATCGGCTACGACTCGATGACCAAGGAGGAGGACGAGGTCCTCGCCCGCCAGCTCCAACTGGCCGTCGAACACGGCCTGCCCGTCCTCGTCCACACCCCGCACCGCGACAAGGAGGCCGGGACGCGCCGGAGCCTGGACGTCGTACAGGAGTCGGGCATCGCCCCCGAACTCGTCGTCCTGGACCACCTGAACGAGCTGACGGCCGGCATGGTCCTCGACAGCGGCTGCTGGGCCGGCTTCTCCGTCTACCCGAAGACGAAGATGAGCGAGGAGCGCATGGTCCGTATCCTCCAGAAGTACGGGCTCGATCGCGTTCTCATCAACTCGGCGGCTGATTGGGGAAGTTCGGACCCCCTGAAGACCCGCAAGACGGGTGACGCGATGCTCGCCGACGGCTTCGGGGACGACGACGTCGACCGCGTCCTGTGGCGCAACCCCGTCGCCTTCTACGGCCAGAGCGGACGCCTCGACCTGGACGAGCCGGAGCCGGACGACACGTCGTCGTTCGAGGGCAACTCCATCCGGCGCGGGGGAGAGTGAGCCGCCCGTGCGATTCCTCTTCGACGAGAAGAGCCCCGACCTGACCCTCGTCCACACCCCGCAGATGGACTATGGACCCCAGCGCTCCGGGCCGCGGTCCGCGGCATCCGTCCGCGCCGACCGTCGACCCGACGATGCCCTGAGTCCGTTGACCGACCACTTTCCCGCCGCCGGCGCGGCGGTGGTCGCGCTCGGCGAGTACGGCATCACCCCGGCCTCCCGCCCCGTCGACCTCAACCGCGCCCTGCGCCGGGCCGGGCTGCCGGAGGTGCCCACCCGGGACGGCATGGCGTGCCTCGCCCCCCGGACCTCCGGCGCCTTCGTCGTCGCCGACCACCAGGTGGCGCACGTCTGCGTACGGGACCTGGCGGACGTACCGGAGGTCGCGAAGGGCCTCGGTGAACTCGACGGCGTGGAAAAGGTGTTGGGTGCGGGCGGTAAGGCGGCCCAGGGGCCGGTCCGCTCGGGAGAACTGGCCGTCGTGGCGGACGCGGACGCCTGGTTCACGTACTACTACTACTGGCTGGACGACGACCGCGCCCCCGACTTCGCCCGCCAGGTCGAGATCCACCGCAAGCCCGGCTGCGACCCCGCCGAACCGCTGTGGGACGACACCGTCCCGGCGGTGAAACCGCGTGCCATCGGCCGAGTCGCCCGCAAGGAAACGGGTTTCCGCTACCGCGTGCGGACGGTTCCGCTCGATCCGGCGGACGTCCGCGGCAGCCACGGGCGTGCCCCGACCGACCTCGACCACGGCCCCGTACTTCTGTGCTCCGAACCAGCCGTGGAGCATACGGAGTTGACGGCGACGGACGTAAAGCCCCGGCTGTGGCCGGCGGGATCGGCGGGATCGGCGGAAGCGAAGGGAACGACCGGGGCGACCGGGGCGACCGTGGACCGCACGGCCGCCGAGGGGCGGGCATGACGACCTACCCGGCCCTGCCCCTGCCCCGTACCCTCCTCGACCCCGCTCCCGAATACGCCCGTTGGCGTGCCGAGGAGCCCGAGCGGCCGCTGCGGCGGGTCATCCTGCCCGACGGCAGTACGCCCTGGCTCGTCACCCGGCGCGCCGACGCCCGGTCCGTGCTCGCCGACCCCCGGTTCAGCGCCGACGCGAGCCGTCCGGGATTTCCCGGGGGAAGGAAGTACACCCAGCAGCCCCGGCCGGGCCTTTTCCATCTGATGGACCCGCCCGACCACACCCGGCTGCGCCGCATGCTGATCCCCGAGTTCTCCTTCCGCCGGACGGAGGCGCTGCGCGGCCGGCTCCAGCGGATCTGCGACGACCTGATCGACGCGATGGTCGCCGCCGCGACGGCCGGCGGCGTGGCCGAGACGGACCTCGTGGCGGCGTACGCCCTGCCGCTGCCCACCCTCGCCATCTGTGAACTGCTCGGAGTGGCTGACCAGGACCGTGCCTTCTACCGGGCGAAATACGAGGTCGTGACCGATCTCACGGCCGCTCCCGAGGAGGTGGCGGCCGCCCGCACCGCCGTCTACGCCCACCTCCGGGCGCTGCTCTCCCGGCGGGTCCACGAGCCCGCCGACGACCTGGTCTCCCGGCTGGCCATGGACCGGATCGCCACCGGCGAGGTCACCCTCGACGAGGCCACCGGCATGCTCTCGCTGCTGCTCGTGGCGGGCCACGAGACGACCGCCAACCTGATCGGGCTGTCGGTGGCCGCCCTGCTGCGCAGCCCCGCCCAACTGGCCGCCCTGCGCGCCGGTGTGGACGGGGCCGGCTGGCCGAACGCCGTCGAGGAACTCCTCCGCCACCTGACCGAGGTTCGCCCCGGGCTGTGCCGGATCGCGACGGAGGACGTCCAGGTCGCCGGGGTCCTCGTACGCGCGGGCGAGGGGGTGGTCGTCGCCGTGCACGCGGCCAACCGTGACCCGGTGGCCATCCCCGCGGCCAACCGTGACCAGGCGGCCATCCCCGCGGCCAACCGTGACCCGGTGGCCATCCCCGCGGCCTCAACGGATGCCGACGGCCTCGGCGATCTCGAAGACCTGGACATCACCCGGAACGTCGGCCGTCATCTCGCCTTCGGCCACGGCCCGCATCAGTGCATCGGTCAGTCCCTGGCCCGCATCGAACTGGAGACGGCCCTGTCCACCCTCTTTCACAGGCTGCCCGGCCTGCGGGCGACCGTTCCAACCGAGGGCCTCGCCCTCTCCACCAGCGCTGTCCACGGCCTCCGTACCCTCCCCGTCACCTGGTGAAGGAGACCCCCACCATGACCACTGCCGGTACTTTCAACGAGACCGTCCTGAAGAACGCCGTTCCCGAAGTGGGCAGTTGGCTGTCCGCCTTCGTCGAGCGGCACACCGGATTCGTCGGTTCCGTCCATCTGTCGGAGCCCGCCGAGGACGGCGAGATCGTGCTCGTCGCCGCACACAACCTGCCGCCGGCCGTGGCGAACGGCGCCGCCGTCGTCGTCATCGGCAAGGGCATGGCAGGCGTCACCGCCGAGCGCAAGGCCGCCGTCAACATCCCCGACCTCCAGACCGACACCTCGGGCGTCGCCCGCCCGCCGGCCCGTGCCTCCCGGGCGAGGGGCTCCCTCACCCTCCCGGTCTTCGCCCCGGACGACCCCACCAGACTGCTCGCCGTCGTCGGCATCGGCTTCAAGGAGCCCCGCGAGTTCACCGAGGAGGAGATGGCGATGTACGCGGCCGAAGCGTCGACCGTGCTGACCGCCGTGTAAGTCGTCGTCCACGTGCCGAGCTCAGGGGCGTACGGTCTCCGGCCGTACCGCGCACGCCTTGAACTCCGGCTCGCTCACCTCCGGCGAGCGCGCTCGCTCCCCGTCGCCGACCTGGACGAAGCACGGCATCGCCACAGCGACCATCACCACGGCGACCATCACCACGGCGACCCTCACCACGGACGGCCTGCGGGGGGCGGCGGCGAGGTCCACAGGGGGAACGACGCGACCTGGCCGCGGTTGCCCGCCTCGCCCGCCGTCGGTCATCCGACGGGGAGCGGGCTCGCCGGTCGGCCGCGCGGCGAGCCGGTCGGGGCCGGACCGGCGCGGTCATGGCGGTCGGGGGACGATCAGGGGGTCGGTCGCAGTGCCGTCCGCAGGACGCGTTCGACCGTCTCCTTGTTCTCCGGCGCGAGCAGGGCGAAGTGGCCGCCTTCGAGCAGCTCGACCCGGCATTCACCGGTGGTGTGCTCGGCCCAGGTCGGCAGGAGGTCCGCCGGGATCAAGCGGTCGGAGCGCCCGCCGAGGACATGCACCGGTACGGTGACGTGGACCGAGTCGAGGTTCGCCGCCTCCCGGCCGAGTCGCAGGTCCGCGTCCAGCACGGCGAGAAGGCGCTGCCGCATCTGGGGGTCCCGCAGTATCTGGGCGGAAGGTCCTGCCTCCGTCTCGACCTCCTGGAACAGGTCCTCCGCCGTGTGCGCCTTCGGGGGGCGCCGGGTGCTCCCGGGGATCTGCCCGCTGACCACCAGTGCCTGGCAGGTGTCGTCCAGCAGTTGGGCGATCCGGGCGGCGAGCATGGAGCCGAGGCTGTGTCCGACGACCACGGTGGGCAGCGGCTCCAGGCCGAGGATCTCGGTGTGGAAGCTGTCGAGCACGTCGTCGAGCGTGCAGCCGATCGGCTCGTCGTAGCGGCGCTCGCGTCCGGGCAGGCAGAGCCCGAGGATCTCGACGTCATCGGGTACCGAGGTGAGCGCGGTGCGCAACGAGCTGGGGCCGGCACCGGAGTGGGGAAGCACCAGCAGCCTGGTCCGGGCCGTCTGTGCCGTCCGGTGGCGCAGTACGGACCACCAGAGGTGCCTGGTACGGGATGTGGTGGACAGGTGGACCCCTCCTTGGGCTCATTCCAGGGACCTCTCCGGGTCTTCTCCGGAATTTCTCAGCCCAAGAGTGCCCCTGCCCACCCGCGCTCCGCCCTTTGTCGTGCCGCTATGTGGCACGACGGGGTGACATGTAAGTGTTCCAGGCCATCTCCTGGTAGCGGCCCGGTAGCAAGTTCTCCATTCAGGGACGACAGGGGATCTGATGCGGTATGAGCTGTTCGACTCCCTTCGGGTGCCGGACGCGAAGGGCAGCCGATCAGCGATGGATCCCTCCACGGCCCGACATCTTCACCGACCTCTACCCCTGTTCGGCTTGCCCATCGATTTGTACACAGACATGGCGACCGGTCCGACGGACAAGAAGCTCCAGAACGGTTCTCACGCGATGTTCGGCCGCTCGAACGCGTAGCCAGTCGGCTGGTCGTCACAGTCGTCGAGCGGCTGAGCGGCAGGGACATCGAGGAAGCCGTCCGCGATCAGTTCGAGCGGTGGCGGGGCGATCCGCCGCCGACCGATCTGGTCAAGGCTTTCCGGAGGGCGGCGCACCCGACCCGATCGACAGTAGCTGGCCCCCGCAGGAGGGTATGACATGAGCATGGCGCACAACACGGAACAGCAGGCTGATGTGTACGACGTGGCGATCATGGGCGGCGGCTTGGCCGGCCTGACGCTGGCGCTTCAGCTGAAGCAGGCCCGCCCGGACACCAGCATCCTGGTGGTCGAGCGAGAGAACCACCCCGTGCCCGAGGCGGCGCACAAGGTGGGCGAGTCGACGGTCGAGATCGGCGGACGCTACCTGCGCGACGTGCTGGGGCTGAAGGATCACCTGGACGAGCACCAGCTCAAAAAGTTCGGTATCCGCATGTTCTTCAGTGACGACACCAACGAGGCCATCGCGAGTCGGCCCGAAATCGGGCACACCGCCTTCCCGCCCCACAAGGTCCTCAGCTACCAGCTCGACCGGGGACGGCTGGAGAACGCGCTGGGGCAGGAAGTGCAGGCGCTCGGCGTAACGTTTCTTTCCGGCTGGAAGACGCAGGAGATAGAGCTGCGGCCGGACCAGGACTACCACCAGCTGAGCCTGGTCGGTGAGGATGGCGCCGAACGCCGGATCACGGCCCGTTGGGCATTGGACGCCACGGGCCGGTCGTCGATGCTCAAGCGTCAGCTCGGGCTGCTCAAGCAGGTGGAGCACCGCGCGAACGCGGCCTGGTTCCGGATCGGCGACCCCATCGACGTCGACAAATGGTCGGACGACCCGGCTTGGCACGCCCGGATCGACCACGAGGTTCCGTTCAGCGATCGTGAGCTGTCCACCAACCACCTGATGGGTCCCGGCTACTGGGTCTGGCTGATCCGGCTGGCCTCGGACGCGATCAGCATCGGCATCGTCACCGATGCGGACATGCACCCGTTCTCCACCATGAATCGCTTCGACCGGGCTCTGGAGTGGCTGCGCGAGAACGAGCCGGAGTGCGCCCGCGTGGTCGAGCAGCACCGCGACAAGCTCCAGGACTTCCGCGTCATGAAGAACTACTCGTACGGCTGCGAGCAGGTCATGTCCAGCGACCGGTGGTGTCTGACCGGTGAGGCCGGGGTCTTCCTCGACCCGCTGTACTCGCCCGGCCTGGACATGATCGGCATCGGCAACGGCCTGATCACCGATCTCGTCACCCGCGCCCTGGACGGGGAGAACGTCGAGGAGCGGGCGGCGTTCCACAACCAGGCGTATCTCGCCACGTTCGAGGACTGGCTGACGATCTTCGAGAAGCAGTACCCGCTGATGGGCAATACCAGGGTCATGATGTCGAAGATCATCTGGGACACGACTCGTTACTGGGCCAGCCCCGGCTGGCTGTACTTCCACGACATGTTCCGCCGCCTGGCCGACTTCCCGCAGATCGTGGCCGATCTGGCCCGCTTCCACGAGGTCACCAGGCAGGCCCAGGGCTTCCTCCGCGAGTGGCACGGCATCGATCAGTCGAGCGAGACGGACGGGTTCGTCCGCTACTACGACCTCGACTTCATGCGGCAGCTGCACATCGGCATGACCGAGCCCCTGGCGGACGAGGAACTGGAATCCCGGTACGCCGCCAACGTGCGCTTCATGGAGCAGATGACGGGCCAGATGATCGGCACGGTCATCGAGGAGTGCAAGGCCAAGCCGGCGGACGAAGCCCTGCAGCAGCAGGTCAAGCTGTGGGAGAGCGACGCGTCGCTGATGCGCCTGGTCGAGATCTACCACGAGGACTCCCAGGAGAACCCGATCAAGGATCTCTGGATCACCTGCAAGAAGCAGGTAGAGCAGACCGCCGGCTGAGAACTCCACGCAGAGCCCGGCCGAAGCCGGACCCGGCCGGGCCGACCGCGGCGGAGACCTTCCTGACCGGCCTTGGCCCCGGACCGTCCTGGGGCTCTTGCCGGGCGTGACCGTCCCGGGGCCGGCCACCCGATCGTCCCCGCGCTGGAACTCGAAAGGCGGGTCACGACGCCGACGCCACGGAACCAGACCAAACGCCCACGACCGAGGCCGACTTGGCGGCCGACGAGATCGGGCGGCCGATCGCGCGGGCCCCAGCAGGGGCGTCCGAAGCGTGGACATCCGGAGCACGGGTGTCCGATCGCTGCTCGGCGGCCATGCCGGGGCGGGAGGTCGCCGGGGTGCCGGGCGTGGGCGCGTGACCGGCCCGCGGGGTTCGCGGAGCGGGTGGTGAAGCTCCGGTAGTACGGGTGGCCTCACCGGCCGCCCGGGAACGGGAGCTTCGCGCTGTCCCGGCCGGGTGGGCCACGGCCCTCGTCGATGCCGACATCGACGAGGACGCGGCCTGCTCCGTGGCGGCTGGTGACGGACGCCGACGCCGACGCGCCGGACCCGGCCGTCGGAGCCGGCCGTCGGAGCCCGGCTGCCGTCGCGCGCCACCGCCCGGCACCGGGCCGCGCCCGAGCAGGTCACCGAAGCCCGGTGCCCGGCACCGGGCCGCGCCCGAGCAGGTCACCGAAGCCCGGGTCCTGGCCGCGGCCAAGGGCCTGAACTTCCCCCTGTCCATCCCCTGTCCACCAGGGCTTCCTGAGTGAATGCCAGGTCACCGACCTGAAGGGCGAGTCGCTACCGGCCCGGCCCGCGCGCCATGGTTGCTCCGCGCACCCGGACCGCCGACGCCCGCCGACTCGACAGCCGCACCGAAACCACCCGCTGGGCCTGCCACGACCGCCAGCGCCCTTTCCGAACGGGGAGAACTGATCACCTTGGACCACTCTTTGATTGCCGCCGGTTCCAGTGATGTCATCACCGGGAACATGCTCGCGGGACTCGCCGTGATCCTCGCCGCGGCGTACATCTTCGCCCGGCTGGCCAAGCGCATTCGGCAGCCCACGGTGATGGGGGAGATCGTCGCCGGTCTCGCCCTGGGGCCGAGCCTGCTGGGCCTCTTGCCGGGAGACCCCGTCGAAGCGCTGTTCCCGGCGGACGCGCGGCCGATTCTTCAGGCGCTCTCGCAACTCGGGCTGGTCCTGTTCATGTTCGGCATCGGCTACGAACTGGACTTCGCCCGTCTCCGGGGAAGTGGCCGCCGGGTCACCTTGGTCTCGCTCAGTTCCGTGGCGCTGCCGTTCGCGCTGGGGGCCGGGCTCGCCGTTCTCCTGTTCCCCTGGTACGACAAGTCGCAGCTCAGTACCGATGGTGTGCTCGCCCCGGCGCTCTTCCTCGGGGCGGCGATGTCGATCACCGCGTTCCCGGTGCTGGCCCGGATCATCGCCGAGGGCGGCATGCAGCGCAGCCGTATCGGCGCCATGGCGCTCGCCTGCGCCGCCATCCAGGACTTCCTCGCGTGGTGTGTGCTGGCCGTGATCGTGGTCATCGCCACCGCGAGCGGACCGTGGCCGCTGGCGCAGATGGTGGTGGAGTCAGGTCTGTTCCTGATCGTCCTCCTGTACGTCGTGCGCCCGGGGCTGCGTTGGGTGATGGCTCCGGAGCGGCCGTGGGCGGGCAGCAGCTCCCTCATCCACACCATCCTCGTCACCGGACTGCTGGTGTCCGCCTGGGCGACCAACGAGATCGGTCTGCACGCGGTCTTCGGCGCCTTCGCCTTCGGTGCCGTTGTGCCTCGTGGCCCCATCGAGGCGCAGGCCCCTCAGGTCGCCGAGCGCATCGAGCAGACCAGTCTCTTCCTGCTGCCGGTCTTCTTCACCGTGACCGGGCTGTCGGTGGACCTCGGCGGGCTCGGTGGGCACGGTGTGATCATGACCGTCGCCGTCATCGTGGTGGCGTGCGTGGGGAAGTTCGTCGGGGCCGCCGGTTCCGCACGCCTTTCCGGCGCCTCGGGGGCCGAGTCGATGACGCTCGGCGTGCTGCTCAACGCCCGAGGACTTACCGAGCTGGTCATCTTGAACGTGGGGCTGAGCCTCGGGGTGCTGGACAGCCGTCTGTTCAGTGCCATGGTCGTCATGGCGCTGGTCACCACGTTCATGACGGGACCGCTGCTTCAACGCCTCGGGTTCCACGAGGAGCTCATGCCGCTGCCGGCTCCCAGGAAGAGCGCGGGGAAAGGCGCCTGACGCGAGGCCGCGTCAGCCACAACGGACATTTTCGGTAAGGCTGTTGAGCCGACGCGACGCGAAGCTCCGGTAGTACGGGTGGTCCGCACGGGCCGCCCGTACTACCGGAGCTTCACCTCCTTCGCGAGCCCCTTGTACGAGTCGAGCCGCGCGACCTCGGCCGTCCACCGGTCCACCGGTTAGGGCCCCCTAGATGCTCACGTCGACGGACGGGCGCGGCACCCCGGCGGGACGTCCGTGGGCGGCCGGACGGGGCGTACAAGCGCGGCTCCGGGCACGGGTGCCGGCGCGGGGTCCAGGTGTCCGGACGCGGGCACGGGACCACCGCGCCGCCGCCCGATTTCCGCAGGTCGCAGTAGCTCGGTGCCGCCGCACACGGCCTGCCGAGCGGCGCTTCGGGGCCCGCGGTACCGGGTCGGCGCAGGGGCTCGGGAGAGGCCGGACGCGGCCACCCGGCCCAGCCCGCGTGCCGTGATGCGGCCCGCCGAAATGGCGCGATCGACGCACTGTCCCCGACCGTTTACATTCCGAAAACGGGCCTCTAGATTGGACGCGCGTCCATTTTGATGGCGCCATCTGTGCAATCCCGGGAGCCCCCATGTCAGTTCACTCTCCCTTGACCTCCGAACTCTCCGACACCCTGCTCACAGATACCGCGCTTTCCCAGGAACCAACGGTCCCGTCGGATCAGCGGACCGCGGTCGACAAGGCACTCGCCCTGCTCAAGTCCCTCGCCGAACAGGACCGGGAGATCGGCGTGAGCGAGCTGGCCCGCCGCGCCAGTCTCACCAAGTCGACCGCTTTCCGGCTGCTGGGCATTCTTCAACGCAACGACCTGGTCGAACGGGTCGGCAGCGACTACCGGCTGGGCGCTCAGCTCTTCGATATCGGCACCCGGGTCTACGGCCCGAGATCCCTGCAGTTGCGCGAGCGACTGTTGCCACATCTCGCGGACCTGTATGTGCTGACCCAGGAGACCGTTCACCTCGCGGTGCTGCACGACACCGACATCGTCTTCGTCAACAAGATCCACGGGCACCGCGCCACACCCTCCCCCTCTCGCATAGGCGCCCGTTTACCCGCGTACTGCACGGCCGTCGGCAAGGCCCTGCTGGCCTTCGACCACGACGCCGCGGAAGCGGCCATCTCGGCGGGGCTGCCGAAGCTCACCAACTCCACGATCACCGACCCCGCGGTCTTCCGCGCCGAGCTGCGGCGTATCCGCCAGGACGGCATCGCGTACGACCGTCAGGAGGCCGCCCTCGGCCTTGTCTGTGTCGCCGTCCCGATCATGGGGCCCGCCGGCCGGCCGGTCGCTGCCCTCTCCGTCTCCGGGGCCGGCCACCGCTTCGACTGCGTCCGCTTCGCCCCCGCCGTGCGCCGTGTGGCCTACCAGGCGGCACAAGTGATCAGCGCGGCCTCGAAGGGCCGGCGGCGCGCGCTGTCGGCCTCCGGGAGCGGATCCCCCGTCTGACCACCCCGGTGGACGCGAGGTTCAGTGCGCGCCGTCGCCGTGGGTCCGCGCCGTGCTCGTGGACCCGGTGCAGGGCTGCGCCCGCGGCACACTCACCACGATGTGCACCAGGCTCTCCCCCTCCAACGACTGGTACACGTGCGGCCGGTCGCCCGGGTAGCGCACGAAGTCACCGGTGGCCAACTCCACCGGGCTGTCCGCCGGGCCCACCCGCACCCGGCCACTGATCACGTACAGGTGCTCCAGCGTGCCCACCGGGTGCGGCTCGGTCGGCTTCCCCGTGCCGTCCCGGTCGGGGGCGACGCGCATCAGATAGTTCTCGATGACACCGGAGCCGTACAGATGGTCCAGGGCCCGGGACTTGAAGCCCTGGTGTTCCTTCCAGACGACGTCGGATCCGCGCTGAACGGTCATCACCTGCTCGCGCTCGGCGACCAGCCTGGTCACCGGCACGCCCAGCGCCGTCGCGATCGAGAACAACGTGTCCACGGTGGGGTTGCCCGTGCCCTGTTCCAGATTGGACAGGGTCTGTTTGGCGAGGCCCGCCTCCCGGGCCAATCTGGTCAGGGACAGCCCCCGTTGCTCTCTGAGAAGGCGGACGTTGCGCGCGACGACAGCATTTCCTGAGGACACGACACCACTGTAAGGGGGGTGCGACAGCACGGTAAGGGGGGTACGGCCCTGCCGTAAGGGGGGTGTGATCGTGTAGGGGCCGGAGGCCACGGGACGGATACCACCACCCGGATCATGGCCCCGGAGGTCGCCCTCGGAGCCACGATCCGCCACCGGCAGGCCCGGCCGCATCGGCGTTGCTGATCAGTACGTCGATGCCGCCGAGCCGCCCGGTGGCGGGCTGACGGCCCGGTGGCCGTATCAGGCGCTCGCTTCTGCCGAGGCGTCCAGCTCCTGGTAGAGGTGGTCGGCCAGATCCTGTGGCGCGGGGTACTCGAACACGAGCGTGGCGGGCAGCCGCAGCCCGGTCAGGGCGCTCAGCCGGTTGCGCAGTTCCACCGCGGTCAGCGAGTCCAACCCGGCCTCGTGCAGGCTCTGTTCCGGGGCCAGGGCCTCGGCGTCCTGATGGCCGAGCAGCTCGGCGGCGATCGCGCGCACCTCGGCCAGCAGCCGTTCGGCCCGCTCGGCCGGGGCCAGGTCGCGCAGTGGGACAACGGGCGCCGCGGCGGCCGGTCCGGCGGGCACGAGAGCGCGCAGCAGCGCGGGCGTCCCGTGGCCGCGCAGCTTGGCGACGTCGAACCGGGCGAGGGTGAGCACCGGGTCGTCCTGCCGCAGCGCCTCGTCGAACAGGGCCAGCGCGAACGCGGTGGGCAGGGGCAGGGTGGCGTCCGGGAGGGTGCCGTCCCGGTCGCGCGCGTGCAGCGTCTGCGTCATGCCGGAGGTCTCCTCCCACCCGCTCCACACCTGGGCCTGCGCCGGCAGCCCGTCGGCCCTGCGGTGCTCCGCGAACGCGTCCAGGAACGCGTTCGCGGCCGCGTAGTTGCCCTGTCCCGGACTGCCCAGCACTCCGGCCACCGAGGAGAACAGCACGAAGGCGGCCAGCTCGGTGTCCTTGGTCAGCTCGTGCAGGTTCAGTGTGCCGTCGACCTTGGGGCGCATCACCTGCTCCACCTGATCGGCGGTCAGCCCGGTCACCACACCGTCCGCGATCACCCCGGCCGTGTGCACCACCGCGACCAGCGGATACCGGGCGGGTACGAGACCGAGGGCGGCGGCGAGACCGTCCCGGTCGGCGACGTCGCAGGCGGCGACGGCGACCTCGGCGCCCAGCTCCCTCAGCTCCGTGACGAGCGGCTCGGCGTTCCGCGCCCCGCCGCGACTGGTGAGCAGGAGGCTGCGGACCCCGTACTCGGTCACCAGGTGCCGCGCCAGCAGCGACCCGAGCGTGCCGGTGCCGCCGGTGATCAGGACGGTGCCGTCGCCGAGCTCCGGCCGGGCGTTCCGCGCCGGTGTGGCGCGCGCCAGTTCCGGTGCCTGGAGCCGGCCCGCGCTGATCCGCACGTGCGGCCGTCCGGCGGCCACCGCGTCGGCCAGCCGCGCCGAGGACCGGGGATCCTCGTCCGTCTCGACCAGCAGGAACCGTTCGGGGTGCTCGGACTGCGCCGACCGCACCAGGCCGCGCGCCGCGGCGTGGGCCAGGTCGTCGCTGCGGGTCAGCACGACGAGGGGGATGTCGGCCGGGTGGTCGGCGGCCAGCCAGTGCTGGAGGTGGGACAGTGTGTCCAGCGTCGCTTCCCGGACATCGTCGGGCGCCGGGGTGCAGATGACCGCGTCGGCGTCGGCGACATCGACCAGGTCGGCGGTCACACCGAGGAGGTCGGTGCCGAGCAGCGCCCATTTCGGTGTGGTCGCGCCCACCGGGTCGGCGAGTTCGGTCCACCGCGTCCGGTACACCGAATCCGTCGGCAGTGTGCCCGCCAGCTCGCGCAGGGCCACCGTGCGTGTTCCGAGTGTCGCCCGGAAAAGCGGTGCACCCTCGGCGGTGGTGACGTTCACGGTGAACTCGTCCTGGCCACTGGGCGTCAGGTGGGAGTACGCGTGGGTGGTACGGCAGTCGCCGGCCCACACGTCGCGCCATACGAACGGCAGCGCGACGTGGCCGTCCTGCAGCGGTTCGGTCAGGGCGACGGCGTGCATGGCGGCGTCACCGAGCACGGGGTGCAGTCCGGGGCCGGCGAACCCGCCGGGTGCCTCCTCGGGCAGCCGCAGCTCGGCGAACAGGTCCTCGCCCCGCCGCCACAGCCTGCGTACGGCCTGGAACGCCGGACCGTACTCGTAGCCGCGCTCGGCCAGCGACGCGTAGTCGAAGTCGATCTCCTCGGCGTCGGCCGGGGGCAGGTCCCCGGCGAACGGCTCGTCACGGGTGTCGCGGGTGTCCTCGATCGTGCCCTGCGCGTGGCGTCGCCACTGGCTGCCGGGCTGGTCGGGCCTGCTGAACACCTCGACCGTACGCAGGCCCGGGTCCGCCACGACCTGAAGCTCCGCCGTGCCCTGCTGGGACAGGACCAGGGGCGCCTCGATGATCAGCTCGGCGAGTCCGGTGCCGCCGGTGCCGTGCGCGGCGCGCAGGGTGAGGTCCAGCAGCGCGGTGCCGGGCAGGATGCAGGTTCCGTTCACCGCGTGGTCGGCCAGCCATGGCTGCTCGACCGGCGAGATACGGCTGGAGGCCACGAGTTCACCACTGCGGGCGGATTCGACCAGTGTGCCGAGCAGCGGGTGGCCGGTGCCCGCCTTGGGCGAGGCGGTCGTCGTGAGCCAGAACCGCCGCCGCTGGAACGGTGTGGTCGGCAGGGGGACCGGCCGTCCGGTGCCGGTGGCGAGGTTCACACCGTCCACCCCCCGCGTGTACAGCTGCGCGGCGGACATCAGGAACCGTACGGGGCCACCGTCGCCGCGGCGCAGGGTGCCGGTGACGACGCCGGTCGTACCGCCCTCGTCCAGCGTCTGTTCGATCGCGGAGGTCAGCACCGGGTGCGAGCTGGACTCCACGAAGACCCGGAAACCCTGCTCGGCGAGGTGCTCGACGGCCGGCTGGAACAGCACGGGCTGCCGGAGGTTGCGATACCAGTACGCGCCGGTCAGCGTGGAGGCGCCGACCCAGTCCAGGTCCACGGTGGAGTACATCGGCACCGACGGCCTGGTGGTACGTACCTCTCCCAGCCTGGCCAGCAGCTCGTCGTGGAGTGCCTCCACCTTCGGGCAGTGCGAGGCGTAGCCGATGCCGATACGGCGGGCGTGCACACCGTCCAGCGCGCACTGGGCGAGCAGCTCGTCGAGCGCCGGGTCGTCACCGGCGACCGCGGTGGTGGACGAACTGTTGAGCGCGGCGATCCAGAGCCGGTCCGGCCAGCGCTCCAGCAGCGACTCCAGCTGTTCGCGCGGCGCGGTCACCGACACCATGCCGGCGCCGGTGCCGAGCTGGGCGATGACCTGGCCGCGTACCGCGACGACGCGGGCGGCCTCCTCCAGCGGCAGCGCGCCCGCGACGCACGCGGCGGCCAGCTCGCCCAGGGAGTGGCCGAGCACCACGTCCGGTTCGACACCGCGGGAACGCCACAGGGCGGCCAGTGACACCGACATCGCGAACAGCACGGGCTGCAGGACATCGATCCGCTCCAACTGGTCGGCGCCTCCGGCCAGTACCTCGGTGAGCGACCAGTCCACGTGGGGTTTGAGCGCCCGCTCACAGGCGTGGACGGATTCGGCGAACGCCGGTTCGCCCATCAGCCCGGCCGCCATGCCCACCCACTGCGTGCCATGTCCCGGGAAGACGAACGCCACCTTCCCGTCCACCCCCGACGCTCCGGAGACGATGTTCTGCGCCGGCTTCCCCTCGGCGAGGGCCTGTATCCCGGCCAGCAGCTCTTCGCGGTCGCCGCCGACGACGACGGCGCGGTGGGCGAAGTGGCCGCGGGCCACCGTGAGCGAGTGCGCGAGGTCCACCGGCGCGACGTCCCCGGCCATGGGGAGCAGCCGGGCCGCCCAGTCCCGTAGCCGCTCGGGAGTCTTGCCGGACAACGTCCAGGCGACGGCGGACGGTTCGGCGGAGGGCGTCGGCGCGGGTTCCTCCGGTGGTGCCTCCAGGATCAGATGCGCGTTGGTGCCGCTGATCCCGAAGGAGGAGACCGCCGCGCGCGGCGGCCGGTCCTGCTGAGGCCACGGCATGCTCTCGGTGAGCAGCCGGACATCTCCCGCCGCCCAGTCGACGTGCGGCGACGGCTCGTCCACGTGCAGGGTCTTCGGCAGGGTGCGGTGGCGCATGGCCTGCACGATCTTGATCACACCGCCGACCCCGGCCGCGGCCTGGGTGTGCCCGATGTTGGACTTCAGCGAGCCCAGCCAGAGCGGGGTGTCGCGGTCCTGCCCGTAGGCGGCCAGCAGCGCACCGGCCTCGATCGGGTCGCCGAGCCGGGTGCCGGTGCCGTGCGCCTCGACCGCGTCCACTTCGGACGGTGTCAGACCGGCGTCCCGCAGGGCGAGCCGGATCACCTGCTGCTGGGCCGGCCCGCTCGGCGCTGTCAGGCCGTTGGACGCACCGTCCTGGTTCACCGCGGAACCCCGGATCACGGCCAGCACCGGGTGCCCGGCGCGGCGGGCGCTGGACAGCCGTTCCAGCACCACCATTCCGACGCCCTCGGCCCAGCCGGTGCCGTCCGCGGTCGCGGCGAACGCCTTGCACCGCCCGTCCTCGGCCAGCGCGCGCTGCCGGCTGAACTCCACGAACCGCTGCGGCGACGCCATGACGGTCACCCCGCCGGCCAGCGCGAGTTCGCACTCGCCCCGGCGGATCGACCGCACCGCGAGGTCGATGGTCACCAGGGACGAGGAGCAGCCGGTGTCGACGATGAGCGCCGGGCCGCGCAGCCCCAGCACATAGGCGACCCGCCCGGCGGCGACGCTGCCGGCCGTGGCCGTGCCGATGTAGCCCTCCAGTTCGCGGGGCACCTGGTCCGCATCGGTGACGTAGTCCTGGTTCATCAGCCCCGCGTACACCCCGACCCGCTTACCGCGCAGGGAGGTCGGGTCGATGCCGGCGCGCTCCAGCGCTTCCCAGGAGGTCTCCAGCAGCAGCCGGTGCTGCGGGTCCATCGCCAGCGCCTCACGCGGCGAGATCCCGAAGAACTCGGGGTCGAAGTCGGCCACTTCGTCGACGAACCCACCCCACCGGGTGTGCGAGGTGCCGCTGCGGTCGGGGTCGGGGTCGGACAGCCGGTCGAGGTCCCAGCCCCGGTCGTCGGGGAAACCGGACATGGCGTCGACCCCGTCGGCCAGCAGCCGCCACAGCTCCTCGGGGGAACCGACCCCGCCGGGGTAGCGGCAGCCGATACCCACGAGCACGATGGGATCGTCGTCGTCGGTGCCGGCCGCCGCTGCGGCCGTGGCCAGGGGCTCGGGTGAACCGGTGAGCTCGGCCTGCAGATACCCGGCGATGGCGCGCACCGAGGGGTGGTCGAACGCGAGCGTCGTGGGCAGGCGCAGCCCCGTGGCGGCGGCGACCCGGTCCCGTAGCCGGACCGCGCCCGCCGAGGTGAGCCCGTACTCGCGCAGGGCCCGGTCCGGCTCGATCGGACCGGCTTCGCCCAGCACCTCGGTGACCTGGCCCACGACAAGGTCGACGAGCGCCCTGCCGAGGTCGGTCCCGGTGACCCCGGCCAGGTCGGCCCTGGCGGGCAGCCGGTCGGGTGTGGTGGTCGACACCGGCCGTACGTCCGCGACCAGGGTGGCGCCCGGCCGGCTCAGCGCGACGTCCACGGCGTTACGGATCCGGTGGTCGGTCAACCCCTCCGCCAGCGTCAGGGTGGTGGGAGCGGATCCTTCGACGGCGACCGTCACGGTGGAGCCGGTGACGGTGACGGTGATGTCGTACTCCGTACCGGACCGCTCCACACCGCGGACCTCGTGACCGGCCACCAGGTGGTGGGCGATCAGGTCCGCGAGCTCCCCGGCGTCTCCCGTCAGGGCCACGTCGCGGCCGGCGAGCGGACTGGCCCCGGCGGGCAGTCCGGTGCCCGGGACCGGGACGGGCTCACCGTCGGCGCCCATGAGGCGCAGGCCGTCGTGGGAGCCGGCGACCGCGAGCAGCCGGCCGGGCAGCGCGGCCAGCGGCTCGCGCGCGACCTTGCCCGTGGGCGTCCTCGGCAGCGCGGCCACGGTGCGGATCTCCACCGGCACCTTGAAGTAGGCGAGGTCCCTGCGGCACCGCGCGAACAGCTCCGCGCAGTCGACACCGTCGGATTCCGGCACCACCACCGCCACCGGGACCTGGCCGAACTCCTCGTCGGCCCGTCCCGTCACAGCGGCGTCGCGCACCCCGGGCACCCGGACGAGCACGGCCTCGATCTCGCTGGGATGTACGTTCTCCCCGCCCCGGATGATCACGTCGTTGCGCCGGCCGGTGATCCAGAGGTAGCCGTCGGCGTTGCGGCGGGCGAGGTCGCCGGTGCGGTACCAGCCGTCGCGGAGCGCCTCCGCGGTGGCCTCCGGCTGGTTGTGGTAGCCCAGCATGACGTTCGGGCCGCTGACCCAGATCTCGCCGACCTCGCCGGTCGGCACCTCGACACCGGTGTCCGGGTCGACCACGCGCAGGTTCAGTCCGGGCAGCGGCAGACCGCACGAACCGGGCACCTGCTCACCGCCCGGCCGCATGGTGGCGATCGGCCCGCTCGTCTCGCTGCAGCCGTAGTTGTCGGTGAGCTGGAGACCGAAGGCGGTCTCGAACGACTCGGCGAACGTGGCCGAGGTGACCGCGCCCGCGACGAAACACACGCGCAGCGAGGGCAGTGTGAGTCCTTCCGCACCGGCGGCATGGACCAGGTTGTGATAGACCGTCGGCACGCCGACCAGGACGGTGTACGGCCGGGCGCGCAGTTCGTCGAGCACCTCGGCGGGGGAGAAGCCCGGGACCAGATGCGCCGAGGCGCCGACCGCGGTCACCCCCATCACACAGAGGTTGTAGCCGAAGGCGTGGAACAGCGGCAGCGGCCACAGCACCGTGTCCGACGGGGACAGCCCGATGATCGGGGCATAGCAGGTGGCGGCGTTCCACAACACGGCGCGCAGCGCGACCAGTACGCCCTTGGGGCGGCCCGTCGTCCCCGAGGTGTAGAGCAGATAGGCCGGTTCGTCCAGGCCGAGGTCGTCGCGCGCCGGGACGGCCGGCTCGCGCGTGGTCAGCTCCTCGTACGACACCGTGTCCGGGCAGTCGCCGACCACGACGAGGTGTCCGGCCGGTAGCATCGCGCGCACCCGGTCGGCGTGCGCGGGGTCGGTGATCACCGCCCGGGCGTCGCTGTCGGCGAGCAGGTGCCGCAGCTCCGCGTCGGAGGAGTGCGGGTTGACCGGCACACCGACGCAGCCGGCGCGGTTGATGCCGAGGTAACTCTCCACCATCTCCACGCGGTTGCCCAGCAGGATCACCACCCGCGAGCCCCGGGGCAGGCCGAGTGCGACCAGATGGCCGCCGAGCCGGGCCGTACGCCGCTCCAGTTCCGTGTGGGTCACGGCCCGCTGCGCGTCGGAGTACGCGACCTTGGCCCCGCGCAGCGCGGCGTGCGTGCGCAGCAGCTCGGGCAACGGGCGGATCAGATCAGCACGGTGTGTCGCGGACATGCCTGCCTCTTCACTCGATGTGGTCATGAGCGGGCTCCTATCGCTGACTCGGCCGCGGCGAGAACAGCGCCTGAGCCGACGAGCCCGACAGTGGTGTTGTTCTCGGGCGACGGCATGGCGGCGAGCCGCTCCGCGGTCCCGGCGTGTGCGCCGAGGTGCCCGGTCCCGAGTGTCGACAGCCGCGGCAGCACCATTCCGCGCACGACCTCCCGCCCTGGTCCGGCGGCGTGGCAGCGGACCGGAGACGGCTCCGGCCGACCGCGTCGTTCTTCCGGCGCGCCGAACCCGGTCGGGAGCGCGTATGACGGTGTCGGCGAAGAGACGCACTCCCGCGTGGGCTGATGGACCGGCCGCGGTCCTCGTCCAGTACGGGAAGAGGGGGCGAAAATCACGTACCGCATCAGATCTCTCCTACCGTCCTTGGACGGAGAACGTGTCGCCGGACTGCCGCCAGGAGATGTTCTGGAACGTTCACATGTCATCCCTCCGTGCCGCAGAGCGGCACGGAGGAGGCGGAGCGTGGCCGGGCAGGGGCACTCCTGGGGCGAGAGGTCCCGGATGGCCTGCCGGCCGGCGTCCCCCGGATCCTCCGACGTCGACGGCCGGTCAGGCGGCAGTGGCGGGGCGCCTGCCGCGGGTGGAGATCAGCAGCGGGGAGAACCACGCGAAGGAGGGTTCGGTCGTCGCCGCGTACCAGGCGTCGAGTTCCGCACTCGTGATCACGCCCGTGTCGATCATCTGGTCCCTGAGGAGCCGATAGGAGGCCCGGAACAGCTCCGTGCCGGGCGAGTCGGCGTCGCAGGTGGTGACATGGCCCGCGGCCGCGACATCGACCAGTCCACCGCGCCGCAGCGCCGCGTACTGCCGGCTGCCCCAGTCGGGGTCGAACCCGCCCTTGCGCAGTGCCTCGGTCGCGGCCCACGACACCTTCTCGATCAGCGTCTGAGCATCCGCGGTGGTGCTGTCCAGGACCGCCATGTACTTCATGTCGGAGTCCTCGAGCACCAGCCAGCCACCCGGGCGCAGCGCCTGGACCAGCCGGCCGATCACCTGTTCTCTCTCGCGCAGGTGCGTCAGCACCATCCGCGCGTGAATCAGGTCGAAGGTGTCGGCCTCCAGCTCGTCGCGGACGATGTCGTGCCGGCGAACCTCCAGATTGTGGCTTGCGAGGCCCTGCAGCATGCGGGGGTCGAGGTCGGTGACCACCACCTGTCCGGCCGTCCCCACGCGCTCGGCGAGCCAGCGGGCGATCGAGCCGCTGCCGCCCCCCACCTCCAGGCACTTCCACCCTTCGGTCACACCCACATTCGCCAACTGAGCCTTCGACCATCCGTCATAGATGGCCTCGAATCCGGTTAACCGTGCCTCTGTCTCACGAGATTCATTCGGCAGCAGGTACTCAGATATCATAATTCACTCGCATTTCATGCACGTCGGTCGGTGGGTCGAAAATCGAGTGTCTTCGCCGGGCCGCGCTCGGTGCTGTTATCGCAGCGCAGTAGGGGGGATTGGGGAAGGGGGTGTGCCGGTGGGCGGCACGGACGAGCCCCCGGCATATGCGGGTGTGCCCGTCGTGCCACAGGACGGCACGACGGGTATTCACCGACCTGAGAATCCCTAGGCTCGAATACATGACGCGAACAACAGAAGGCCTCACCCCGAAGCTGCAGGAGTACGTCGCGGCGCACAGCACCGCGCCGGACGAGATCCTGCTCGACCTCGCCGCCGAGACCGAGAAGCTCTTTCCCGACGACAATTTCATGCAGATCGGCCCCGAGCAGGGCGGTCTCATGACTCTTCTCGCCCAGATCACCGGGGCGGTGCGCATCGTGGAGGTCGGCAGCTTCACCGGCTACTCGGCCATCTGTCTGGCCCGCGGTCTGCGGCCCGGTGGCACGCTGCTGGCGTGTGACATCAGCGAGGAGTGGACCACGGTCGCCCAGCGCTACTGGAAGCGTGCCGGGCTGTCCGACACGATCACCCTCAAGCTCGGACCGGCGCTGGACACACTGCGCGCGCTGCCGGTGGAGCCGCAGTTCGACATCGCCTTCATCGACGCCGAGAAGGAGGACTACGTCGACTACTGGGAGGAGCTGGTCCCGCGGATGCGTCCCGGCGGGCTGCTGCTCGGCGACAACACCCTCCTCCACGGGAAGATCGTCGACCCCTCGGACAACGCCGCCGACACGCAGGGCATCCGCGCGTACAACGCCCGTGTCCTCGAGGACGACCGGGTGGAGCAGGTGCTCATCCCGATCGGTGACGGTCTGAACCTGGCGCGGAAGAAGTAGGCGCAGCGGAGAAGCACGGAGAGCCGCCAGGCTCTTCGGGCGCCAGGGACGAGGTTCGGAGTGCGGCCCCGGGTGGGGACGGGGCCGCACCGCCACGACACAGCCGTACGAACCGCTGTGGCCCCTGGCGCGGTGTTGTACGAGGACCTGGCCGCCCGTTCGAAGGCGAGCCGTCCCGCAGCCGTACGGTGTCCCCCTCCGGTCCGAGTGCGCCAACGCGTCGGACCGGGCGAGTGTGCGGAGCCGTACCCCCCTTGATGAGTCGGCCGAAGTGGCCTTTGCTCTCCCGTAGTTCGGCGGAGTCCGGTCCGGGACCGAGCACACTGCCCGGAGGCCGCGCCCGTGTGTTCCGGCCGAACGTCTCAGAGGACGGCTTCGAGTCGGCGTATGAGGGTGAGGACGTCGGTGGGGGTGCCGACGGAGATCCGTATCCAGCCGGGCATTCCCATGTCCGTGGCGTCCCGTACGTGGACGTGGTCGGTGAGCAGTCGCCGGGTGACCTCGGGTGCGGTTTCGGGCAGGTGCGCGGTGACGAAGTTGGTCTGGGAGGGCAGGTACGTGATGCCGAGCCGGTCCAGGCCACGGCACAGCGCTGTACGGGCGGTGGCGGTGTAGACCCTGGTCTGTTCCAGGAACGCCTGGTCCTCCAGGGCCGCGCAGGCGGCCGCCTGCGCGAGCCGGTTCACGTGGAACGGCATGGCGTCCTGCACGGTCCCGATACGGGAGACGACGTCGGGATCGCCGATCAGCGCACCCACGCGCAAGGAGGCCAGACCGTACGCCTTGGAGAACGTCCGCAGCACACTGACACACCCCCCCTCCCGCGCCCACGGCAGCGCCGAGGTGAAGGAACCGTCGGCGAACTCCGCGTACGCCTCGTCGAAGACGACATGCGACCCGGTGGCACGCGCCGCCTCCGACAGACTCCGCACCGCACCGCCGTCCAGGAGCGACCCGGTGGGATTGTGCGGATTGCACACGAAGACGAGAGCCGCGCCCTTGTCCATCTCCGCCATCAGCGCGGCGGGGTTCACGCGGTGGTGGTCGAGGGGGATGTGCACGACGCGCAGGCCCGCTGCCTCCAGGCTCTTGGGGTAGCCCTGGTAGGTGGCCTCGTTGACCACCGCGCGGCCGGTGGCGCGCAGGGCGAGGGCGAGCATCAGGATGACCTCGTCCACTCCGTTGCCGACGGCGACCCGGTCGGTGGTGACGCGGTAGTGGGCGGAGAGGGCGTCGATGAGCGCGGTGTGCTGCGGGTCGGGGTAGCGGTTGACGCGCAGCAGTTCGGCGTGTGCCGCTTCGACCGCCCTGGGGCTCGCGCCCCAGGGGTTCTCGCTCCGGTGCAGCAGGAGCGGGGCGGGGGGAGCGTCATCGCTGACGACGTGGGTGGCCGGTGTTCTGGTGCGCATCAGGTCTCCTGCCGGCGGAGGACGGAGAAATATGGTGCCGAGCTACCACACGGTGACACTGTGAGCATGTGCACGTCATCCCGCTGTGCCGCGGAGCAGCACAGCGGGACTCCGGGCGAGGGGCGTCAGACGCTGAAATCCTTGTCGCGGGTCTCGGGCAGGGCCAGCACACAGCCCAGGCTGACCAGGCACAGCGCGCCGCTGTAGAAGCCGAGGGCCGACGGTGACTGCCAGTGCGAAGTCAGCCAGGTGGCGACGATCGGGGCGAAGCTGCCGCCCAGGGTGAGGGCGAGGATGAAGCTCGTCGAGGCACCGGTGTAGCGCAGCCGGGCCGGGAACAGCTCGGGCAGGAACGCGGCTATGGGCGCGAACATCATGGCGAACAGGACGAACCCGATGGCGAAGGCCCCGGCGATCAGTACGGTGTTGCGGGTCTGCAGGGAGCCGAACATGGGCACGGCCCACAGGGCGCACCCCGCCGCGCCGGCCACGATCACCGGGCGTCTGCCGATCCGGTCGGCCAGGATCGCCACCGGCACGATGAAGATCACCTCGGCCGCGGCGCCGATGCTGGAGACGGTCAATATCGTGGACTGCGGGATGCCGAGGGAGGTCGGGCCGTAGGAGAGGGCGTAGACGGTCGCCAGGTAGTAGACCGAGGAACCGCCGATCGCCGCGCCCATACCGAGAAGCAGTCGGCCGGGGTACTCCTTGACCAGGATGGCGAGCGGGAAGCGGGGTGCCGCGGTGTCATCGGCGGGCTGCTCGTCGAAGATCGGCGACTCGGCGATCCGGGAGCGGACCCAGAGGCCGACGACGATCAGGGCGGTGCTCAGGAGGAACGGGATGCGCCAGGCCCACTCGGCGAAGCCGTCCTTGCCCGCGAACGCGAGTGTCGGCAGGATCACGGCGCTGGACAGCAGGAAGCCGATCGGCGGGCCGGCCTGCGGGATCGACGCGTACACCGCGCGGCGTCCGGGAGGCGCGTGTTCCGCGGCCAGCAGCACCGCGCCGCCCCACTCGCCGCCCATGCTGGCGCCCTGCAGCAGACGCAGGGCCACCAGGAGCACGGGGGCGAGGATGCCGGCGGTCTCGTACGTGGGCAGCAGTCCGATGCCGACGGTGGACACGCCCATCAGGAGCAGGGAGAGGAAGAGGGCACGCTTGCGGCCGACCCGGTCGCCGATGGTGCCGAACACCACCACACCGACCGGGCGGGCCACGGAGGCGACGGCGACGGTGAGGAAGGCGGCCAGTGTGGACGCGGTGGCGTTGCCGGAGGGGAAGAAGGCCGGGCCGAGGACGAGGGCGGCGGCCGTGCTGTACACGGCGAAGTCGTAGTACTCGATGACCGTGCCGACGAGACTCGCGACAGCGACTCGCGACGCGGTGGGTTTCTGTGCGGCGTCGGCTGTGCTCGTCGCGGTGGAGCCGACGGGTTTGGCGTCGCTGATGATCTCGGACATAGGGAGCGACTCGCCTCCGTTCAGGTCCGGATGCTCGGTGATCCAGGACGCGCGGTGGGGGGACTGTAGTGCTCCGGATCACCGGTGGAGGGGTGCGCGTGCCGTCCTGCGGCACGACACACTCACGAAGCCCCGCCGTCCGCCGAGGGGGCCGGGGGCCGCCCACCGGAAACGTGCCGCGGGCGGGACCGGGCCCGATGGTGTCGTGGTCCGGTCACCGCGGTCACCCGAGACCGGCCGCCGGGACGGAGGCGCTCCCTGCCCCGCCCCGGCGACCGGTCGGCCCCGGTGGCTCAGACCCGGGTGAGGGAGACCAGCCAGGCCTTCACACCGTCGGCGTCAACGGTGGCGTCGATCGTGCTCTCCTCGATCGCGTCGATGCGCCAGCCCTCGGTGAAGGCCGCCTCGAACTCCGCGCGGGAGACGCGGTGCGGCCCCCAGTCCTCCTTCTGCTGGTCGCCGAAGGAGAGCACGAAGACCCGCTTGCCCGGCTGGACGGCGGAGGCCAGGCTGTTGACGTACGCGGTGCGTTCGTCGCCCTGGAAGCGGTGGAAGAGCCCGGAGTCGAGGATGGTGTCGAAGGTCTCGCCGAGGTCGGCCAGCTTCAGGGCGTCGTAGCACAGGAACCGGGCGTCCAGACCACGTTCGCTCGCCTTCTCCTGGGCCATGCGCACGGCGTTGGAGGCGAGTTCGATGCCGGTGGAGTCGAGGCCGAGCCGCGCGCACATCAGGACGTGCTCGCCGGTGCCGCAGCCGACGTCGAGGACGCGGCCCTGGATGGCCCCGGACTTGGCGAGCGCGAGGAAGGCGGACTGGGGGCGGCCGATCTCCCAGGGGGTCGCGCCCGTCTCGTACAGCTCCTCCAGGAAGCTCGGCTCCTGGTGGCGGGCGTAGACGGATTCGTCGAGCATGGCGTATGCCTTTCGTCGGGTTTCGCGCCCGGCGCGTTCGCGCCGGGCGGGGTATCGGGGTTCGCCGGCCCGGGAGCCGGGCTCAGGCGCGGAACACGTCCGCGTGTTCGGCCGCCCAGGCGGCGAAGGTGAGCGCGGGGCGGCCGGTGACATCGGGCACGGCCGTGGTGACCTCGGCGGGGTGTCCCACCGAGCGGGCCAGGTAGCGCAGGATGCCGTCGACAGCGGCGTCGAAGTGGGTCTGCATGCTGCCGACGGCCTGGGCCGGCATACCGCGCGTGAGGTAGTCCTCGCGGGCGACTTCCGGGGAGACCTCCTCGAACCGGAACGGTAGTCCAGTGGCCTGCGCGAGGAGGCGCACTTTGTCGTACTGGGTCAGGGACTCGGGGCCGGTGAGGATGTACCGGGCGCCGATGTGGTCGTCGGTCAGCAGGCCCTGTACGCCGACGGCCGCGATGTCCTTCTCGTGGATGGGGGCGGTGGCGGCCTCGCCGTAGGCGGCGCGGACGGTGCCGGTGGCGCGCAGCTGTTCGCCCCAGGTCCACAGGGCGTTGGCGTTGAACTCGCCGGGCCGCAGGATCGTCCACTCCAGGCCGGATTCCTCGACGAGGTCCTCGCCGGCCTTGTGCCAGGAGGCGAGCATGCTGGGCTGTTCGTCCGCGCCGAGCCCGTCCTGCACGGACGACGAGGAGAGCATGACGATCCGGCGTACGCCCTGTTCGCGGGCGGCGGTCAGGAAGCCGGCGGTCGTCCGGCCCAGCGCGGACAGGTTCAGGAAGACCGTGCTGATCCCGTCGAGTGCCGCCGTCACCGACCCGGGGCGTTCCAGATCGCCGCCCATCACTTCGGCGTCCTCGGGCAGCAGGGCGAGGTCCGGGGTGCGGGTCAGGGCCCGTGGGCGTACCCCTGCGGCGAGCAGCAGGTCCACGACATGGCGGCCGACATTGCCGGTCGCACCGGTCACCAGGATCACGGTGATCTTCTCCGTTTCATCGGTCGGCTCCCGACGGAGTCAGGTGGCGAGAGCCAGGGCGTTGAGGGCCAGCGCGGCCACGGCGAGCGTCGTACGGGCCAGATGCCAGCGGCGCCAGACCGGACGGGGGTCGCTCCAGTCGGCGGGCAGCCGCCCCGGATCGAGCGCCTTCACGCGGCGGTTGAGGGGGACGTTGCGGAAGTGGGAGACCCAGGAGACGGCCACCAGGAGCAGGGCCGCCGTGCCCAGCGACCCGGCGCGCGTCCCGTCGTCGGCCAGGACGGCCAGCGCGGTGTCGAGGAGCGCGGAGAGCAGGACGATCGCCGGCATGGTGGGGTCCCAGTTGCGGCCGAGCAGCTGATGGACGTAGACGTAGCGGTCGGCGGGCATGACCGCCATCGCGGGTACGACGCTCAGGGCGACCGCGAAGAGGACGCCGGCGGCGATGCCGTTCCCCAGGAGCACCAGCACACCGAGGAGTTCGGCGCCGGTCATGCCGCGGAGTGGTCGTCCACCGAGAGCTGGGTGAGCACCCGCATGGTGGCGTTGCGGAAGTACGTGCGGAAGCCCTCCGGGGTGGTGGTGTCACGCTGTTCGGCGAGGAACGGGGCGAGGCGCTGTTCCACCGTGTGCACGCCCTGCTGGCGGGCCATGTGTCCGGCGATCGCGGAGAATTCGCCCTCGTACTGGATGACGCGGACCATGACGTCGTCCTTGATGAACACGGCGGTGCCCAGCAGCCGCCCGGCGGCCTGGCCGTCCGCGCCGGGCAGGACGGGGGTGTCGACCCGCTTGAAGTCCTGGAAGATCTCGGCGATCTCGTCCTCGTGACCGGGCTTGACCCGGTATGTCACAGCAGCGAAAGGCATTACATACCTCCATCGACAGTCAGGGTGGAGCCGCTGACGAAACGGGAGCCGTCACCGGCGAGGAAGAGCACGGCGTCGGCGACATCGCCCGGCGTGCAGAGCCGGCCGAGCGGGGTCGCGGCAAGGAGCCGTTCCCTTACGGGCGGGGGGAGTTCGAGGCCGCCGTCGTCGCTCGTGACCCCGGGGGCCACGACGTTGACACGGATGCCCCGGGGGCCCAGATCCTTGCACAGGCCCCGGCTGAACCCGATCATGGCGGCCTTCGAGGCGCCGTAGTGCGCGGCACCGGGACGGCCGCGCAGGGCCGCCGCGGAGCCGATGTTGACGACCGAGGCGCCCTCGGTGAGCAGCGGCAGGACGGCCCTGGTGACCAGGTAGGCGGAGGTGATGTTGTGGTCCAGCATCCGCCGCCAGCGCTCGGGGCCGAGGTCCGCCAGGGGGGCGTGGTCGTCGACGCCGACATTGTTGACCAGGACGTCCAGGCCCCCGAGACGCTGCCGGCAGATCTCCAGCAGCCGCTCGGCGCCCTCGGGTTCGGTGACGTCCTCCTGGACGATGTGGTGTCCGTCGCCGTGGCGCGCCAGGTCGTCGGTGAGCCGCGTCGCCTCCGGGCCCGGGGCCCGGTGGCAGGTCACGACGCGGGCGCCCGCCTCCGCGAGGGCCAGCACGGTGGCCCGGCCGATCCCGCGGGTGCCGCCGGTGACGAGCACCCGTTTGTCTTTCAGTCCGTACCCCATGCGCGTCTCCGGTCTCTCAGGCCACGTCGGTGCCCCGAGCCTGCATCAGTGCGCTGGTGTCCGGTTGGAGCGCCGATCGAGCGGGTCGCTGGGGTAACGTCCCGTACCACCTGGCGCCGGCTCTGGCGGCCGGGTCGGTGCCGTCCCGGTCGGCCGTTCCGCACGTGAAGTCCAGTTCGTCCTTGGACAGGCACTGCAAGGTGAACCGGTAGCCGACGGCGCCGCCGGAGGGCTCCCGGGAGACGCGGACGAGTTGCGCCTCGACGAGTTCGTCGAGGAGCACCTCCGCCTCCGGTACGGGCACGCCCAGCATCGTCGACGCCTCCGCGGCGGTGACGACGGACCCGGCGGCGAGGGCGAGCGTGCGGAACGCGGAGCGTCCTGGCAGCGTCAGCAGCCGGTAGGTGCGCCGCAGGCTCGGCGCGAGGGTGCCGAAGGCGTCGGGCTTGGCGCCTTCGAGGACGCGGGCGACGGACCAGTGCGGGCGCATCTCCAGCTGCCGGGCCACGGCGTGCAGGGCGCCGGGCAGGCCCTGGCAGACCCGGATGATCTTCCGCGCGGCTTCGGCCTCGTAGGCGAGCCGGTCCGGGCCCAGCGCGTGGGACAGGAGCTGCCAGGCGGCGGTCCGGCTGAGCGCGTGGGCGGGGACGGTGGCGGTGATGAGCGGGTCGGACAGACGCCGGCGGCAGGTGAGCAGGGTGGCGCTGCGGGAGCCGCCGGGCAGCAGCGGCAGGAGCTGGGCGATGTCGACGACGTCGTCGAGGACGACCAGCAGCCGCAGGTCGGCGGCCCAGCTGCGGAACATCCGGGCGCGGAGGTCGATGTCCTCGGGGATACGGGCGGGCGGGAAGCCGGCCGCCCGCAGGAAGTCGCCGAGGATCTCCCCGGGGGGTACGGGGCGGCCGTCGGGTGTGGTCATCTCGGCCCACAGCTGGCCGTCGGGGTAGTCCGCGCGGACCTGGTGGGCGGTGCGGACACAGAGGGCGGACTTGCCCGACGCGGGAACGCCGGTGACCACGACCACCGGGCGTCCGACAGGCGGGCCGTCGGTCAGCGCGCGGCAGAGGGTCTCCACCTGCTTCCGGCGCCCCACCAGCCGGACGTCCGGGGGAAGTTCGCTGGGCACCAGGCGGAGCGGCGGTCCCGGGCGGCCGGCGGCGTCCTCGCGGAGGTCGAGCGAGGGGTCCCCGTCGAGGATGCGGCTGTGCAGCTGACGCAGTTCCGTGCAGGGTTCGAGGCCGAGTTCCTCGGTCAGGGCCGCGTGGGCGTTCCGGTAGGCGGTGAGGGCCTCCGAGCGGCGTCCGGAGCGGTAGAGCGCGAGCATCAGCTTGGCCCACAGCCCTTCGTGCGTGGGGTTGGCGGCGATCAGGCCGAGGAGTTCGCCCACGACCTGGTGGTGCAGGCCGAGGCCGAGTTTGGCGCCGATCCGCTCCTCCAGAACGGTGCGGCGCAGTTCCTCCAGCCGGACCGCCTCCGCCCGTAGGACGAAGCCGAGTTCGTTCTCCGCCATCGAGGCCTTGCCCCACAGGGCGAGGGCCTGGTCGAACGTCTCGACGCCCAGGAGGCTGTCGCCTTCGGAGATGCGGGCGCGGCCTTCGGCGACCAGGTCGCCGAAGCGGTGCGCGTCGACGGATTCGGGGGGCAGCCGGAGCAGATAACCGGCGTCCGTCGTCTCCAGGCTCACCGGTGTGCGGGAGAGCTGGGTGAGGCGGCCGATGTTCTTGCGGAGCTGGTAGATGTACGTCTGGAGGGTCGTCCGGGCGCTGCGGGGCGGTTGGTCGGCCCAGAGTTCGCAGAGGAACTGGTCGGTGCTGACGACCCGGTTCGCGTTCAGCGCGAGGAGGGTAAGCACCTGACGGAGTTTGGGGGCGGACAGCCGCACCGCCACCTTGCCGTCGACGGTCAGCTCGAAGGGGCCCAGAAGCCGAATCTCTATCAATGGGGCACCATTGTTTCTTCGTTCACTGCGGATGAAAGCCCGGCGATTAATTTCCGGCGAGCATTCAAGTAACCGCACAGTGTGGGGGAGAATGATAGGGATACCTTCCAGTCCGGGTTCTCCGAATGTCAATAGCTGACCATGCGAATTACTTGACGTCTGTCATTTGTGGGACTTCTTGTCGAAACATCGAATTCACTGTGTGAAAGATCCGGCCGATGGGTACCGCTGGCCGAATGGGTGGCCGGGGGACAATTCGTGGCGGAAGCGGCCAGGTTCCCCATATCGCCCGCCGGCGGTCGGCCGGAAAGACCTGCTGGACCGGCGGTCGAGCCGTCGTCGAGCGCGCGCGCCGATCCTGCCGAAACGCTATCGGACCACCCCAGCCAGCAGGAGGAACCGTGAACCGGACGCTCATCGTCGCCCGTATGCGGCAGCAGTCGGCTCCCGAAGTCGCCCAGATCTTCGCCGATTCCGACGCGGGAGAACTACCCGCTGCGATAGGGGTCTCCCGGCGGACCCTGTTCACCTTCCACGACCTGTACTTCCATCTGATCGAGGCCGACGAGGACATCCGGCCGAACCTGGGCCGGGTCCGCAGCCACCCCCTCTACCGGGACATCGACGACCAGCTCAGGGAGTTCATCACCCCCTATGATCCCGGCTGGAAGGAGCCCAAGGACGCGATGGCGCACGCTTTCTACGAGTGGACCGCGGAGCGGGGAAGGATTCGCTAGCAAACCGCCCGACAGGGAAATCACACCTTGCGGCCACCCCTAAAAAAAGGTTACCCCGGCGGTTCGTCCCCGGGCGCCGGGGGGCTGCCTGCCTGTCTGTCCACCGGGTCCCGGCACATGAAATTGCATTTCTGCTGCCCGGCCTGCTCGTGCGCCGCTTCCATCATTCTTAAACGTGTGATGGGCAACATCGGAACGATCTCGGAAGAGGCGCCTTGGCCGATTTTTTACCGGCCGGGGCGCCGCAGACCCTGAAGGAACACATTCATGCCGCACACGACCGCTCTCGGGTCGCCGATGCACTACACCGACCTGGGTGTAGGCCCCCCCTTCGTCTTCCTCCACGGCAACTGCGGGTCCTCCTACATCTGGCGCCACGTCCTGCCCGGCATCGGCGGCGGCCGGCTGCTCGCCCCCGACCTGATCGGCATGGGCCGCTCCGCGCGGCCCGACATCCCCTATACGTTCGCCGACCACGCCCGCTACCTCGACGCCTGGGCGGACGGGCTCGAGTTGGAGGATGTCGTTCTCGTCGGACACGACTGGGGTGGCACCCTCGCCTGCGACTGGGCCGCCCGCCACCCCGGCCGGGTGCGCGGCCTCGCCCTGATGGAGACCATCGTCAAGCCCATGGCGTGGGACGAGCTCCAGCCGTGGGCGCGGGCCCGCTGCGAGGCGATCAACACCCCGGACACCGGCGAGGAGATGGTGCTGGCGCAGGACCTCTATCTGCGGCAGGCGTACACGGGCGGCGGCGGAGTGCTGACCACCGTCGCCGACGCCGACATGGCCGCGTACCTCGCGCCGCACCCCACCCCCGAGAGCCGCCGTCCGCTGCTGGCCTGGGCACGGCAGATCCCGCTGGACGGGCAGCCGGCCGAACTGGTCGCCCGGATGCGGGCGTTCCACACCTGGCTGGGCGCCGCCGCGGACGTACCGAAGCTGCTGCTGACGTTCCACGGATCGCCCACGCTGCTGCTCGGCGCCGACATGGCCACGTGGTGCGCCGAGAACTTCGCCGCACTGGAGACCGTGTCCTGCGGTCCGGCGGGGCACTTCGCCCCCGAGGACCGGCCCCACGAGATCGCCGCCGCCGTCTCCGCCTGGGCCGTCCGGCACGGGCTCTTCGGCGACCGGGACAACCGGAAGGAACCGACGACATGCGCGCAGTGATCATGGGCGGCACCGCCGGCATCGGCCTGGCCGTCGCCACCCGCCTCACCGGAGCAGGCCTCGCCGTCACCGTGACCGGCCGCGACCCCGGACGCCTCGCGGCGGTCCGCGGGCAGGTCGCGGCGGCCGAACAGCTCGACGGCACCATCGAGGCCGACGTAGCGGCCTTCTTCGAACGCCTGGGCCCCTTCGAGCACCTGGTCCTCGCCTTCGGCCCCGCGACGGCCGGTTTCGCCACCGTCAAGTCCCTCAGCGCCGACCGGCTCCGGTCCGTCGTCGAGCCCAAGCTGTACGGCTATCTCACCGCCGTCGCGCACGCCCGGGTCACCGGCTCCGTCACCCTGCTCTCGGCCGGCAGCGCCCGGGTCGCCCGGCCCGGGACCGTCGCCCTGGCCGCGGTCAACGGAGGTCTGGAGGCCGCGGTACGGCCGCTGGCGGTCGAGCTGGCGCCGGTACGGGTCAACGCGGTCTCGCCCGGGGTGATCGACACGTCCTGGTGGGCCGGGTTCAGCGAGGAGCAGCGCGCCGCCCAGTTCGCCGCCGTCGCCGAGGCGACCCCGGTCGGCCGCGTCGGACAGCCCGACGACGTCGCGCGCGCCGTCGAGTATCTCGTCCACGCCGACTTCGTCACCGGGACCGTTCTCCCGGTCGACGGCGGGCTGACCCTGCCGCGCTGAAGCCCTGGATCCGCCGGGAGCCCCGGCCGCCGTTGTGACAGGCGGCCGGGGCTCCCGGCGTTCGGACGTACGGCCGCGGGGCGGACGCCGGTCGGGCGTCCGCCCCGCGGCCGGGTGGCGTCGGTCAGTACGCCGCGTTCACCTCGTACACGGCGAAGGGAACCGCCAACTCCCGGTCCCGGTAGGGGCGCAGGGCCGCCGTGCTGGGGCGGTGGCCGTCGCTCCGCTCCCAGGCCAGGAACGACGGCAGGTCGCGCCAGCGGCTGAGGACCACGAAGCCGGGGCGGCCCGCGACCGACTCCAGCAGCTCGTTGCCGAGCATGCCGGGGACGCCGGCCAGGGCCTCGCTCACCTCGTGATAGGCGCGGCGGATCTCCTCGGGCCGCTCGGCGTGGTGGTGGACGAGCACCCGGACCTCGCTCACCGGTCCCCGCCGGGCAGCGCGGCCACGACCCTCATCGTCACCATCGAGCCGCCGGAACGGAACGGGTGCAGCTTCTGCCGGTGCTCCAGGTGCCGGTCGCTGGTCTCGAACGCGCGGAACTGCGGCTCGTCCACCCAGTCGCTGATGATGTAGTACACCCCCGGCTCCTCCTCGCCCCGGCACAGCCACTGGCCGAGGTTGGCCGGGTGGGAGGTGACCGAGCCGCCGACGGCCGACCAGGTCTTCTCGAAGTCCTCCTCCATCCCGGGCCTGACGTTCATGCGCAGCATGATGCGGAACGGCTGGGTGGTCACGAGATGCCTCCGTCGACGTAGAGGGTGGAGCCGGTGACGTACCGGGAGAGGTCGCTGGCGAGGAACAGCACCGCCCCGGCGACCTCCTCGGGGGTGCCGAGGCGGCCGAGGGCGGTCTTGGCGCGGTACCGCTCGACGAGCATCTCGCGCTGCTCGGCCGGGCGGCTCGCCAGCTCCTCGGTCTCGATCACCCCGAGGGCGATGACGTTGAAGCGGATGCCCTGGGCGCCGTACTCCTTGGCCAGGGAGCGGGAGAGCCCCTGCAGGGCCGACTTGGACGCCGTGTAGTGGGCGCGCAGCGGGATGCCGACATCCGCCGACTTCGAGCCGATGAACGCCACGGAGGAGCCCTCGCCCAGCAGCTCCAGGCTCTCCTGGGCGAGGACGTAGGCGGCCGTCAGGTTGGTGTCGAGCACGCGCCGCCATTCGTCGGCGGGCAGTTCGCCGAACGGGATGTGGCTGACCGTGCCCGCGTTGTGGACCAGCAGGTCGATCCGTCCGTAGCGCTCGCCCGCGCGGCGTACGAGGTCGCGGGCGCGGGCCGGGTCGGCGAGGTCGGCCTGGATGACCTGGTGGTCGCCGGGGGTCTCCTTCAGCTCGGCGACGAGGGAGTCCACGGCGGCGGAGGGCCGGCGGTAGCAGGTGGTCACATCGGCGCCCGCGCGGGCGAGGGCGAGGACGATGCCACGGCCCACGCCCCGGCTTCCGCCGGTCACCAGGGCCTTGCGGCCGGTCAGGTCGAGATTCATGGTGTCTCCGGGGTGTTGTCGAAAGGGTCGGAAAGGATGGAATGGGTGGAAGGGATGGTCAACTGGTCGCGACGATCGCGCAGTTTGCCACCAGCGCGGCCGCGACGAGGAGGCACCGGCGCAGGTTCCACCGGCCCCACGCCGCGCGCCGCCGACGCCAGTCGCGCGGCGGGTCCTGCGGATCGAGCGAGCGGACCCAGTTGTTCAGGGGGACGTTGCGGGTGAGCGCGATGATGACCGCGCCGGCCGAGAGGAGGGCCGCCGCCCCGGACAGCCCCTGGACGAGCGGGTCGTCGGCCGTGACGGCGAGGACGAGGTCACCGAGCACGGTCAGGAGCAGACAGGTCGGCATGAAGGGGTCGTAGCGGGTGGAGAAGAAGGCGTGGGTACGGATGTACTGGTCCGCCGGGAGCCGGACCATCAGCGGGAACTGGCCCAGCTCGCTGGCGGTCAGCACCCCGGCGGCCAGCCCGTTGCACAGCAGGACCGACGCCAGCACGAGCGTGTCGAACATGCTCACCTCCTCCCCACCGGGTCCGGGCGGCGCAGTACGGCCGCCGAGTTGAAGCCGCCGACCCCGCGCGCGACGACGAGCGCGTGCCGTATGTCGGCCGGGCGGGCCTCGGTGACCAGGTCGAGGCCGGGGCCGAGGGCGTCGGCGGACACGTTCACCGTCGGCGGCAGTACGCCCCGGTCGATGGCGAGCGCCGCCCAGGCCAGGTCCAGCGCGGCCCCGCCCGAGCAGAGCCGCCCGGTCATCGTCTTGGGCACGGTCACCGGCACCCGCCGTCCGCCGAACACGGCCCGCAGCGCGTCGAGTTCCAGCCGGTCCGCCCGCGCGGCGCCCGCGCCGTCGGCGAAGACGACGTCGATGTCGTCGGGGGTGCAGCCGGCTCGGGCGATCGACTCCCTTACGGCGCGCTCCAGTTGGCGGGGGTCGGGCGGCGGGTCCTCGGGATGCCAGGCGTCGTGCGTGGCGGCGGTGCCGGCGACCTCGGCGTACATCCGCGCACCGCGCTCGCGCGCCCGCTCCCGCGGTTCGAGGACCAGCATCGCCCCGCCCTCCCCCGGCACATGCCCGGTGGCGTCGGCGGCGAAGGGGCGGTAGGCGGTGTCCGGGTCGGTGCCATGGCTCAGCCCCCGCTGTCCGCTCTGGCAGGCCAGCGCGTACGGCGACAGCGGAGCCTCGGTGCCGCCGGTGAGGACCACGGCGCTGCCCCGGGCGAGCAGCCGCCGGGCCTGCCGTACGGCGTCGATGCCACCGGCGCCGTCGGCGACGAGGACTCCGCAGGCGCCCTTGAGCTGGTGCCGGATGGACAGCTGGCCGCTGCTCGCGGCGTAGAACCAGCCGATCGACTGGTAGGCGCTGACCGCGCGCGGCCCCTCCTGCCACAGCGCCTGGATCTCGCGCTGGCCGAAGGCGTTGCCGCCGGAGCCGCCGGCGGTCACCACGGACAGCTCCAACGGGTTCTGTCCGGCGAGGTCCAGCCCGGCGTCGTCGAGGGCGAGCCGGGAGGCGGCGAAGGCGAGCCAGGTCCAGCGGTCGGTCTGCACGATCAGCCGGTGGTCGACCCACTCGGTCTCCTCGAAGCCGGTCACCTGTCCCGCCACCGCGACGGGCAGCCCGGAGGCGTCGAAGGAGGTGATCGGGGCGATGCCGGACCGTCCCGCCAGGGTGTTGTCCCAGTGCTCGCGCACACCGGTTCCGGTGGGGGCGACGACCCCGATGCCGGTGATCACCGCGGCCGCGGTCATGCGAGCACCCCGTCACGGCTGAGGACCATCGCCGACTGGAAGCCGCCGAAGCCGCTGCCCACCGACAGCGCGTGCCGGACCGTCGTCTCACGGGCCGTCAACGGGGTGTAGTCGAGGTCGCACTCGGGGTCGGGGGCGGTGAGGTTCGCCGTCGGCGGGATCACCCCGCGTTGGAGGGCCAGCGCGCAGGCGGCCATCTCGATGGCGCCGATCGCGCCCAGGGAGTGGCCGACGACCGACTTGATGGAGCTGATCGGCACCTGCCGGACCGGCTCGCCGAGCGCCCGCTTGTAGGCGGCCGTCTCGTGCCGGTCGTTCTGCCGGGTGCCCGAGCCGTGCGCCGAGATGTAGCCCAGGTCCTCGGTGGTGAGCCGGGCCTGGTCCATGGCGTCGCCGATCGCCTCGGCGAGTTCCAGGCCGTCGGGGCGCAGGCCCGTCATGTGGAAGCCGTTGGCGCGGGCCGCGTAGCCGGTGACCTCGCAGTAGATCCGGGCGCCCCGGGCACGGGCGTGCTCCAGCTCCTCGACGACGAGGAACGCCGAGCCCTCGCCGAGGACGAAGCCCTGGCGGCCGTCGTCGAAGGGGCGCGAGGCGGCCTCGGGGTCGTCGTTGTGCGGAGTGGTGGCGCGGATCGCGTCGAAGCAGGCGACCGTGATGGGAGAGATCGGCGCGTCGGACGCCCCGGCGATGACGACGTCCGCCTCGTTGTCCTGGACCAGGCCGAGGGCGTGCCCGATGGAGTCGATGCCGGAGGTGCAGCCGGTGGAGACGACGGCGGCCGGGCCGTGCGCGCCGTAGCGGGCGGCGAGTTCGGCGGCGCCGCTCGCCGGGACCAGGGACTGGTAGAGAAAGGGCCCGGTGTGCCGGTGGTCGACGACCCAGTCCCGGCCGTGGTTGCTGGCGATGACGTACTCGTCCTCCAGCCGGCTGGTCGCGCCGACGGCGGTGCCGAGAGTGACGCCGACCCGGTCGCCGTCGAAGCCGCCGCCGGAGACGTCGAGTCCGGCGTCGGCCACGGCCTCGTCGGCCGCGATCATCGCCATCTGTACGAACCGGTCGGTGCGGCGTACCTCCTGGGGGGTCAGGCCGCGTCCGGCCGCGTCGACGTCGACCTCGGCGGCGATACGGGAGCGGTACGCGGCGGGGTCGAACCTGCTGATCCGGCGGATCGCGGGCTTGCCGTCGACGATCCTGGCCCAGAACAGCTCCCGGCTCTCGCCGCCGGGGGCGACGACGCCGACGCCGGTGATGACAGCGCGTCTCATGGCCGTCATGAGGCGGCCGACGCGGTCTCGGGGTCCGACGCGGTCTCGGTGTCCACATGACCGAGTTCCGGGCGGGGCGCCAGCGGACTGAGGTGGAAGACGGCGAGGACGTCCGTGTCGCCGACGTTGACCAGCCGGTGCCGTACCTCACGAGGGATGAGCAGCCCCTGTTCGGCGCCCACCCGCACCGGCTCCCCGTCGAGGTCGACCCGCAGCTCGCCGCCGGTGACGAAGAGGAACTCCTCGGAGTAGGGGTGGTAGTGCTCGGTGACCTTCTCGCCGGGGCCGATGCGTACGGCGCCGCAGAACCCGGCGGACGAGCCGACCGTGCTCGGGGCGACGAGGGTACGCAGGTCACCGCCGCGGCGGGTGTTGGACGGCACGTCGTGGAAGCCGACCGGGAGCAGCCGGCGGCGCTCCACACCGGCCTTGACGTGGGCCAGCTGGATGGGCGAGTTGGTGTTGATGCGGTCGGTCATCGCGGCGGTGTCGACCGGGGCGTCCGGCTTCATCCGGAAGTCCTGCACCCACCGCAGCCGGGTGCGGTCGGGGGCGATCTCCTGGTAGGTCCAGGTGAGGTTCATGAACTCGAAGGGGCCGGTCTCCACCCGGCGGGACCGTACGGTCCAGGTGTCCTTGTCCCAGGTGCGCTCCGAGATCCAGGACCAGGTGCGGCCCTGCTCGTCGGGGTGCATGGTGAGCCGGAAGACGACCGAGTCGGCGCCCTCCTCCAGGACCTCCACGGCGGCGTACTCGGTGAACAGGTTGGGCCAGTCGCGGACGTCGTTGGTCTGCTCCCACACGAATCCGATCGGCGCGTCGATGTCGGTCTGGTTGTCGGTGTGCCCGATCACGTCTGTCTCCTAGGCCATGTCGCCGGTCAGCCGCAGGTTGACCAGCTGTCGTATCCCCGCAGGCGTCTCCTGAGGGGTCAGTTCTTCCTCGACCGTGATCCCGAACCGGTCCAGCAGTCGGCCCGCGATCTCCAGCAGGGCGAGCGAGTCCATGCCCAGCTCCTCGAAGGAGCTGTCGAGGCTGCCCTCGGCGTCCGGCGGGCTCACGCCCACGGCGATCAGCAGCTGTCGTACATCGCTCTCGGTCAGTTCTGTCTCCGCCATCGCGGACACTCCTTCCGGAAAAAAAGGGGGATCGTGGTCGTCACCGGGTGACGGGGAGGGGGCTCGGGCCGTGGACGCCGTACCGGGTGACCGGCCGGCGCCGGGGCCGGCCCGGATCGTCACCTCGTGCGGTCCTCGTCCTGGGGCCGGGGCGGACGGCTCTCGAAGGCCGCCCTGTTCTCCCGGGCCCACTGCGCGAAGGTGCGGCCCGGCCGGCCGGTCAGCTTCCGTACGGTGGGCGAGATCTCGTCCGCCCGCTCGAGGCCGGTCGCGTTCAGGGCGAGCAGCGTGTCGGCGACCGGCGCGGGGACGCCCCCCATGACCATGGCCGAGCGGGCCAGGTCCGGTGTGATCTCCTCCAGCCGCACCGGCCGCCCCACGGCCTCCCCGATGAGTCGCGCCCGCTCGTGGTAGGTGATCGTCTCGGGTCCGGTCAGCTCGTACGTCGTCCCGAAGTGGCCGTCCGTCGTCAGGACATGGACCGCGACATCGGCGATGTCCCGCTCATGGACCGGCGCCCACCGGGCGTCGCCGTACGGGGCGCGTACGACATCGGTGGCGCGGATCTGCGGGGCCCAGTCGAGGGAGTTGGCCATGAACTCGCCGGGCCGCAGCAGGGTCCAGCCCAGCCCCGACGTCTCGACGGCCTCCTCGACCACGCGGTGCATCCGGCCGATGACGTTGGACTGCTGGTCCGCGGGGACGCCGCCCTGGACCGTGCCGGAGGTCAGCAGTACGACCCGCGGTACGCCCCGTTTCCGGGCGAGTTCGAGGAACGCGGCCGCCGGGGCGCCGCCGTCGGTGCCGTGGAGGAAGGCCGCCGCGTTGAGGAAGACCGCGTCGACGCCGTGCAGGGCGTCGCCGAGCCCCGCCGGGTCGGTCAGCAGGTCGCCGGTGACGACCTCGGCGCCTTCCGGGATCCGGCCGGACGCGGGGTCCCGGGTCACGGCCCGGACCTTCACCCCTTGGGCGAGCAGCAGTTCCACGACGCCCCGGCCGACGTTGCCGGTGGCGCCCGTTACGAGAATCATGGGAGAACTCCCTTCGTTGTGGCTGTGGTTACGTGGTCAGGGCGGTGTGCGGCCGCCAGCGGTGGTGGCCGCTCGGCCGTACACCGGGGATCTCGCCGGTGAGGCGCTGCCGGGAGGCGGCCGTGTCCTGGGCGCCGACCGCCGCGAGGTGCGCCGCCTCGTCGGTCCACTCCGCGTAGCCGAGGACCCGGGTGCCGTCCACGCTGATGTGGAAGTACGCCGAGAGCGCGCCCGGCATCTGCCCGACGTCCCGGGTCGCGTCGTCGTCGGCCATCGTGAACAGCGTGTCCAGGAAGTGCCGTTGACGCTCCGGGCCGTCGGTGTCGAACACCGGGGTGACCAGGCAGCCTGCCGTCTCACCGGGCGCCCCGCCGGGGAAGGACCGCACCGGCCGGTAGCGCACGGGCGCCGCGGCCTCCGTACCGGGGATGCCGGGTACGTACGGCACGGGTCCGGCGAGCGCGGTGTCCAGGGCGTCGTCGTCGCTCCACTGCTCGTACGCCAGCAGCGCGCGTCCGTCGGTGCCGGTGAACAGCGCCCAGCCCAGCAGGCCGCGCGGCCACACCTCCTGCTGCCGCTCGGCCACGGCGGCTGCGGCCAACTCCCCCTGCTGCCCGGGGCCTTCGGTGTGGCGGATCGTGATGACGACGGTGTCGACGCCGCTACGGGCGACGTCCGGCCAGCCGTCGGGGCGGCGGTTCATCCGGCTGCTCCTCTCATCCCTGACGTTCATCCGGAGTGCGCCTCGACGCGGGTGTCCCAGCTGACGCGGTGCTCGTAGATCCAGGCCAGCGAGTGCTCGCCGCCGGAGGCGTGGCCCGAGAGCAGGGCGGGCAGCTTGCGGTCGCGGATGCGCCGCTTCAGGGGCCCCACGGCCTTGAACTTGCTGGCGCGGGCGCCCTGCGCGGTGACCCGCCGGGCCCGGGGCTTGCGCAGTTCCTGGAAGGTGCGGAAGGCGGCCTCGGAGGTCGGCAGGTCGCGCAGGCACTGAGCGAGTACGACGCTGTCCTCCATCGCCATCGACGCGCCCTGTCCGGCGGCCGGGGAGGCGGCGTGCGCGGCGTCGCCGATCAGCACCACGCGTGCGGTGTGCCAGAAGGGCAGGTCGGGGACCTCGTACGAGTTGGAGACGGTGACCGGGCCGCTCGCGGCGACGACCGCGCGGGCCGGGCCCTTGTCACGGGCGAAGACACCGGCCAGCCGGGCCTTCCACCGGGCGTCGTCGACGGTCTCCAGCTCCTCCCGCGTCACCGCGTGCTTGCGGCCGAGGTTGGCGAACCACCAGACGTCGCCGGCGGGGTCGACGGCGCAGCCGAAGAAGGCGCGGCGGCCGAACACCATCCGGTGCTCGCCGGGGGCGAGGCCGAGCCCCGCGGCCGGGCTGAACCCGCCGACGTTGAGGAGCCCCGTGTAGGGCGCGGTCGCGGATTCCGGCATGATCAGCCGCCGTACGGTGGAGTGGACTCCGTCGGCGCCGACGAGCAGGTCCCCGGTGGCCGAGGTGCCGTCCGCGAAGTACGCCGTGACGCCGTCCGCCTTCTCGTCGAGCGCCTTCAGCCGCTTGCCGGTGTGCACGGGGATGTTCCGGCGGCGGACCTCGTCGAGCAGCCGGGCGTGCAGTTCACCGCGTCGTACGCTGCGGGTGGCCGTCCCGTCGGGGAGCGAGCCGCCCACCTTCACCTCGTTCAGCTTGCGTCCGTCGCCCAGGTAGAAGGAGATGGCCGGCGCGGCGAAACCGGTCCCGTTGACGACATCGACGGCGTCGACCGCGTACAGGGCGCTGAGGCCGTTGACCGCGACGGTCAGATAGCTGCCGCGGTGTTCCGGCGAGGTCTCGTACGCCTCGAACAGCTCGGGGTCGTACCCCGCTTTGGCGAGGGCCAGAGCGGTGACGGCGCCGGCGACACCGCCTCCGATGATCAGTGCTCGGGTCATGTGAGTGATCCTTCTGACGTGACAGCGGGCTGGACGAGTTGTTCCGAAGCAGCCCCGCGGACGGGACTTCGGAATGACTCGTCCAGGTCGGGCCAGCGTGCGCAACGCTGCTGGAGAGGGCGTCCAGCGGCGTTGGAGCGGACGGCGCTGGCTCGTGTGTCGAGCCGCGCTCCAGGGGCGGCGGTGACCCTGGGGGGTATGGCAGATGAGATTCTGGTGACAGGAGCGCGCGGCGCCGTCGGACGGGCCGCGCTGGAAGCGCTGGTGGAACGAGGCGCGCGGGTACGGGCGTTGACGCGCCGCCCGGGGCGTGCGGGGCTGCCGGACGGAGTGGCGTCGGTGACGGTCGGCGATCTGGCCCGGCCGGGGAGTCTGGCGCCCGCACTGCGCGGGGTGAGCGCGCTGCTGCTGATGGTCGTCGCGGACGAGGACGTCTCCGCCGTGACCGCCGAGGCCCGCCGGCAGGGCGTACGCCGGGTGGTGCTGATCTCCTCCGGCGGGGTCCACGACGGCGTGGCCGAGCAGCCCGATCCCCTCGCCGCCCGGCATGCCCGCGCCGAGGACGCCGTACGGAAGAGCGGTCTGGAGGCGGTCGTGCTGCGGCCGCGCTGGCTGGCCCGCAACGCGCTGTGGTGGTCGGGGGCGCTGCGGTCCGGGCGGCCGGTGCGGCTCGCGTATCCGGAGGCGGTGACCGCGCCGGTGGACGAGCGGGATGTCGGGGAGGTGGCCGCGGTCGAGCTGCTGGCCGACCGGCCCGGCGCGGATCTGCGGATTCTGACGGGTCCTCGGATCCTCACCCAGGCCGAACAGCTGGCGATCATCGGCGAGGTGACCGGGGAGGCGGCGCGCTGGGAGCGGATCGCGGCGGAGCAGTGGCGGCGGGAGCTCCAGGACTATGTGCCGGTGGAGGTGCTGGACGTTCTGCTGGAGCAGCAGGCGCGGTTGACGGCTGATCGGATCGGCATCTCGGGGGAGACCGAACGGGTCCTGGGGCGGGCCGCGTCGCCGTTCCGGGAGTGGGCGCGGCGGCATCGGGCGGCGTTCGTGGCGGACGTACGCTGACGGTTCGCGGGCCAGGCGAGGCCCCGCCGCCCTGTTCTTCCGGGCGGCGGGGCCTCGTCGCTCCCCAGGGGCCGACTACGGTTTGTGGCCGACGACCAGGCTGCTCGACGCCCCGTGCGCGTGCCGCTCCACGTCGCGGAAGCCGGCCTCGGCGAGCCAGGAGACGCAGTCGTCTGCCAGGTACTGGGAGCCGCCGGACCACATGCGCATGTCGAGGCTGAGGAGGGAGTTGACGAGGCGGGGGGTGTCCTCGTCGAGCATGGCGTCGTAGATGAGCAGGGCGCCGCCCGGGTTGACGGCCTCGGCGGCGGAACGGATCAGTGAACGGCGGGCGTCCTGCGGCCAGTTGTGCAGGACATGGCCGAGGATGACGGCGTCGGCCCTGGGCAGGGGGTCCTTGAAGAAGTCGCCGGGATGGAAGGTGAGCCGGCCGGCGCTCACCCGGCCCGCGGTGAAGCGGGTGAACGCCGGTTCCAGCGCGGGCAGGTCGAAGACGGCGGCCCGTAGATGCGGGTGGGCCTCGGCCAGGGTCGTCGCGAGGCTGCCGCGGGCGCCGCCGACGTCGAGGACGCTCCGGTAGCCGCTCCAGTCGCGCTCGGCGATCTGCCGGGCGAGGGGGGCGACGATGAAGTCCATGGCGTCGACGAACCCGTCGCGCCGCTCCTCGGATTCATACAGGTCGTAGGGCCGGTCGTCCTCGTCCCGGGGCGTCGGCCGACCGGTGCGGAGGGTGTCGGCGAGGCCGCTCCAGGCCGGGTGGACCTCGGTCTCCTGGTTGTCCAGGAACCCGCCGATGTAACCCGGCCGGCCCGGTACGAGGCAGGCGGCGTGCGGGGTGAGGGTGTAGGCGCCGTCCTTGCCGAGCGTCAGGAGTTCGAGCTCGGTGAGGGCGTGCAGCAGGTCGCGCAGCGCCTCCTGGTGCAGGCCGAGCTTGTCGGCGAGCTGCCGGTGGGTGTGCGGGCCCTTGTCCAGTGCGGTGAAGACATCGGCGCGCCAGGCGCCGAGCACGGCCAGCGCCCGTCGGTAGCCGCCGACGATCTCGATCACTCGCCAGGGCTGCGGGGTGGTCTGTCCGGTGGTCATGCGTGGCCTCCATGGTCGGGAGCGGCTCACGCTAGGGGCGACCGCTGGGGCGTCACTCGACGACGGCTGGCGTGACCGGCCGGACCCGGGGTTTCAGCCGCGCTCCATCGGCCGTCGAGGGGTGGCGGCGAGATTGGTACGCCGAAGCGCGGGTGCCGCGCGGAGGACGGACGACGACGGAAGGCGGTCGGAGATGGCGGATCGGGAACAGACAGCCGTGATCGGGCTGGGGGCCATGGGGCAGGGGATGGCTCATCGGCTGGTCGAATCGGGTTTCCCCACGGTGGTGTTCAACCGGAGTCCGGGCCGGGCCGACGGTGTCGTGGCGGCGGGTGCGACCGGCGCGGGGTCGGCGGCCGAGGCGGCGGCGGCCGGGGACGTCGTCCTGCTCAGCCTGAGCGACGAGGACGCCGTCGAGGACGTGCTCGGGCGGCAGGGGGTGCTCGCGGCGATGCGGCAGGGGGCGACGCTGCTGGACACCTCGGCGGTGGGCCGGGACTTCGCGCGCCGGCTGCACGAGCGGTGCGCGGCGCACGGGGTGCGGCGGGTCGAGGCGGCGGTGCTGGGCAATCCCCTGCAGGCCAGGGGCGGTGATCTGCGGGTGTTCACGGCCGGTGACCCGGTGGATGTGGACCGCGTGACGGAGGTGCTGGCCGCGCTGGGTTCCACGCGGGTGCACTGGGGCGGGCCGGGGGCGGCGGCCGCGGCGAAGCTCGTCTTCAATCTGGTCCTGGCCGCGCAGGTCGCGGGGCTCGCGGAGGCGGTGTCCGTGGGTACGGACGCCGGGCTCGACCGGGAACTGCTGCTCGTGGCCATCGCGCAGAGCGGGTTCAGCTCGCCGGTGCTGCGGTTCCGGGCGGAGCTGATGCGGGAACGCCGCTACGACCCCGCCTTCTTCCGTACCCGCCTGATGGAGAAGGACCTGCGGCTGGCGCTGGACGCCGGGCCGACGGACGCGTACCGGGTGCTCGAGGCGACGCGGTCGCTGTTCGAGGACGCGGCGGAGGCCGGGTTCGCCGACAAGGACGCGGCGTCGGTGATCGAGCACGTGACGGCGACGGCGCGCGGCTGAACCGTCGTAGCCGCTCTTCCTTTCTTTTCAACTCCCCACTCGGAGGCATCGCATGGCCACCCTTCAGATCCCCTCCATGGACGTGGACCTGTTCCGCGACGAGCAGCTTCTCGACCCCTACGCCGTGTACGACGCGCTGCGGGCCGCCGGTCCCGCGGTGCGGTTGCCCCTGCACGGGAACGCGTGGGCGGTCGCCGGCTACGACCACGTCAAGAAGGTCCTGAGGGACCACAAGACGTTCTCCTCCGCGCCCAACGCCGGGATCGAGCCCCACCGGGAGGACATGGCGCAGACCGGGGCCGCCGGCGCGGACGGGCCGCAGCACTCCCGGATGCGTTCCCTGGCCGCCGAGCAACTGTCCCCGAGGGCGCTGGTCGGGGTGCGCCGCCGGATACAGAAGCGGGCGGCCGAGTACGTGGACACCCTGCTGGAGCGGGGCACGGTCGACCTCGTGACCGAACTGGCGCGCCCCTTCCCGCTGGAGGTGGCGGGTGACCTGGTCGGCCTCCCGAGGGAGGGCCGGGAACAGTTGCTGGACCTCACGACGGCGGTCTTCAACACCTTCGGCCCGGCCAACCAGCGCACCAAGGAGGGCATCCCGCTCCTGAAGAACACCTTCGAGGTGCTGCCGAAGCTGCTCACCCGGGAGAACGTCCTGCCCGACAGCTGGGGCGCCGCGTACTACAGGGCCGTGGACGAGGGCCGGATGGAGGACTCGGAGGTGGTGACGACACTCATCAGCTTTATCTTCGGCAGCTTCGAGACCACCATCAACACCGCGACCAGCGCACTGTGGCTGCTGTCCACCCACCCCGAGGCGTGGCAGAAGCTGCGCGCCAACCCCAAGCTGGCGGAACCGGCGGTGGGCGAGACCCTGCGTCTGGAGCCGGTGACATGGTTCACCGCTCGCACGGCCACCCGTGACGTGAACTTCCACGGCGTCCCCTTCAAGGAGGGCGACCGGGTCCTCCTCCTCTTCGGCTCCGCCAACCGCGACCCCCGCCACTACTCCGACCCCACCCGCTTCGATCTCACCCGGCACCGGCCCAACGACCACGTGACCTTCAGCCACGGCATCCACGTCTGCCCCGGAGCCCGTTTCGCCCGCATGGAGACGGGCGCCCTCCTGGCCGCTCTGGCCCGCAAGGTGGAGCGTCTGGAGCCTGCGGGCGAACCGACCCGGATCCTGCACAACATGCTGCGCGGGTTCACCAGCCTGCCGGTGACTCTGGTACCGGCGGCCTGACGACCGGCGAAGCGCCCGAGCCCGGCCGGGGCGCGGGCACCGGGGTTCGGCCGGCGGTGTCCGCGCAGGCTCAGGGGAGCAGGGCGCCGAGGTCCAGGTTGTGGTGGGTGCGGTCCGCCTTGGCCCGGAGGTAGCGCAGGTTGTCGGGGGTGGCGTGCAGCGCGGTGGGGACCTGCCGGCGTACGTCGATGCCCAGGGCGGTGAGCTGGGCGGTCTTGTCCGGGTTGTTGCTCAGCAGGTCGATCTCGGTGGCGCCGAGGGCGCGCAGCATCTGCGCGGCCGCCGTGTAGTCGCGGCCGTCCTCGGGGTGGCCGAGGGCGGCGTTGGCCTGGTAGGTGTCCATGCCCTCGTCCTGCAGGGCGTAGGCGTCGAGCTTGTTGTACAGGCCGATGCCGCGGCCCTCCTGGCGCAGGTAGAGGAGCCATCCGCCGTGTTCGCCGATCCGCTCGACGGCTTCGTGCAGCTGGGGGCCGCAGTCGCAGCGCTCGGAGCCGAGGATGTCGCCGGTGAGGCACTCGGAGTGCAGCCGTACCAGCGGTGTGGCGGAGGAGACGGCGGGGCCCAGGCGGATGGCTATGTGCTCCTTGCCGTCGGCGAGGCCGTGGAAGGTCACGAGTTCGCTGTCGGTGCGCAGGCCGCCGGCGAGGTGGAGCGGTACCCGTACGCGCGTACGAACGGAGGCGGGACGCGGGCCCACGGGCGCCGGGCCCACGGGGGTCAGGACGGCGGGCCGCCGGATCGTGGTGCGGTAGTTCCTGATGCGGTGGTTCCTGGGCATGTCTCGTCCTTCCGTACAGCGGTCGGGCCGGTTTCGTGGGAGTGGCGGGCGCCGCGTGCGGCGCCGGAGGAGACGGCGTCGCACGCGGCGCCCGTGGCCGGGGACGGTCAGGCCAGGCCGACCTGGCGCTGCATCGTCAGCTGGTCGAAGAAGAGGAACTCCTCCTCCATGACGCCGCGCTTGTTCAGGACGCCGATGGTGACCATGTGCAGGGCGAAGCGCTTCCCCGTGGGCTTGAAGAAGCCGCCCTTGCCGTCCGGCATCGGGCCGGTGAACGTGCCCTCCCACACGCCGGTCACGGCGGTGAAGTTGCCCTTGGCGATACGGATCGGGTGGACCTCGATCTTGATGTCCGGCGCCCACAGGAACTGGGCCTTCATGTCCTCGACATGGATGTCCAGCCCGTCGGTGTAGTGGCCGTCGGGCCAGTGGACGCGTACGTCCTGGTCGTGGCTCTCGTCGAACCGGTCCCAGTCCTGGTGCGAGTAGACGTCGAAGTCCGCGACGTCGAAGGTCTCCAGGTTGCGGCGCTCCTCACGGGTGAGGTCCTTGGGCCACGGGTACTCCTCGCGGGTCTTGACCGGGTCGCCCATCTTGAACCCGCTCCGGCGCCCGCTCTTGTGCCCGCCCTTGTGCTCGCTCAGCGAGCGGTAGCGGTCCGCGGCCTCGGCCGGGGTCCCGCCGTCGAGGACGGTGGTGAGAGCCAGCGCGCCGAGCGCGGTCCCGGCTCCGTTCCTGAGTACGGCACGACGGTCCATGGTCAGCACTCCTGTGTGGTTGGCGAAAAATTTACCTGCGCACACAATTACAGAATTTAGTTGCGCACGCAAGTAGTCATAGAATGGGGCCATGCCCGACGACAGCGACAGAACCACCCCCCTCACCGCCGACGAGTACGCCCTGGTCAAGGCGCTCCGGCCCGCGATGGCCGCCCTGACCCGCGCCTTCGACGCGAATTTGCAGCCCCTCGGCCTGGCCCACGCCGAGTACATCGCCCTGATGTTCCTGTCCGAGGCGCCCGGCCGCGCGCTGCGCCTGGGCGACCTGGCCGAGCTGTGCCACCAGTCGGCCTCCCACACGGGGCGTACCGTGCAGCGCCTGCAGGCCGAGGGCCTGGTCGTTCGGGAACAGTGCAGCCAGGACGCCCGCTCCTTCCGGGCCAGGCTCACCGACGCCGGCCTCGTCCGCCTCGAACAGGCCTGGCCCCTGCATATCGCGGGCGTCCGCCGCCGGCTGTTCGACCAGCTCGAAGGCGTCGACGTGGGCAGGCTGGCGGCGGCGTTCGAGCGCATCGCCAACGACGTCGACTGACCACCCGCCCGGCCGCTCGGCCGGGCGCGCTCGACCCGACCGGGCCCCGCCGGCCTGTGAACCGAAGACCGTGAACCGAGAACGAAAGTGGTGTCCGATGACTGGTGTACGTGGTGTGCGTGGTGCGTCCGTGGAGATCCCCACGGCGGACGGTGTCGCCGATGCCTATCTGGCCCGTCCGGACGACGGTGTCGCCCACCCCGCGGTGCTGCTCTACATGGACGCCTTCGGGCTGCGGCCCCCGTTGGAGAAGATGGCCGACCGCCTGGCCGCGGCCGGTTACACCGTGCTGGTGCCCAACGTCTTCTACCGCCACGGCCGCGCCCCGGTGACGGAGCTGCCGGAGTTCATCGACCCTGCCCGGCGCCCGGAGATCTTTCAGCAGCTCCGCCCGATCATGGACTCGCTCACGCCCGAACCGGCCATGCGCGACGCGGGCGCGTACCTGGACTGGCTGGCCGCCTGCCCCCACGCCATCGACGCCCCGATCGGCATCGCCGGTTACTGCATGGGCGCGCGCCTGGCGCTGCGTACCGCCGGCGCGTACCCCGAGCGGGTGGCCGCCGTGGCGGGTTTCCATGGTGGCGGACTGGCCACGGACGCCCCCGACAGCCCCCATCTGGTCGCCGAACGCGTCACCGCCGAGCTGTACTTCGGCCACGCCGACCAGGACCCGGGCATGACGGCCGAGCAGATCGGGCTGCTGGAGAGGACGCTCGTGGCCGCCGGTGTCCGCCACCGCGGCGAGGTCTACGCGGGAGCCCTGCACGGCTACACGCAGGTCGACACCTCGTCGTACGACGCCCGGGCCGACGCACGCCACCGGGCCGCTCTTCTGGACCTGTTGGGACGCGCTCTCCGGCCGGTGTAGCCGGGGTGCGGCGTGAGTGAAAAGTTGGCTGATCATTCGCCGTATCGCCTTCTGCCGACCGTAAGTTGTCGACGAGGACCGGAGAAAATGTGATGGTCATGACAACATGTCTCTGTGTCGTCGCCGAGGTCAGTCCAGGAGGGCGCAGTAGTGAAGAAGAGATCGCGTGTCCGTAAAGTCTCGTTCGTCATCGGCAGCGCGGTCGCGCTGATCGTGGCACTCCCGGGCAGCGCCTTCGCCGCGCCCCCGCAGAAACTGCCCGGGAACGCGAGCGCTCTCGAGCAGACGTACCAGCCGGCCTTCGACTACGACACGGACGGCTGTTACCCCACGCCCGCCATCGGCCCCGACGGAATGCTGAACGGCGGCCTCAACCCGTCCGGCGCTCCCCAGGCGGAGTGCCGGGACGCCTCGGACCTCGACAACACCAACGGGTACGCGCGCTCCAAGTGCAACAACGGCTGGTGCGCCGTCATGTACGGCCTCTACTTCGAGAAGGACCAGGCGACGATCGGCGGCCACCGCCACGACTGGGAACACGTCGTGGTGTGGGTGCAGAACAACCAGGCCCAGTACGTGTCGACTTCGGCCCACGGCGGCTTCACCGTCCACACCCGGGACCAGATCCGGTGGGACGGGTCGCACGCCAAGGTCGTCTACCACAAGGACGGCGTGAGCACCCACGCCTTCCGGGCCGCGGGGAGCAATGACGAGCCGCCGGAGAACCACTACGGCGTATGGCAGTACCCGACCCTGGTCGGGTGGGACGGCTATCCCGCCGGGCTTCGCGACAAGCTGAGCCAGGCCAATTTCGGGAGCGCCAATTTCGGCCTCAAGGACGGGAGTTTCAACAGCCATCTCGCGAAGGCCAAGCCCGCCGGTATCCCGTTCGACCCCAACGCCTGACCCGACCGGACCTGATCTGCACAGGACTTCCCTCCTGCCGGGCGGGTTCACTTCGCGTCGGAGTACCGCTCCACCGTCGCCGTCGTGAAGGGGAACCGCACCGGTGTGTCCCCGAAGGCGATCCGCCCGGCCAGCGCCCCGGCCGAGCGGATCGCCTCCGTGACCCGCTCGGCCTCCTCCTCCGGGCAGTGCACGATCACCTCGTCGTGCTGGAAGAAGACCAGCTCCGCCCGTATCGGGGCCAGCTCCCGCCGCAGCGCCGCCAGCATCAGCAGGGCCCAGTCGGCCGCGCTGCCCTGGACGACGAAGTTGCGGGTGAAGCGGCCGCGGGCCCGGCCGTCCGACGAGGCGTAGCCCGGGGTGAACGCCCCGGAACCGCGCGGGGACGCGCCCCCGCCGCCCGGGGCCTCCTGCGGGATCCCCGCCTCGCCGTCGTCCTCCGCGCCCACCGCCCGTGGGCTGGTCCGGCCCAGCCAGGTCCGGACGAGCCGGCCCTCCTCGCCCGCCCGCGCCGCGTCGTCCACGTACGCCACCGCCAGCGGGAACCTCCGCCGCAGCGCGGCCAGGTTCTTCAGCCCGTCGCCGGACGTCTGGCCGTAGACCGCGCCGAGCAGCGCGATCTTGGCGTGGTCGCGGTCGCCCGCGAACGCCCGGTCGGAGAGGGCCGTGTACAGGTCGCCGTCGTGTCCGGCGACCTCCATCAGCCCGGGGTCGCGGGAGATGGCGGCCAGCACTCTCGGCTCCATCTGGTCGGCGTCGGCGACCACCAGCCGCCAGCCCTCGTCGGCGACGACCGCGCGCCGGATCACCCGGGGGATCTGGAGGGCGCCGCCGCCATGGGTCGTCCAGCGGCCGGAGACCGTGCCCCCCGGCTGGTACTCCGGGCGGAACCGGCCGTCCCGCACCCAGTCCTGGAGCCAGCTCCAGCCGTGCGCGGTCCAGATCCGGTACAGCTTCTTGTACTGGATCAGCGGCTCGACCGCCGGATGGGCGATCTCCGCCAGCTCCCAGCGCCGCGTCGACCTCACCTTGATGCCCGCCGACGCGAACGCCTTCACCACGTCCGCCGGGAGGTCCGGCCGCACCCGTCTGCCGAACGCCGCCGACACCTCGTCCGCCAGCTCGGCCAGCCGGCGCGGCTCGCCCCCGCCCGCGTACCGCTCGCCGAGCAGCTCGCGCAGCAGCTCGCGGTGCACATCCGCCCGCCAGGGCAGCCCCGAGCGGTGCATCTCGGCGGCGACCAGCATCCCCGCCGACTCGGACGCGGTGAGCAGCCGCATCCTGTCGGGGTGCTCGGCGGCGCCATGGCGGCGCACCTGCTCCGCGTACACCTCCAGCAGGCCCTCGAACGGGAGGGCCGCCCCCGCGTGCGGCTCGAACAGCGAGGACTGCGAGCCCGGCTCCGCCGAACGCGGCGGCGGATCGGGCGGCACCGGGGCGTGCCGCAGCCGGGCCCAGGCGGCGGCGGCCGACCGGGGCTCCCCGAGCCGCCCCTCGTGGCCGAGCAGCAGCTGCTCCGCCACCTCGATGTCGTAGCACCGCTCGATCCGCACCCCGGCCGCGAGCAGCCTCGGATACAGCTCGGAGGTGGCCCGCCACACCCAGCGCGTGGCCCGGGGCAGCCGCGCCCCGACCGCCTCGACGAGATCGGGCTCCCGCAGGACGGGCCCGGCCGGGCGGCCGTCCTCGCCCAGCGGGGCCAGCAGCGCGCCGCCGCCCTCCGCCGCCGCGAGCGCCCATCGTTCGGTCATGTTGCCGAGTCTCGCAGGGGGGTCTGACAGAAGAGGCTGACGTGGCCCCGGACCGGCGGTGTGGCATGGCGGCACTCCTCTCGCGCACGATAGGTTGCTTTCGGTGACCTATCGATGTCCGAGAGTAACGATGCTCACTGACAATGGACTTGCGCGTGATGTCTTCGACCCGGGTCGCTCCTGGCTGCCCCTCACCCGGATCCCGCTTCCGCACCGGCCGGAGGCGGCCCCCCGGGCCCGCCGCCATACCCGCGAGGTGCTCTCGCTCCGTGGCGTGGACGGCGAGTCGGCCGCCACCGTCGAGCTGGCCGTGAGCGAGCTCGTCACCAACGCGGTGCGGCACGGCGTCTGCCTCTGCGGCTGCACCCGCGGCCCGGTTTCCCTCACCCTGCTGCGTGCGGAGAACCGGCTGCGGGTGGAGGTCGCCGACCCCTCCCGTACGCCGCCGAGATGGCCGACCGGTGTCGAATCCGTCGACGAGGAGACCGCCGAGGCGGAGGACGGCCGGGGGCTGCTGCTGGTCACGGCCCTCGCGCTGGACTGGGGGGACCACGCGGGGCGGCGGCGGGGCAAGGTGGTGTGGTGCGAGTTCGGCACGGCGGGCGCCGGTGCGTGAGGGGCGCCGAGCGCCCCCGCCCACCCCTTCGGTACGCGGATCGCCCGCGCCGGGTCCCCACGGCCGGCGCGCCCGCTGTGAGGTCCTCCGTCGCCACCGGTCCGGCGCCGACCGGCGTCCAGGAAGACCGCGTTGAAGTTGACGAACGTACGGTCACCGATGCTGATGCGGCGGCCGTAGTCGTACCGGGACGGCGGCCGTACGGTGACGCTCTCGCCCACCGGAGCCAGCGGCTCCGCGAGGATCCCGGCCCCGGCCGGCCCGCGCGGCGCCGCCGTTCGCGTCGTCCGCCGCGCGGAGCGCGAAGCGCCGCTCGGTATCCGCGGGCAGCTCCTCGTCGTCCGGTACGGACCAGTCGCCGGCCGGCATGCGCCGCCTGTTCCCGCCCATGGATACCCTTCCGGTTCGCGGGCGATCACCGTATCGGCCCCGGGACGGCGGGGCGGCAGTTGTCCACAGCCTGTGGGTGGAGTCCGCCGCCGCGCACCTGAGACCATCGGGACCATGAACGACACCGTCGAGAGGGCCCTCACCTCCGTGCTCGGCGGGGAAGGGACCGATACCGGCGCCTCCCTGCTCGCCGCCGAACCGGCCGCCGACGCCGACGTACGACGGCGCGGCGAGCAGTTCGTACGACTGGCCTGGGAGCGCGGCTGGCAGCCCGCCGATGTCGTAAGGCTGGTCCGCCGCGACCTGGACGAGCCCCATCTGCGGCTGGTCACCGAGCTGATCGTCGCGGAGTCGCGGCGGTACGAGCGGCAGACGCCGCGCTGGGCCGCGCAGCTCGCCGACCTCGATCCCGCGGCGGCCTACCGGGCCGACCGGTTCTCGTACGCCACCGCCGTGCTGGAGCTGTACCTGCTGCTCGCCCGGCTGCCCGCGCTCGAACCGGTCGGGCCCGTGCCCGGCGCGCCCGTCCATCTGCCGCCCGTGGACGGCGAGCCGCGCATGCTGACCCGGATCCGGGCGCTGCTCGCCAAAGCGGAGGCGACCGGATACCCGCAGGAGGCGGAGGCGCTCACCGCCAAGGCGCAGGAGCTGATGGCGCGCCACAGCATCGACGAGGCCCTGCTCGCGGACCGTACCCATCGCGGCGATGTGCCCGGCGCGTGCCGGATCGGGGTGGACGCGCCGTACGAGACGGCGAAGGCGATCCTGCTCGACGCCGTGGCCTCCGCGAACCGCTGCCGCGCGGTGTGGAACAGCGCGTTCGGCTTCTCGACGGTGGTCGGGTTCGAACCGGATCTGGAGGCGGTCGAGCTGCTGTACACCTCGCTGCTGGTCCAGGGCACGGCGGCGATGACCCGCGCGGAGGCGGCCCAGCGCGCGGGTGGGCGCAGGAGGACGAAGACCTTCCGGCAGTCGTTCCTGATGGCGTACGCCCACCGGCTCGGCGAACGGCTGGCGCTGGCGGCCGAACAGGCCGTGGGGCAGGTGGTGGAGGAGGCTTCGGGGGAGGCCGAGGAGGGCGATGCCCGGCTGCTCCCCGTCCTCGCCGCGCGCGAGGTGGCCGTGGCCGACCGTACGGACCGGATGTTCCCGGAGACCGTGGCGACCCGGGTCCGCGGGGTGACCGACGTCGAGGGCTGGACCCACGGCACCTCGGCGGCGGACGCGGCCCATGTCCCCGGCGGTACGCGGGGCTCGGGGGACCGGCGAGGCAGGATCCGCCCGGCGGGCTGAGGCGCGGCGGGGCGCGGGGGCGCGGTGAGGCGGGGGCGCGGCCGCGCCCGTACGTCATCAATCACCCCATATATCCAGTAATCGCTACGCTCACCCCATGAGCTGGCTCCGGGCGCTGAGGGAGACCGCCCGTTCCGGGCCCGGGGCAAGATCCGCAGCCCCGGGTGGCGCGGATCAGCGCCCAGCAGCAGCGGCTGATGGCGCGCGCCATCAAGAACGCCCGGGAGATGGGGCTGCTGCCGTACGGCTCGGCGCCGCGCCGACTCGGGCCGGGGGCGGGAGACGGCGGTCCGGGGGCGGGCGGACCGACCTGTTTCCTGAAACGTGGGGCGGAAGGGATCCTGACGGTCGCCCGTCACGTCTCTTCCGAAGCGTGGAGGTTTCCGGCGTGGGCGGGCGAGGACATCCCGCGTGCACGTGCATATGCTCATGCAGCGGCATATGAAACACGGCTATGATCCGAGAAAATTGACACCTGCACCTTGCAACTCGGGGAGCGACCTGTGCACCACGTGTACAACGGCATGGCGGCCACAGAGCTTCACGGAGTCGTCTGGCAGAAGAGCAGGCACAGCAACTCCCAGGGTTCCTGCGTGGAGTTCGCCAGGCTGCCGGGGGGCGAGGTGGCGGTGCGCAACTCGCGCCATCCCGACGGACCCGCGCTCGTCTACACCCCTGCCGAGATCGAGTCGCTGCTGATCGGCGTCAAGGCCGGGGAGTTCGACCATCTGGCCGGGGGCGGCTGAGCGCACAGCGGGCCACCGCCGCCGCACCACCGCTTCCCGTCCTCACGGAGGGACGGGTTTCGGTCAATCTGTCCGCGTGTATGGCTGGATAGGTATGGACCAAGAGGCGCGCCGGTCGAACGGAGCGGGCCGCCAGTGGCATATTCCAGCCACCGGCGGCCCGCCCGTCCGTTCTGTTTGTTATGACCGTTCTCGCCGGGTCAGCCCGTCGCGTCCGTACGGTCGGAGCGGAGCTGGAAGAGCGCCCAGACCACCTTGCCGTGCAGCGATCCGGCGAGCGGATGCCAGCCCCAGGTGTCGCTGAACGACTCCACGAGGAACAGCCCGCGGCCGGACTCGGCCGCGCAGTCCTCCTCCGACTCCCGCGTCGTCGGGCCGGCGCAGCTCGGGTCCCGTACGGCGCACACGAGCCGCGACGACCAGCGCACCAGATGCAGCCGCACGGAGGCTTCCTGCGGTCCGCGCGGGGTGTCGGCGGGCAGGGCGTGCCGCAGCGCGTTGGTGACCAATTCCGAGACGACCAGCGCGACATCGTCGAAACGGTCGCTCATCTCCCACTGGCTCAGCGTGGTCCTGGTGAACTGCCGCGCCCCGCGTACCGCCTCGTACCGGGGTGGCAGGGCGCACGACATCGAGCCCGCCGCCGCCGCGGGGTCGATCGGGGGAAGCCCCTGCTTCGAAGGCTGAAGCATGGTCGATCCATTCATCCCCATGCGAGGCACTCCCGGGATTCGCGGCCGTAGCGATACTGCGGTGGTCCAGCGCTGTGTGGTCCAGCATCACGACACGTCAATACGAACGAGTGCGCAGGTGCGCGGAGCCCCATGGTTCCGAATGCGCACGGCAGATGCAAGGGCAGATGCACGTGCACGCGCCGGAATCATCCCTGCCCGTACGGGTAGTGGCTCATTTCTCCCCGTGACCAGTTTTACTCTCTCCGCAAAGGCTTCTTATTTCCGTAATCGAATGAGTACGGGGCGAAGCGTTTTGATGGCAGAATCCGGCACTTGGAGTAGGGGGTGTGCTCCAAACGGGACACACGTGACGGGGAGGGTTGGAGACGTGACCGCAGCCGAATCGGGCGGTTCCGTGGTGCGGCGCATCCTGCTGGGCTCACAGCTGAGACGGCTGCGCGAGACACGCGGCATCACACGTGAAGCCGCGGGCTACTCGATCCGCGCATCCGAGTCCAAGATCAGCCGTATGGAGTTGGGACGGGTGAGCTTCAAGGCCAGGGACATCGAGGACCTGCTGACCCTCTACGGGGTGGCCGACGAGGGCGAACGCGGTGCCCTGCTCGGTCTCGCCCGGGAGGCCAACGTCGCGGGATGGTGGCACAGCTTCGGCGATGTGCTGCCCGGCTGGTTCCAGACGTACATCGGTCTCGAAGGCGCCGCCTCGCTGATCCGTATCTACGAAGTGCAGTTCGTGCACGGTCTGCTCCAGACCGAGGAGTACGCGCACGCCGTCGTCACCCGGGGCCAGCCCGACGCGCCCCGCGCCGAGGTCGAGCGCCGGGTCGCGCTGCGGCTCGAACGGCAGAAGGCCCTCGTCTCCGAGCGCCCGCCCCGCTTCCACGCCATCCTCGACGAAGCCGCGCTGCGCCGTCCGTACGGCGACCGCGCCGTGATGCAGGGGCAGTTGAGGCATCTGATCGAAGTCTCGGAGCAGCCCAACATCACGCTCCAGGTCATGCCGTTCAGCTTCGGCGGACACGCGGGCGAGAGCGGCGCGTTCACCATGCTGAGCTTCCCCGAGTCGGATCTCTCCGATGTCGTCTTCCTCGAACAGCTCACCAGCGCGCTCTACTTGGACAAGCGCGAGGAAGTCGCCCAGTACGAACGGGTGATGGCGCGACTCCAGGAGGACAGCCCGGGGCCGGAAGAGAGCCGAGACGTGCTGCGCGGACTGCTCCAACTGATCTGAGACATCAGTACGATGACGCTGTATCAGGGGTTTGCACCGGCAGCACCTGTAGTAAGGGATCGCATGTCCTACTTCACCGAACTGGCCTACCAGTACATCGACGGCGAGTGGCGGACCGGCAACGGCTCGTGGGACATCATCGACTTCAATCCGTACAACGGGGAGAAGCTCGCCGCCATCACCGTCGCCACCGCCCGCGAGGTCGATGAAGCCTACCGTGCGGCCGAACGCGCGCAGCGTCTGTGGGCCGCGACCAATCCGTACCTCCGCAGGCCGGTCTTCGAGCGGGTCCTCGCCCTGATCGAGGAGCGCGCGGAGGAGATCGTCGAGGCGATCATCGACGAGCTGGGCACCACCAGGTCCAGGGCGCTCGACGAGGTCGGGACGGCCCAGGAGTTCCTCCGCGAGGCGATCCAGCTGTCGCTGCGCCCCGAGGCCCAGATCATGCCCTCGACGGTCGACGGGCGGGAGAACCGCTCCTACCGGCTGCCGGTCGGTGTCGTGGGTGTGATCAGCCCCTTCAACTTCCCCTTCCTGCTGGCGATCAAGTCGGTGGCGCCCGCGCTGTCGCTCGGCAACGCCGTGGTGATCAAGCCCAACCAGAACACCCCGGTGGTCGGCGGCGGGCTCATAGCCAAGCTCTTCGAGGACGCCGGGCTGCCCCCGGGGCTGCTCAACGTGGTGATCACGGACATAGCGGAGATCGGCGACGCGCTGATCGAGCACCCGGTCCCGAAGGCGATCTCGTTCACCGGCTCCGACCGGATCGGCCGCCATGTGAGTACGGTCGCGGGCAGCCTCTTCAAGCGCGTGATCCTCGAAATGAGCGGCAACAGCGCGCTGGTCGTCCTCGACGACCTCGACGACGACCAGCTCGACTACGCGGTGGACGCGGCGGTGTACAGCCGGTTCTACTTCCAGGGCCAGGTCTGCATGGCCGCCAACCGGATCCTGGTGGACCGCGCCGTCGAGCGGGAGTTCACCGAGCGGTTCGTCGCGAAGGTGGCGGCGCTCAGGACCGGCGACCCGCGCGACCCGGAGACCCGGATCGGCCCGGTCATCAACACCTTCCGGGCCGACGCCCTGACCGCGGTGGTGGACCAGGCGCTCGCGGAGGGCGCGACCGCGCTCGTACGGGGGCGTACGCGCGGCACGCTGGTGGAGCCGACGGTGCTGACCGGACTGGCGGAGGACTCCCCGCTGATGTTCCAGGAGATCTTCGGCCCGGTGGCGATCCTGACCACGTTCGACGGTGAGGAAGAGGCCGTACGGATCGCGAACAACACCCCGTACGGGCTGAGCGGGGCCGTGCACACGGCCAATGTGGAGCGCGGGGTCGCGTTCGCCAAGCGGATCGTCACCGGCATGATGCATGTCAACGACGCGACCGTGCTGGACGACCCGATGGTGGCCTTCGGCGGGGAGAAGATCTCCGGGATGGGCCGGCTCAACGGGGACTCCGTGGTGGAGGCGTTCACGACCCAGAAGTGGATCTCGGTGCAGCACGGCCGTACGGAATTCTGTCTCTGACGCCCCTCGTGCCGCCCGCGCCCTCGTGGACAGGAACTGACCGCGAGGGCCCGCAGCCGTGGACCCGGGGCCTGATCGAGCGCATCGAGGGCGGGGCGTACACCTTCGCGGGCGAGGGCGAGCCGTTCGTGGGGATCCTCACCGAGGGGCGGGAGAACCCGTACGCGACGGGGATCGCCCGATGAAGGGGACAGCCATGAGGAGGCGAACGGCCCGCCCCGGGCCGTATCCGTACCGGCTCGGTCTCCTCAGTGGTGAAAGCCCGTGGCGGACGCCTTGTCGCGGTCCTGGGGGCGCTCCTGGAGCCGTAGCTCGGGCAGGACGCGTTCCAGGTCGGCCAGGAGCAGTGCGGCGAGGTCGGCCGAGAAGCCGTTGCGGCAGACCACCCGCAGGACGGACAGGTCCTCGCGGTGGGCGGGGAAGGTGTACGCGGGCACCAGCCAGCCGTGTTCGCGCAGCCGGCGCGAGACGTCGAAGACATCGAAGTTCGTTACCCCGGGGGCGGTGGTGAACGCGAACACGGGCAGTTGGTCCCCCCGGGTGAGCAGCCGGAAATCGGCCAGCCGCCCGATCCGGTCCGCCAGCCCTCCGGCGATGTCGCGGGCGGTCTGCTGGACGGCCCGGAAGCCGTCCCTGCCGAGCCGCAGGAACGTGTAGTACTGCGCGACCACCTGCGCTCCCGGCCGGGAGAAGTTCAGCGCGAAGGTGGGCATGTCGCCGCCCAGATAGTTGACGCGGAAGACCAGCTCTTCGGGAAGCTCGGCGGGCGAGCGCCACAGCGCCCAGCCGACGCCGGGATAGACCAGTCCGTACTTGTGCCCCGAGGTGTTGATCGAGGAGACGCGCGGCAGCCGGAAGTCCCAGACGAGATCCTCGTCGAGGAACGGCGCGATCATGGCCCCCGACGCCCCGTCGACATGGACCGGGATGTCCAGGCCGGTACGTTCCTGGAGGGCGTCCAGCTCCGCGCACAGCTCGGCGATCGGCTCGTAACTCCCGTCGAAGGTCGAGCCCAGCACCCCCACGACCCCGATGGTGTCCTCGTCGCAGAGTTCGGCCGCGGCCCGGGGATCGAGGTGGAAGCGGTCGCCCTCCATGGGCACCTGGCGCGCCTCGACCTCCCAGAAGGCGCAGAACTTCTCCCAGCACACCTGCACATTGACGCCCATGACCAGATTCGGCCGGGCGGTCGCCGGATAGCGCGCCGCGTTGCGCGTGGCCCAGCGGCGCTTGAGCGCCAGCCCGGCGAGCATGCAGGCCTCGCTGGACCCGGTGGTCGAGCAGCCCACGGTCGCCGCCGGGTCGGGGGCGTTCCAGAGGTCGGCGAGCATCGCCACACAGCGCCGCTCCAGCTCGGCGGTGCGCGGGTACTCGTCCTTGTCGATCATGTTCTTGTCCCGGCACTCCGCCATCAGCGCCCCGGCCTGCGGCTCCATCCACGTGGTGACGAAGGTGGCCAGATTGAGCCGTGAGTTGCCGTCGAGCATCAGCTCGTCATGGACCAGCTGGTACGCGGTGTCGGGCGCCGTCGGACCGTCGGGCAGCCGGTGCGTGGGCGGCGCCGAGGTCATCTCGCCGGTCGGATCCGCCTCGCCGTAGAAGGGGTTGAGCGACAGCCTGCGCAGCTCGTCCCGGTCCGCGACGGGGATCTCGGCCGCCCTGTCCGCGCCGCGATGGAGTGGCATCGGATCTCCTCGGGAATGGGGTGCGCCCCCCTCAGTGAGAATACGGAGAGACGCCGGGAACCGCCTTTCGGCGGCGCGCGCGGACCGTACGTATCCGGGTGTGCGCCCACCGTCACGCCGGGGCGGTTCGCGCTCCGGAAGTTGGCGGTGTGCGGGGGCAGGGTGGAACCTGGGGGCGCGGACAGGCGTTGATAACTTGTGCGCGGCCGACCACGCCGATTCGACGATCGACCGACCAACGACTCAGGAGTCCGGAACCCGTGACCACCCTTGCGCTCGGACCCAGCTGGCTGGACCCGGACTATCTGATCGGGACCTTCGGGCTCATCGGTGTTCTGGTCATCGTTTTCGCCGAGTCCGGCTTGCTCATCGGCTTCTTCCTGCCGGGCGACTCGCTGCTCTTCACCACCGGGCTGCTGGTGACGACGGGCGCGCTGGACACCCCGCTGTGGATCGTCTGCTCCCTGGTGGTGCTCGCGGCCATCGTGGGCGACCAGGTCGGGTATCTCTTCGGCCGGAAGGTCGGGCCCGCGCTGTTCAAGCGGCCGGACTCCAAGCTCTTCAAACAGGAGAACGTCGAGAAGGCGCACGAGTTCTTCGAGAAGTACGGCCCCAAGTCGCTGGTGCTGGCCCGCTTCGTCCCCGTGATCCGTACGTTCACGCCGATCATCGCCGGTGTGAGCCGGATGAACTACCGCTCGTTCATCACCTTCAACATCATCGGTGGCGTCCTCTGGGGCGCGGGCGTCACGCTGCTGGGCGCCGGGCTCGGCAAGATCGCGCTCGTGCGTGAGCACATCGACCTGATCCTGATCGCGATCGTGCTGATCTCGGTGCTGCCGATCGTGATCGAGTTCCTCCGGGCGCGCTCCAAGAACAAGAAGGAAGCGGCGGCGGGCGGCCGGGCCGCTCAGGCCGAGGCCCTCCCGCAGACCCCGGTGGGCCCCGGCCCCGGTGTGGACCGCGCGACGATGCAGTTCCCGGCGGTCACCCCGGGCGGCTACGGCAACCAGGGCGCCCCCGGCGCCCCCGGTACGCAGGGCGCGCCGGGTGCGTACGGTGCCCCTGGCGCGTACGGCACGCAGGGTGTGTACGGCGCTCCCGACGCGTACGGCGCCCCCGGCGGCCAGGGCGTTCCCGGTGCCCACGGCGGGCATGGCGCGCACGGTGGGCACGCGGCGCAGCAGGCGCCCGAGGGGCCGGACGCTTCCGGGGAGCCGGGGCGCGGGCGCCACGCCAAGCGCTGAGCGCCGTACCCGCTGCTGGTGGGACGCGTACGGCCGCTGGTATCGCCCCCTGAGCCGTACGGGCTACCAGCGGCCGGGACGTCCCGGCCGCTAGAAGCCGCGCGTCCGCTTGGCCGCGCGGCGGCTCGATGCCCGGCCCGAGCCCGGCACCTTGAGGAACAGCCGGGAGACCTCCCCGCCGAGGTTCACCCCGATCGCGATGGCCAGCGCCAGCGCTACCGCCGTGGAGAGCGACGCGAGCCCCCGGTCCAGCTGGTTCTGGGCGAAGCCGAGCAGCCCGAAGTAGGTTGCCGAGCCCGGCATCAGCGGGCCGAGCGCCGCTGTGACATAGGGCAGCGCGGAGGCGAACTGGTAGCGCGACAGCAGCTGCCCGAAGAGCCCCACCAGCCCCGCCGCGACCGCCGTCGAGGCGACCGGCGAGATCCCGCCCGTGTCGTGCATCGCCGCGTAGACCGTCCAGGCGACCCCGCCGTTGAGCGACACCAGCAGCACGGTGGAACGTTCCTGCTGGAGCAGGATCGCGAAGGTGAGACTCAGCGTCACCGCCGCCAGGATCTGCACCAAGGGCCGCGCGACCGTGTGCAGCGCCGCTTCCGGGTTCAGCTGGGCGTCCAGCTGCACGCCCAGATAGAGCACCATCAGCACACCTATGACGATCGCGATGAAGAAGTACAGGACCTCCAGCAGCCGTGCGGACGCGGTGATGTAGTAGCCCGTCAGCCCGTCCTGCACCCCCGCCACCAGCGCCCGCCCCGGCAGCAGCGCGAACAGCCCGCCGGTGATCACGGCCGAGGGCCGGCCGCCCCAGTGCAGGGCCGAACCGATCAGCGTCAGCGCCACCCCCATCGCGGCGGGCGGCATCGCCGCCACCACGAACTGGTAGAACTCCGGCAGCCCGCGTCCCGCGCACAGCCACGCCAGCCGGTCCCCGAGCATCGCGCCGAGCGCGGCGGCCACGAACACCACCAGGTCACCGCCGACCAGCACGGAGGCGGCCCCGGCCAGCACCCCGCTCGCCACGGTCAGCGCCCAGCCCGGGTAGGGGTGCCGGTTGCGGCGGATCTCCGCCAGCCGCCGGTACGCCTCCTCCAGAGTGACGCCCGTGTCCTCGGTGGTGATGTCGTCGATGAGCGTGTACACGGCGGCCAGCCGCGTGTAGTCGGTGCCCCGCCGGCGTACCGTCCTGCTGGCCGTCACCGGGTCCTCCACCAGCGACGGCTGGTGCGAGATCGACAGCAGGGTGAAGGTGACGGTCGGCTCGCAGTGGTCGAGTCCGTACGCGCTCGTGACCCCGTACATCGCCGCCTCGACGTCCTCGGCGCCCTCCCCGCCCGCCAGCAGCAGCTCGCCGATGCGCAGCGTCAGGTCCAGCACCCGGGGCACGGCGGGCCCCATGTCGTCGTGCCGCTGCACCGGCTCCGGTACGGGACGGTCGCCGACCGGCATCCGCAGCAGCGTCCGCATCCGGTCCTGCCAGGGCGCGTCCTTGGTCAGCGTCACCAGGGGCACGCCCCGCGCGGGGGTGGGAGGCGCGGTGGTACGGCGGCCGCCGTACGGGGACGGCGCGCCGCCCGGCAGGTCGAAGGCCGACCGCTCGGGCTCGGGCCGCTCCGGAGCCGTACCGCCCGGAGCCGTACCGGTCAGACCGCCGGGGAGGGCGAACTCCGACGAGGGATGGTCCCGCTCGTCGGCCTGCGGCTGCCCGACCCCCGGCGGCGGGGCGAAGGCGCTGTGCGCCTCGTCCGACGACGGCTTCCGGTCGTCGGGACCGTCCGGCTCGGCCACCACTGTCTGCGCCCTCACTCCCTGTCGTCACCAGCCCCGTCGTTCACCCCGTCGTCCGTTCCTCGGCCCCACGGCCCCGCTGTCTGCCCAGTATGGGTACGGACCTGGGCGGGCACACGCGGACGGGCGGCGCACCCACGAGGGGTACGCCGCCCGTCGTTCCGTCCGGCGTGTCCGCCGGTCGCACGGAGAAGTACGCGTCAGTGCGCGTTGCCCTGCGCCTCAAGGCGCTTGTAGGAAGCCTCGATCTCGGCCTCGGCCTCGGTACGGCCGACCCAGTCGGCGCCCTCGACGGACTTGCCGGGCTCCAGGTCCTTGTAGACCTCGAAGAAGTGCTGGATCTCCAGGCGGTCGAACTCCGAGACGTGGTGGATGTCGCGCAGGTGCTCCACCCGGGGGTCGGACGCCGGGACGCACAGCAGCTTGTCGTCGCCGCCGGCCTCGTCGGTCATCCGGAACATGCCGATGGCGCGGCACTTGATGACACAGCCCGGGAAGGTGGGCTCGTCCAGGATGACGAGCGCGTCCAGCGGGTCGCCGTCCTCGCCGAGGGTGTTCTCGACGAAGCCGTAGTCGGCCGGGTAGCTGGTCGAGGTGAAGAGACGGCGGTCAAGGCGGATCCGACCGGTCTCGTGGTCCACCTCGTACTTGTTCCGCGAACCCTTAGGGATCTCGATGAAGACGTCGAACTCCACGGGTGGCTCCTCCATGATCAGCACAAAATGTCCGGTGATACTGCGTCTGCGCGGAGAGGGCCCCCGGGACCCGGCCTGACAGACGGTTCCTGGCCGGGGTGCCATGCTCGCGGCAAGGCGCAGTGATTAAGTGTCCCCCACGCAGGAGTGTGATCGCGAAAGGGGCTGGTCAACCGTGCTTGAGCCGAAAGTGTGGCAGCTCACGGCGGGTTCCGTGGCGGCGGGCCTGGCACTCGCCGCCGTGGTGGTGGCCGCGACGGGCCCCTGGGACTCCGGCCAGCGCAGGGCCGAGCGCGCCTGGGCGGCCGCCCAGGACCGTACGGGTGGCGCACCGCACGGCGCTCCCGCCCCGCGTACGCCCGCGCCCGCACCCAGCGCCGCGGGCGTGCTCTCCCCGCTGCGCGCCGCCGACCGCACGGCCGCCGGCCTCAAGGCGGCGCCGGAGGTCCCGCCCGGACTCGGCAGGACCCTCGGCGCGCTCCTCGACGACAAGGCGCTCGGCCCGTCCCGTACCGCCTCCGTCGTCGACGCCGCGACCGGCCGCCGGCTGTACGGGAAGGGCGACGCCGAACCGATGATCCCGGCCTCCACGGTGAAGATCGCCACCATGGTCGCCGCGCTTTCCGCACTCGGCCCCGACCACCGCATCGCCACCACCGTCCTGGCCGCCCCGGACGGGCGGCGGCTCACCCTGGTGGGCGGCGGCGACGCCACCCTCGACCGCACGGGACTGGAGGCGCTGGCCGACGACACCGCCCGCGCCCTGCGCGACCGGGGGATCGACCGGATCGAGCTGCGGTACGACGTCTCCCTCTACTCGGGCCCCCGTGAACACCCCATAGGCCCCAACGACAACATCGCCCCCGTGGTGGCGCTGATGTCCGACCAGGGCCGTCTCGACAAGTCGACCAGCGGCCCGGCGCCGCGCAGCGGCAACCCCGCCGGGGACGCCGCCCGGGTCTTCGCCGAGCTGCTGCGCGAGCGCGGGGTCAAGACCGCCGACGCACCGAAGAAGGGCGGCGCGTCCAAGGGGGCCAAACCCCTCGCGAAGATCCACTCCGCTCCGCTCTCCGCGCTGGTCGAACGCACCCTGACCGAGAGCGACAACGACATCGCGGAGTCGCTGGCCCGGCAGACCGCCATCGCCGCGGGCCTGCCCGCGAGCTTCGACGGCGCGGGCCGGGCCGTCCAGGACCGGCTGCGCGAACTCGGACTGCCCGTCGCCGGCGCCCGCTTCGCCGACGGCAGCGGGCTGAACCGGGCAGACCGGGCCGGCGCGGCCCTCCTCACCGCCCTGCTGGCGCATGCCGCCGACCCCGCCCACCCGGAGCTGCGCCCCGTCCTGACCGGGCTGCCGATCGCCGGGTTCACCGGCACGCTGCGCGCCCGGTACGCGCGGGAGAAGCCCGCCACCGGGCTCATCCGGGCCAAGACCGGCACCCTCACCGGGGTGAACGCCCTGGCCGGTACGGTCGTCGGCGCCAACGGCCGACTGCTGGCCTTCGCCTTCATGGCGGGCTCGACGGAGGCCCCCGCCGCCGCGCAGGCGGCCCTGGACCGGCTCTCGGCGGCGCTGCTCCCCGCGAAGGCGCCGCGGTAGCCGGGGCCGGGCGGCAGCCGGTGGCGTGCCGGACGGCGGCCGGGGCGTGCCGGACGGCGGCCGGGGCACGGGTCCGCCGGGGGCCTCGATCGGCCGTACGGGAACGCCCGGTTCCGTGCCCGGCCCCGGCCCCTAGGGGGCGGGATGGGGGAAGAACCGGGTCGGCGGCCCCTCACCGCTCGTCCACCCGACCACGTACGGTTGACGCATGACGAGCATCGGTGGTGCAGAGATGGTCGACTGGAAACTCGCGGTCGCGACCGCGAGCCGCCTCGTGCGGCCAGGACCCGAGGTCACCCGGGACGAGGCGCGCGAGATCGTCGCCGAGCTGAGGCGGCACGCCAAGGCGGCGGAGGGGCACGTCCGCGCGTACACGCGGATGATCCCCGAGGGCCATGAGCCGCCGGACACCCCGGTCCTCGTCGTGGACCGGGCCGGCTGGGTGAAGGCCAATGTCGCCGGGTTCCGCGAGCTGCTGGCGCCCCTGTTCGAGAAGATGCGGGAGCGCCGCTCCGGCGGCCCCGGCGGCGCCGTGATCGGCGCGGTCGGCGGCAAGGTCACCGGCGTCGAGGTCGGCGTGCTGCTGTCGTACATGTCCTCCCGGGTGCTCGGGCAGTACGAGACGTTCGCGCCCGCCACCCGCGATCTCCCGGCCGCCGCCGCCGCCGTCGGCGGCCGGCTGCTGCTCGTCGCCCCCAACATCGTCCATGTCGAACGTGAACTGGACGTCGACCCGCACGACTTCAGGCTCTGGGTGGCGCTCCACGAGGAGACCCACCGCACCCAGTTCACCGGGGTGCCCTGGCTGCGCGACCACCTCCAGGGCGAGATCCAGTCATTCCTGGAGCAGACCGACGTCGACCCGATGACTCTCATCGAACGGCTGCGCGAGGCGACCCAGTCGCTCGTGGGCGGCCGTCCCGAGGGCGAGGAGAACGACGACGGCGGGCGCAGCATCGTCGAGCTGGTCCAGACCCCGGCGCAGCGCGAGACCCTCGGCCGGCTCACCGCGGTGATGTCGCTGCTCGAAGGCCACGCGGACTATGTGATGGACGGTGTCGGGCCCGAGGCGGTGGCCTCCGTAGCCGAGATCCGCGAGAAGTTCCAGCAGCGCAGGGCGCGCGGCGCCGGCCGACTGGACCTCGCCCTGCGCAGGCTGCTGGGCCTCGACGCCAAGCTCCGTCAGTACCGGGACGGGGAGCGGTTCGTACGCGCCGTGGTCGAGGAAGTCGGCATGGACGGCTTCAACCGGGTCTGGACCTCGCCGAACACCCTCCCCACCAAGGCGGAGATCGCCAAACCCGCGGACTGGGTCGCACGGGTGCACCGCAGGGCGGAATCCTGAGCTCCGAGCCGTCGAATGGCAGATGTACGCCTCAGGTATCACCCATCCGAGGGACCGTGAGTGAGGGATAGGCGTGCAATGCTCGGGTAATGGCTCGGTTCTGTCACCATCGACGCACTCTGAGTGACGCTCCCCGCTCTTACCTCGACCGAGGCACCCCCAAATAACTTCACGAAGGGCACCGGATATGGGTCCCCATCCTGCGGTCGCGGCGATACGCCTGGCGGTCCGCCGCGTACTCCACGACATCCTCACCGAGCGGACGGAGACCTGTTCCGCCGTCTCCTCCCCGCCGTCCTCCTCCTCTTCCTCCTCTTCCCGGGGCGAACCGCCCCTCGTGCTCGTCGCCTGCTCGGGCGGCGCCGACTCCATGGCGCTCGCGTCCGCCCTCGCCTTCGAGGCCCCCAAACTCTCCATCCGGGCGGGCGCCGTCACCGTCGACCACGGCCTCCAGGCCGGATCCGACCGGCTCGCCGCCGAAGTCGTCGTCCGGCTCCGGGCCCTGCGGCTCGACCCCGTCGAATCCGTCGCCGTGTCCGTCGGGCGCGACGGCGGCCCCGAGGCCGCCGCCCGCGACGCACGGTACGCCGCGCTCGACGCCGCCGCGGAGCGCCATGGCGCGGCGGCCGTCCTGCTCGGCCACACCCGCGACGACCAGGCCGAGACCGTCCTGCTGGGCCTCGCCCGCGGCTCCGGCACACGCTCCCTGTCCGGTATGGCGGCCGTCTCGGGGACGGCCGGACGCTACCGGCGGCCCTTCCTCCAGCTCGACCGGCAGACCGCCCGCAAGGCATGCCTCGTCCAGTCGATCCCGGTCTGGGACGACCCGCAGAACGCCGACCCGGCGTACACCCGCTCACGACTGCGCCACGAAGGGCTGCCCGCCCTGGAGAAGGCCCTCGGCAAAGGCGTCGTCGAGGCCCTGGCCCGTACCGCACAGCTCTCCCGCGACGACGCCGACGCCCTGGACGTCTGGGCGCTCGACGCGGCGGGGACCGTACGGGACGAGACGGGCCTGCTGGAGTGCGCCAAGCTGTACGCGCTCCCGTCCGCCGTCCGCCGCCGGGTGCTCCGCAGGGCGGCCATCGAGGCGGGCGCCCCCGCCGGTTCGCTGTTCGCCCGGCACATCGAAGAGGTCGACCGTCTGATCACCGGCTGGCGCGGCCAGGGAGCCATCAACCTGCCCGGCCGCGTGGAGGCCAGGAGGCAGGGTGGCAGACTGGTCATCCGGCAGGGCTGAAGCGCTGATGCACTACGGCTGTGTCTCCGGGGCTCCCGGCTCCGGACCTCTGGCCGACGACGAAAGCGATGCGGGTGGACGACAAGGACATGGGCGACGACCTCCAGTCGGTGCTCATCACCAAGGAAGAGATCGACGCGAAGCTGGCCGAGCTGGCAGCGAAGATCGACGCGGAATACGCGGGCAAGGACCTTCTTCTCGTCGGGGTCCTCAAGGGTGCCGTGATGGTCATGGCCGACCTGGCGCGGGCCCTGTCCACCCCCGTGACGATGGACTGGATGGCCGTCTCCTCGTACGGGGCGGGCACCCAGTCCTCCGGCGTGGTCCGGATCCTGAAGGACCTGGACACCGACATCAAGGGCAAGCACGTCCTGATCGTCGAGGACATCATCGACTCGGGGCTGACACTGTCGTGGCTGCTGTCCAATCTCGGTTCACGGGAACCGGCCTCGCTGGAGGTCTGCACCCTGCTCCGTAAGCCGGATGCCGCAAAGGTCGCGATCGACGTCAAATGGATCGGCTTCGACATTCCCAATGAGTTCGTCGTCGGATACGGCCTGGATTACGCGGAGAAGTACCGCAACATGCCTTTCGTCGGCACTCTCGCGCCGCACGTCTACGGGGGCTAGTACGGAGGGGGCGCTCGGCCACTTCCGGGTGGTCCGGAGCGTTTCCGTACCCGCGTAAGAGCGACGAGGCGTTACGGAAAGGGCTCGTCGCGGCCGGGAACCCCAGCACCCCGCGCGCCGTTGGAGCAGGGGAAGGCGGGTTTGTCAGCCGTCCCGTGCGGTCGCGGGTCATGATGCTGGGGTACCGTCCGAAGAGCACTCTTTATCTCACAGCAGCATTTACCTACGGGCAGGAGGGACGGGGCGACTTCGCCTCGTATGGATGGACGTGAAGCGATACTTCCGTGGGCCGGTCATGTGGATCGTGCTGGCCGTCCTCGCCGTGGTCGTGCTGATGAATGTCGTCGGCCAGTCGGGCGGCTACAAGACGGTGGACACCGGCGAGGTTGTCCAGGCGATCGACAAGAACCAGGCCGAGCAGGTCAAACTGACCACCGGCGATGACCAGATCATCAAGGTCGACCTCAAGGACGGCCTGAAGGTCAAGGGCAGCAACAAGATCCAGGCCAGCTATATCGGCAACCAGGGCGCGACGCTGGCCTCGACGCTCCAGACGAAGTTCCAGAGCGGCGACATCACCAAGGGTTATACGGTCTCGCCCTCGAAGCAGAGCCCGTTCCTCTCGGTGCTGTTCTCGCTGCTTCCCTTCGTGCTGATCGTCGTGGTTTTCCTGTTCCTGATGAATCAGATGCAGGGCGGCGGTTCCCGGGTCATGCAGTTCGGGAAGTCCAAGGCCAAGCTCATCACCAAGGACACCCCGAAGACGACCTTCGCCGATGTGGCGGGGTCCGACGAGGCCGTCGAGGAACTCCACGAGATCAAGGAGTTCCTCCAGGAGCCGGCGAAGTTCCAGGCCGTCGGCGCCAAGATCCCCAAGGGTGTGCTGCTGTACGGCCCGCCCGGTACGGGCAAGACCCTGCTCGCCCGTGCTGTCGCGGGCGAGGCCGGCGTTCCGTTCTACTCGATCTCCGGTTCCGACTTCGTCGAGATGTTCGTCGGTGTCGGTGCCTCCCGGGTACGCGACCTCTTCGAGCAGGCCAAGGCGAACGCCCCGGCGATCGTCTTCGTCGACGAGATCGACGCCGTCGGCCGGCACCGCGGCGCGGGCCTCGGCGGCGGTCACGACGAGCGCGAGCAGACGCTCAACCAGCTGCTCGTCGAGATGGACGGCTTCGACGTGAAGGGCGGCGTCATCCTGATCGCCGCCACCAACCGGCCCGACATCCTCGACCCGGCGCTGCTGCGCCCGGGACGTTTCGACCGGCAGATCGCGGTCGACCGCCCGGACATGCAGGGCCGTCTGGAGATCCTCAAGGTCCACCAGAAGGGCAAGCCGGTCGCTCCGGACGTCGACCTGGGCGCCGTCGCCCGTCGTACGCCCGGCTTCACCGGCGCGGACCTTGCCAACGTGCTGAACGAAGCGGCGCTCCTGACGGCGCGCAGCGACAAGAAGCTCGTCGACAACCACTCCCTGGACGAGGCGATCGACCGCGTCGTGGCGGGCCCGCAGAAGCGGACCCGGATCATGTCCGAGAAGGAAAAGAAGATCACCGCGTACCACGAGGGCGGACACGCCCTGGTCGCCGCGGCGTCTCCGAACTCCGACCCGGTCCACAAGATCACGATCCTGTCCCGCGGCCGGGCCCTGGGCTACACCATGGTCCTGCCCGACGAGGACAAGTACTCGACCACGCGCAACGAGATGCTCGACCAGCTCGCGTACATGCTGGGCGGGCGCGCGGCCGAGGAGCTGGTCTTCCACGACCCGACCACCGGCGCCGCCAACGACATCGAGAAGGCCACCGCCACGGCCCGCGCGATGGTCACGCAGTACGGCATGACCGAGCGGCTCGGCGCGATCAAGTTCGGCGGTGACAACACCGAACCGTTCGTCGGCCGTGAGATGGGTCATGCGCGCGACTACTCGGAAGAGGTCGCCGCGCTGGTCGACGAAGAGGTCAAGAAGCTCATCGAGACCGCGCACAACGAGGCGTGGGAGATCCTCGTCGAGAACCGCGACGTGCTCGACAATCTGGTCCTGGCTCTCCTGGAGAAGGAGACGCTGAACAAGGAGCAGATCGCCGAGGTCTTCTCGACCATCGTGAAGCGCCCGGCCCGCCCGGCGTGGACCGGATCGTCGCGTCGTACGCCCTCGACGCGGCCCCCGGTGCTCTCGCCCAAGGAGCTGGCGCTGACCAACGGCGCGGCCGGCGCGAACGGCGGCCTGCCCGCCGTGACGGCCGGTGAGAAGCCGACCGAGGCGGTCCCCGAGGACCGTCCGGAGAGCTGAGCCACCGCTCCTACCAGGCCCGGAATGGATGCCGCGCCCCTCAGGTTCTAGCCTGGGGGAGCGCGGCATCCCTTTTTGCCCGCCACGGAACGGCACAGGAACGAGGCACAATGACCGACCCGGTGACGCTGGACGGCGGCGAGAGCCCGATCCGCGTATTCGACGAGAAGCGGGCCGAGGACGCCGTGCGCGAGCTGCTGATCGCGGTGGGGGAGGACCCGGACCGGGAAGGTCTGCGGGCGACCCCCGGCCGGGTGGCGCGGGCGTACAAGGAGATATTCGCCGGTCTGTGGCAGACGCCCGAGTCCGTGCTGACCACGACCTTCGACCTCGGACACGACGAGATGGTCCTGGTGAAGGACATCGAGGTGATGTCCAGCTGTGAACACCATCTGGTGCCGTTCGTCGGGGTCGCCCATGTCGGCTACATCCCATCGGCCGACGGGAAGATCACCGGACTGTCGAAGCTGGCCCGGCTGGTGGACGTCTACGCCCGCAGGCCGCAGGTCCAGGAGCGGCTGACGACCCAGATCGCCGACTCGCTGATGGAGATCCTGGAGCCGCGCGGGGCGATCGTGGTCATCGAGTGCGAGCACATGTGCATGACCATGCGCGGGGTGCGCAAGCAGGGCGCCAAGACGATCACGTCGGCGGTCCGTGGCCAGATGCGCATCCCCGCGACGCGCGCGGAGGCGATGAGCCTGATCATGGCCCGCTGAGGCCGTTCCGTACGGGGGTACGGAGCCGGCGGGACGTACCGGGTCAGGCGTGCCCGGCGGGCGCCGCGCCGCCTCCGGTGCCCTCCGTGTCCTCGGGGAGCTTGCAGACGTGCTCCAGGAAGAAGGCGGCGGCGATGACCGCGATGCCCGCCACCACGGAGGCGCCCGCGTAGATCGCCTGGTCCCGGCGGGCGGGGATGTCCAGGAAGCCCAGCAGGAAGACGCCCGTGCCCCCGTACATCCCGCAGACCAGCGCCGCGACCAGCGCGCTCGCCTGGCCGAAGACCACCGCGCGGGCGGCCATCAGCGGATCGACGCCCTTCGCGTCCGGGCGCCGCTCCCGCTGGGCCTTCAGCCGGGACCGGAGCGACAGCGCGGTCGCGACGAGGACGGCGGCGATGGCCGCGAGCACGATGGGCGCCGCGAGCGGCACGCTCGGCAGGGTGTCGAACGAGTCCCAGAGCCGGGCGGCGGCCCAGGACAGCACACCGGCCACCACGAACAGGCCGACGAGGACGCCGATCCGCAACTGCTTCACCGAGAAAAGCCCTTCGCCTTGCTGCCGTATTGCTGCCGTACCGGTCCGTTGTGCCGGTCCGCTGAGCCTAACGACTACTCGGGCAGGCGGAGTTCCAGATCGGGCCTGGGCAGCACGCCGTCCCGGCCGACACCGGCCAGCAGTCCGGCGACCGGCCCGTGGCCCGGGAGCTGCGCCTCCGGCTCCACGTCGTGCCACGGGACGAGCACGAAGGCGCGCTCGTGGGCCCTCGGGTGGGGCAGCGTGAGCCGTGGGTCGTCCGAGACGACGTCCGCGTACGCCAGGACGTCCACGTCGATCGTGCGCGGCCCCCAGCGCTCCTCGCGGACCCGGTCGTAGGCGTCCTCGATGGCCTGGCCGCGCTCCAGCAGCGAGGACGGCGGCAGCGTCGTCCTGATCACGACCACCGCGTTGAAGTACGACGGCTGGGAGTCCGGGTCCACGCCCCAGGGCTCCGTCTCGTACACCGGGGAGACCGCCTTGACCCGCACTCCCGGGGTGTCCTCCAGGGCGTCGATGGCGCCCTGGAGCGTCTCCAGCCGGTTGCCGAGATTGGCGCCGAGGGCGATCACGGCCCGCCGCGGATTGGACAGCGTGCTGTCCGCGGCGTCCACCTGCGCGACCACGGAGGCGGGCACCGGCTGGGCGGTCGGGTCGCTCTGAGGTCCGTTCACGGAAAGAAACGTCATACTCGGCTCCGGGTGATGGTGACGGTCACATCGTCGAACGGCACGGTGATCGGGGCGTCCGGCTTGTGGACGACGACCTCGACCTCCTGGACGGCGTCGTGCTTCAGGCACCGCTGGGCGATGCGCTCCGCCAGTGTCTCGATCAGGGCGACCGGCTCTCCCTGGACGACCTCCACGACCTCCTCGGCCACGATCCCGTAGTGCACGGTCTTCGTCAGGTCGTCGGCGGCGGCCGCGGGACGGGTGTCGAGGCCGAGCACCAGGTCCACGATGAAGGTCTGGCCCTCTTCGCGCTCCCGGGGGAAGACGCCATGGTGCCCACGGGCCTTGAGGCCGCGCAGCGCGACACGATCCACGCGAATCACTCCTGCTGTTGTCGGTCGTCGGGGCGCACTGCCCTGTATGGGCGGTTCGGCGCCCACTTTCGAATCTACCCGCGGGCACTGACAACGCTCTCCCGAGGGGTGGGAGCGGCCGGTCGTGGCGCGGGTCGTAGCCGCGTTCCCTACCCCGGTCCCCGGCGCGCAATCCACCGGGAGGTGGGGGACCGCTCACACGGAGGGGCCCGCGTCCGGGTCCTCCTCGGGTTCGGCCAGTACGGGCGAGCCGTGGTGCGACCAGATCCGCCAGCCCTCCGGCGTGCGCCGGAACACGTTGGTCGCGACGACCAGCTGGCCGACGAGCGGTCCCAGCGCCCCGCCCTCCTCGGCAGGACCGCCGCTCAGGATGTTCTCGGTACAGGTCACCAGGGCCGTGTCCGCGTGGACGGACACCGCGACGTCGGTCAGGAAGAACTGGATGTACTCGGTGTGCGCCATGATCAGGGCATAGGAGCGCAGAACCTCGGAGCGGCCCCTGAGCACGGGCCAGCCCGGGTGGACGCAGGACACACCGTCGGTTCCGCCGTTCTTGGCGCCCTCGCCGTCCTCGCTGTCCAGCCAGAGCGCGGACAAGGACGCGAGGTCACCGCGCTCCATCGCGTCGTAGAGCGCGGTGTTGGCCAGCTCGACCTGTTCGGTGTCCGTACGGGCGTTCACCGGGCGCCCTCGACGGCGCGCGCCACCCGTACCGCGTCCGCTGTCGCCCGTACCTCGTGGACGCGGACCGCCCAGGCGCTCTGATGGGCGGCGATGGCGGAGACCGCGGCGGTGGCCGCGTCGCGCTCGCGGGCGGGCGGTGGCGAACCCTCGCCATCGGCGAGGACATGGCCGAGGAAACGTTTACGGGAGGCCGCGACCAGAAGCGGACAGCCCAGGGTGCGCAGCTCGGAGAGGTGGGCGAGGAGTGTCAGATCGTGCTCGGCCCGCTTGGCGAAGCCCAGACCGGGGTCGATGACGAGGCGCCCGGGGGCGATCCCGCCCGCGATCACCGTGTCCAGCCGCATCCGCAGCTCGGAGAGGACCTCGGCGACCACGTCGGTGTAGTGCGCGCGGCTGTTCATCCGGTCGCTGAAACCGCGCCAGTGCATCACCACGAACGGCACCCCGGCCTCGGCGACCACCGGCACCATGGCCGGATCCGCGAGACCGCCGCTGACATCGTTGACCAGGGCGGCACCGGCCGCGACCGCCTGCTCGGCGACGGAGGCGCGCATGGTGTCGACGGAGACGGTGACGCCCTCGGCCGCCAGGCCGCGTACGACGGGAACGACCCGCCGCAGCTCCTCGTCCTCGTCGACCCGGGGGGCGCCGGGCCGGGTGGACTCGCCGCCGACGTCCACCAGGTCGGCGCCCTCGGAGACCAGGGCGAGGCCGTGTTTGACGGCGGACGTGGTGTCGAACCAGCGGCCCCCGTCGGAGAAGGAGTCGGGCGTCACATTGACGACGCCCATGACCGCGCAGCGGTCCCACTCCGGCAGCCCCTCGACCGTGCCCCGCCCGCTCAACGTACTCATACGTCCACCCTAGGGCGTAGGGCGGTCCAGCAGCCGTGGACCGTCCTGTGCCCTACGTGGTGCGGACCTCGTGGTCGGACGGCGGTCCGGTGGGGCGCTCGCCCGGACGGCTCCGGGAGGCGCGGCCGAGCCGGCGCAGGGCGCGGGGCAGGGCGAGCGTCACGAACCCCTCCGCCTGCATCGCGGCGAACCCGATCCTGGGCAGCTCGCCGGGGGAGCGGAAGACCACGTAACGCGGCTCCCAGCGCGGCTGGAACTTGGCGTTGAACTTGTACAACGACTCGATCTGGAACCAGCGGGAGAGGAAGACCAGCAGCCCCCGCCAGCAGCGCAGCACCGGGCCCGCGCCGAGCCGCTCGCCCCGGGCGAGCGCCGAGCGGAACATCGCGAAGTTGAGGGAGACGCGCACCACGTCCAGCGCGGGGGCGGCGTGCAGGGAGGCGACGATCAGCAGCTCGTTCATGCCGGGGTCCGCCGAGCGGTCGCGGCGCATCAGGTCCAGGGACATGCCGTCCGTACCCCAGGGAACGAAGTGGAGTACGGCCTTCAGGTCGCCGTAGGGGCCCGTGTCGCCGTCGCCCGGCTTGTGGGCGGTGGCGATCACGGAGTCGCCGTCGGAGGGGTCGCCGATCCGGCCGAGCGCCATGGAGAAGCCGCGCTCGGTGTCGGTGCCGCGCCAGTCGTCGGCGGCGCGGCGGACGCGCCCCAGCTCGCCGTCGGAGAGGTCACGGACGCGTCGTACCCGCGTTTCGTAGCCGGCGCGCTCGATGCGCTTCACCATCTGGCGTACGTTGCGCATGGCGCGTCCCTGCAAGGAGAAATCCGGCACGTCCACCACCGCTTCGTCGCCCAGCTCCAGCACGGAGAGCCCCGTCTCGCGGGTCCACACCTCTCCGCCGGTCTCGCTGCACCCCATGACGGCGGGGGTCCAGGAGTGGGCCTTGGCCTCGTCCATGAAGCGTTCGATGGCGCCGGGCCATGCCTCGACATCACCGATGGGGTCGCCGCTGGCGAGCATCACCCCCGAGACGACGCGGTAGCAGACGGCCGCCTTGCCGCTGGGGGAGAAGACGACGCCCTTGTCGCGGCGGAGCGCGAAGTGGCCGAGGGAGTCGCGGCCGCCGTGGCGCGCGAGCAGCGCCCGCAGCTGCCGCTCGTCGTCCTCGGTGAGCCGGGCGACCGGGTGCTCGGGCCGGAAGGCGAGATAGATGGTGGTGAGGGCGGTGAGCAGGCCGAGGGCGCCCAGGGAGTCGCCCACGGTGCCGCTGACTATGCCGCTGTAGTCGATGGGGCCGGAGAAGCCGAACAGGCCGAACAGTACGTGTTCGAGCCTCTCGGAGAGGCTGGGGTTGCCCACGGTCCGGTGCGGATGGACGCTGACGATGAGCAGGCCGAGCCCGATGGAGCCCGCGCCCATCAGGACGAAGTTCGCCAGCGCCTTCCAGCGGCTGCGCGGGTCGGGCAGGGCGGCGAACTCGCGGCGGTGCCACAGCAGCAGCGCCAGCAGGGCCAGTGAGAGCACGACGCCGCTCACCGAGTGCCGGTACGCGAACTGGGCGACGGCGCCCGCGGGCAGCAGGATGACGGCGGCCCGCCAGGCGCGGCGCTTGCGGCGCTTGAGGCCGTGGGCGAGCAGCAGCAGGAGGACGCCGGTGCTCAGCGCGAGCGCGGCGGCGTAGGGGCCGAGCGCGCCGGGGAGCACCTCGGCGAGGTCGTGCATCCGGCTGTGCCGGAAGCGGGGGAAGACTCCGGCGGCGATGTCGATCAGGCCGATGACCGCGCAGGCGGTGCCCACCAGCGCGGGGACGGACTCGGGGCGCGGGCCGCGCAGCAGCCGTCGCGCGCGCTGAGGCAGTCCGTTCGGCCGGGGGCGTTCCCCGGAGCCTCCCGAGGAACGTTCCGTCCGATTCGGAACCGATCCCGATTTATCCCCATCTAGCGTCACAGACATCGCTTCCCGGCTCCGCGAGAGATTGTGGTGGCCGAGTCCGCTTCTCCTGCGCGGACCGGACATTTTGCGACCTCTAGGACGAGGCTTTCCGGGAGCGGGTTCCTCTGGTTTCAGGAAAATCTCACGGAAGAGCTCGGTCGACATGGGTCTTACCAGCAGAAAAGTCCTGGTCCTGGCGGTTCTGGTGGCCGTGCTGCTGTTTGTGGCGACCATCTGGCTCTGGCCACGGCTGTCCCGCCGTGCGCCGAGCGCCGTACTCGGCCGTATCGGCATGCTGTTCGTCACACAGGTGACCATCTTCGCGGCCGTCGCGCTCGCGGCCAATCAGTACTTCCTGTTCTACGGGAGCTGGGGCGACCTCTTCGGTCAGGAACAGGATCTGGGGGCCGTCGTCGGGCAGGCCGCGGCCGCGGGCCGGTACGCCACGGTCATGGAGACCCAGCACACGTCCGTACCGGGCAGCAGGCAGCCCGCCGTCGCCGGACAGATCCAGAAGATCGCCGTGAGCGGTCCGAAGTCGGGGATCAACAGCACCGCGTACGTCTATCTGCCGCCGCAGTACTTCCAGCGCCAGTTCAGGAAGCAGAGCTTCCCGGCGGCCATCGTCCTCACCGGCTACCCGGGCGTGGCGGAGAACCTGATCAAGGGGCTGAACTATCCGACGACGGCCTGGACGCTGGCGAAGGAGAACAAGATGCAGCCGATGATCCTGGTCATGCTGCGTCCCACCGTGGCCCCGCCCCGGGACACCGAGTGCGTGGACATCCCCGGCGGCCCGCAGGCCGAGACCTATATCGGCAAGGATCTGCCGCACGCGGTGTCGAAGACCTACCGGGTGAAGGACACGGCCCGCAGCTGGGGCATCATCGGCGACTCCACCGGCGGCTACTGCGCGCTGAAGATCGCCATGCACCACCCGGAGCAGTTCTCGGTGGGCGCCGGGCTCTCCGCGTACTACAAGGCCGCCGAGGACCCGACGACCGGTGACCTCTTCCAGGGGCGGCAGGAGCTGCGCAACCGGGCCAACCTGCTGTGGAGCCTCGACCATCTGCCGCAGAGCAATGTGTCGCTGCTGGTCACCAGCTCCCTCAAGGGGGAGCGGAACCTCAAGGACACCAGGACGTTCATCAGCAAGGTCAAGTCGCCGGCGCAGGTGTCGTCGATCATCCTTCCGACCGGCGCGCACAACTTCAACACCTGGCGCCGGGAGATCCCGCCGGCCCTGGTGTGGATGAGCAGCCGCCTCAGCGGAGCCTGACAGCGCGGAACCCGGCGGCCGGGCCTCCTCCGTACGGAGAGGGCCCGGCCGTCAGCGGTCGACGGTCTCCACGTGTACGTCGGTACGGGCGACGGCCCGGGAGTCCGCGTCGACCGACCGGCGCAGCGCCTCGTGCAGCCGGGCCGGGGTGAGGACCCCCAGGAACCGTCCGGTCTCCGCCGCGTCGACGACCGCGATCCACCCGGCGTCGTACTGGAGCATCGTGGCGAACGCCTGCTTCAGCGAGGAGCCGACGGGCAGCCGGGCGTCCATCGGGCGGGCGTGCTCCCGTACGGTCCCCTCACGGCCGGTGTGCTCGGTGGAGATCCAGCCGTACGGCCTGTCGTCGGAGTCCAGGACGACGGCCCAGCGCGCGCCCTCCTCGGCGAGCAGCGCCGCCGCCCGCCCGAGCGGGTCGTCGAGGCGGAGGACGGGCGGCCGGTCGAGGTCGCCCTCCTCGACGGGGGTGACGGAGAGCCGCTTGAGGCCCCGGTCGGCGCCGACGAAGTCCGCGACGTACGGCGTGGCGGGCGCGCCGAGGACGGTGGCCGGGGCGTCGAACTGCTCGATCCTGCCCTGTCCGTAGACGGCGATGCGGTCGCCGAGCCGGACGGCCTCCTCGATGTCGTGCGTGACGAACAGGACAGTCTTGTCCACCGCCGCCTGGAGCCTGAGGAACTCGCTCTGGAGCCGGTCGCGCACGACGGGGTCGACCGCGCCGAACGGCTCGTCCATCAGCAGCACGGGCGGATCGGCGGCCAGCGCGCGGGCCACGCCGACGCGCTGGCGCTGACCGCCGGAGAGCTGCTCGGGGTAGCGGTCGCCGTACACGGACGGGTCGAGGCCGACCAGATCGAGGAGTTCGGCGGCGCGCGCCCGGCCCTTGGCGCGCTGCCAGCCGAGAAGACGCGGGACGGTCGCGGTGTTCTCCAGGACCGTCTTGTGCGGGAAGAGGCCGACCTGCTGGATGACATAGCCGATACGGCGGCGGAGCTGGACCGGATCGATGGCTGATATGTCGTCCCCGTCGAGGAATATGCGTCCCTCGGTCGGTTCGATGAGCCGGTTCACCATTTTCATCGTGGTCGTCTTGCCGCAGCCGGAAGGGCCGACGAGCGTGACCAGTTCGCCCCGGGCGACCTCGAAGGAGAGATCGTCGACAGCGGCCGTGCCGTCCGGGTACCGCTTGGTGACATGCTCGAATCGGATCATGGTTCCCCATTGTGCGGTGCGCGCGCGGTGGTTGTACGGCGAGTTGTGTGAAGGCCGTGTTGCTGGAATGTGGCCGTCATCCGCGATTGTCGGTGGTCGGGGATAAGGTCCGGACACAGGTCGTTTCCCCGGGTGCGGAGGGGAAGACCATCGGCGGGACGGGGAGGCGGGGGGATGGGCGCACAAGGCTGCCTGGCGGCGAACGACTGGATCTGCGGGGAATATCTCCGTTCCCGTAGCCAGGAGTTGACCGATGCCACGCTCCAGCATGTGTGGATCACGGCGGTCTCGGTCCTCATCGGACTGGTCATAGCATTTCCGCTGGCGCTGCTGGCGCGCGGCAGACCCGCTTTCGCGGGACCGGTGCTCGGACTGACGACCCTGCTCTACACGATTCCCTCGCTGGCGATGTTCTCGCTGCTGCTGCCGGTCTTCGGGCTGTCCGCCGGACTGGTCATCACGGGGCTGGTCCTGTATTCCCTCACCATTCTCGTACGGAACATCGTGGCCGGGCTGGAATCGGTGCCGGAAGAGGCCAGGGAAGCGGCGCGCGGGATGGGTTACGGACCCGTACGGCTGCTGTGGGAGGTCGAGTTGCCGCTCGCGCTGCCCGCGCTCATGGCAGGTCTGCGCATCGCCACGGTGTCGACGGTCGCGCTGACCACGATCGGCTCGATCGTCGGCCGGGGCGGGCTCGGCAATCTCATCGAGGACGCCCTGCCGAGCTTCTTCAAGGCGCAGGTGCTGGCCGCCTCCGTGCTCTGTGTGCTGCTGGCGGCCGTCGCCGATCTGCTGCTGCTCGGGATACAGCGGCTGCTGACGCCCTGGACCCGCATACCCGCGTCCGCCGGGGCGGTGATCTGACATGGACGTTCTCCCGGAAGCCTGGAGCTGGCTGACGACCGGTGCCAACTGGTCGGGCGACGGCGGGGTGTGGCACCGGCTGGAGGAGCATGTGTACGTCAGCGGGGTGGCGCTCGCGCTGGCCTGCGCGATAGCGCTGCCGCTGGCTCTGTGGCTGGGGCACCTCGGCAGGGGCGGCGCGCTCGCGATCAATATCTCCAACGCGGGCCGGGCGATCCCGGTCTTCGCCGTACTCGCGCTGTTCATGGTCTCGCCGCTGCGCAACTCCGGCTCGCTGCCCACGGTCATCGCGCTGGTGCTCTTCGCCGTGCCGCCGCTGCTGACCAATGCCTACGTCGGGATGCGGGAGGTGGACCGCGCGGTGGTGGAGGCCGCCCGGGGCATGGGCATGTCGGGGCGTCAGCTCTTCGTCCGGGTGGAGCTGCCCCTCGCGTACCCGATGGTCATGACCGGCCTGCGGTCGGCCTCCGTGCAGGTGGTGGCCACGGCGACCATCGCGGCGATGGTGGGCCAGGGCGGGCTCGGCCGGATCATCACCGCCGGCTTCAACACGTACAACACCCCTCAGGTGGTGGCGGGGGCGCTGCTGGTCGCGCTGCTCGCGCTGCTGGTCGAAGGGGTGCTGGTGGTGCTGGACCGGCTGATCGACCCGGCGCCGTCCCGGCCGGCCGCCGCCCGTACGACCGTGTGACGACCGGGCCTCCCGGCTCTCTCGGCTCCCTTTCGGTTCCTCAGTTCCTCAGTTCCTCAGTTTTTCTCGGGTTTCTCGGTTTTCGGCTTCATTGGAGAGTGGACATCAGTGGACATCATGAGAAGGACCTCGCGTCTCGCGGGTGCGGCCCTGGCGGTGGCCGCGCTGACCGTCTCGCTCGCCGCATGCGGCGGCGACAGCCTGGAGAAGGGCAAGGGCGGCTCCCCGGACTCGGGTTCCGGGTCCGGCTCGGGCGCGAAGGGCTCGCTGGTCGTCGGTGCCGCGGCCTTCACCGAGTCCAAGGTGCTGGCCGAGCTGTACGCCGGGATCCTGGCCGGCGCGGGCTACTCCACGTCCGTCACCACGGTGAGCAACCGTGAGCTGTACGAACCGTCGCTGGAGAAGGGCGAGATCGACGTGGTGCCGGAATACGCCGCCACGATCACCGAATTCCTCAACGCCAAGGTGAACGGGGCCAAGGCCGCCGAGACCGAGCCGCTCGCCTCCGGCGACGTGGACGCGACCGTCGCCGAGCTGAAGAAGCTCGCCGAGCCGCGCGGACTGAAGGTGCTGCCCGCCGGTCGGGCCATCGATCAGAATGCCTTCGCGGTGACCAAGGAATTCGCTGAGAAGAACAAGCTCAAGACCCTTTCCGATCTGGGCAGGTCCAAGATCGAAGTCAAGATCGCGGCAGGCGACGAGTGCGAGGTCCGGCCGTTCTGCGCGCCGGGTCTGAAGAAGACGTACGGCATCGATGTGACCGGCATCGATCCCAAGGGCGTCGGCACTCCGCAGTCCAAGCAGGCGGTCAAGGACGGAATCGACCAGTTGGTCCTCAGCACCACGACCGACGCCACACTCGACAGCTTCGGACTGGTGGTCCTGGAGGACGACAAGAAGCTCCAGAACGCCGACAACGTACTGCCGGTGGTCAATGCCAAGGACGCCGGATCGCCGGAGATAGCCGACGCTCTGGGCAAGTTGACCGAGGTGCTCACCACGGCCGATCTCGCCGCGCTGAACCTCAAGGTCGACGCCGAGCGGGCGAAGCCGAAGGACGTGGCCAAGGAGTATCTGGAGTCCAAAGGTCTGGTAAAGAAGTAGCGCGCGGACGGCGTCCGGACAGTAACGGGCAACAGGCAAAACGGAGTTCTCCAGAAGAAACAGCGGAGGAGCGGAGGGAGGCCGGCAACAGCCCGGCAACAGCCCGGGAAAGATTGTCCGACCGGTACCCCATTCGGTCTCCACGCACGGTAAATTTCAGGCCATGCCACGTGGACGCCACCGCCATTCACCACCTCTCCACAAGCTTCTGCCGCCGACGGCGGTCGCCGGAGCCGCGGTCCTCTGCGCGGCGGGCGCCTGGCTCTTCACGGACCCCATGGTGCTGCGCGGACTGGTCGCCGCGGCGGCGGTCGCCGCCATCAGCGGCGCCGTCGTCATGCGCGGCTGGGACCGGAGCGCGGGCCGCCGCGTCGCCGAGCTGGCGCGCGGGCGGGAGAGCGACCTGTGGAAGAGCGAGGAGCGCGTCGCCGAACTGGAATCCGACGTCGAGGAGTCGCGCGCGCTGCGCGCCAAGCTCGACACGAAGCTGCGGGCCAAGCGGGTCGAGCTGGCCAAGCTGCGGGGCGAACACGCCGCGCTGCTGCGCCGGTACGCCACCGCCCAGACCGAGCGGGCCACCGCGCTGGAGGAGCAGCGCAGGCTCGCCCTTGAAGCGGCGGCCGAGCCCAAGGCGCTGACCGGGGCCGGCGGTTCGACGAGCAGGGCGGCGTATTTCGACGCCGCCAGGGCCCTGGCGGAGCTCTCGCGCAACGGCGCGGCGCAGGAGGCGAGGCGCATCGTCGAGGCGGCGCGCGAACGCGATCTCGTGGAGCGGGCCGAGGAGGCGGAGGACCCACGGGGGAAGCACGCGGCGGTCGCCGGGGCGGAGCAGCACAGCCGCACGGCGTCCGCCCTCCCCGCCACCCGGGTGCCCACGGCCTCCGCGATCGTCCCGTACTCCCCGCTGCGCCGTCCGGCACGGACCGAGGGCGGCTTCGACTTCTTCGGCGCGCAGGGTGGGCCGGGAGCAGAGGGCGCTGAAGGCACCGAGGCTGCCCCGGATTCCGCCGATGCCTCCGGGGCGTCCGATGTCTCCGGGGCCTCCGGGAGGTCCGGGGAGGCGCCGGTCGGTCCGGCCGCCCGGCTGGAGCGCGAGGATCTCGCGGACGTCGTGGGCGAGGAAGCCCTCGCCGAGCGGCGCAGGAGCGAGGACCGGGGCATCGGTCAGGTCATCGACCTGACCGCGCACGACGAGACCGAGCGCCTCGAACTCGGCGAGCTGCGCGACGCGATCAGCTCCTGACCCGGGCCGGGCCTTCCGGCCCGCTGCCGGGCTACTTGTCGATGTCGCCGACGACGAAGAACAGCGATCCGAGGATCGCCACCATGTCGGCGACCTGAGTGCCCGGCAGCAGCTCGGCCAGGGCCTGGATGTTGTTGTACGAGGCGGAGCGGAGCTTCAGCCGGTACGGCGTCTTCTCGCCCTTCGACACCAGGTAGTAGCCGTTGACCCCCAGCGGGTTCTCGGTCCAGGCGTAGGTGTGGCCCTCGGGTGCCTTCAGGACCTTCGGCAGCCGCTGGTTGATCGGGCCGGGCGGCAGCTCCCCGATCCGCTCCAGACAGGCGTCCGCCAGCTCCAGCGCGTTGTGCGTCTGGTCCAGCAGGCATTCGAAGCGCGCCAGACAGTCGCCCTCCTCGCGGGTCACGACCCTGAGGACGCCGCCCAGCTCGCCGTACGCGAGATACGGCTCGTCGCGGCGCAGGTCGAAGTCGACGCCCGAGGCGCGGGCGATCGGCCCGGACACCCCGTACGCGTGGACCGCCTCCCGGGAGAGCGCTCCGATCCCGCGCGTCCGGCCGCGGAAGATCTCGTTGCCGAGGACCAGCCGGTCGTACACGTCCATCCGTGAGCGGACCTCGGACACCGCGTGCCGGGCCCGGCCCAGCCAGCCCGCGGGGAGGTCCTCCTTGAGCCCGCCGACCCGGTTGAACATGTAGTGCATCCGGCCGCCGGAGAGCTCCTCCATCACGTTCTGGAGCTCCTCGCGCTCCCGGAAGGCGTGGAACACCGGGGTGATACCGCCCAGTTCGAGCGGGTACGAGCCGAGGAACATCAGATGGTTCAGCACCCGGTTCAGCTCGGCGAGCAGCGTCCTGGTCCAGACGGCGCGCTCGGGCACCTCCATGCCGAGCATCCGCTCGACGGCCATCACCACCCCCAGCTCGTTCGAGAACGCCGACAGCCAGTCGTGGCGGTTGGCGAGCATCACGATCTGGCGGTAGTCACGCGCCTCGAACAGCTTCTCCGCGCCCCGGTGCATATAGCCGACGACCGGCTCCGCCCGCCGGATCACCTCGCCGTCCAGCACGAGCCGGAGGCGGAGCACACCGTGCGTCGAGGGGTGCTGCGGTCCGATGTTGAGCACCATGTCGGTGCTCTCCGCCGCGCCGCCGATGCCGACCGTCGTCCGGGTGGTCTCCGTCATGGGCGACAGTCTCTCAGAGGCCACCGACAACCCCCGGCCCGGCGGGGAGGACCGGCGCCGCGACCCCGACGGGCTGGAGCAGCCAGCAGAAGTCCCCGAGCCCCCCGCGCGCCGTCAGTTCGGCCGCCTCCCCGGCCGCCGCGAGCGCCCGTACGTACGCCGTCGGATCGGTGGAGGCGAGCGCCAGCGGCGGCCGGCCCCCGCTCACCCCGAGCCGGCGCAGCGCCTCGCGCTGGCCGAGCAGTTCGGCGCCGGGCAGCGCGCAGGCGTCCAGCGCCACATGGGCCGTCAGATCGCAGGTGCCGTCCGGTACGGGATCGACCTCCCGGCCCGCCCGGAAGCCGGTCAGCGTCCCGAACGGCGGCCGGGAGTCCCGTACATGGGCGTAGTCGACGGCGACCGCGAGACCGCGCTCCAGGGTGGCGACGGCGGCGGCCCAGGCCGCGTCACGGGGGCGGCCGATCTCCGCGCGGCTGCCGGGGCCCGCCCGCGGCCACCAGCGGGCGAGCCAGCGCGCGTCGGGCCCGTCGACGGGTTCGCCCAGCTCCTCGGAGCCGTCGGGGCGCACCAGGACGTACCGCGCGATCCCGTCGGGACCGGTCTCCGCGACCTCGACGGGGACGTTGTCGAGCCACTCGTTGGCGAAGAGCAGCCCGCGCACCCCCTCCGGCGGCCGGTCGCCCCACTCGACGCGCGGGTCGAGACCGGCGGGGCGCGGGGCGCGCTCGACCGCGTACGGCCGCACCGAGAGCCCCTCGGGTACGGCCGCCAGGACCCCGGTCAGCAACTCCCCGCGGCCCGCGCCGATATCGACGACCGTCACCTCGTCGCTGCCCAGCAGCGCGGCGGTGCGCACCAGCAGCCGGGCGACGGCGCCCGCGAAGAGCGGGGAGGCATGCACAGAGGTACGGAAGTGCCCCGCGGGACCCTCGGGCCGCAGATAGAAGCCGCCGGGGCCGTACAGCGCGCTCTCGGCCGCCGCGCGCCAGCGGACGGCGCGCTGCGGGGTACGGGCGGGGTCGGCGTGGGCGGCGTTTCTGCGGGGCGCCTCCTCCTCGTACCAGCTCGGCTTCCTGTGGGTCTCATCCGTCACGGAGCCAAGTCTCCACCTTGGGGAGTACGCTTCCGCCGACCGGATCGGTCCTCTGGCTGACCCGCCCCCTTTTCCGCCTCCCTACGCTGGATTACGTGCAGCGCTTCTACGACTTTCTCCGCAGACACCCGACGGGCGTCGACAGCTTCTGGGCTGTCATCCTCTTCGGGATCTCCCTGTTGTGGGTGGTCCAGGAGAACGACGGCACGGTGGCCCGGCTGCTGGCCATGGGTACGGTCGCGCCGCTGAGCCTGACCGTCGCGCTGCGCAGGCGGGCGCCGGAGATGATGCTGGTGGCCGTGGTGGCCGTGGGGATCGGTCAGCTCGTACTGGACGTGGGCATCAACACGGCCGACTTCGCGATGCTGGTCGTCATCTACACCGTCGCCGCGCAGGGCGGTCCCCGCTGGGCCTCCCGGCTCGCGCTGACGGGGGGCGTGCTGGCCGCGCCGGTGTCGCAGCTGCGCTGGCCCGAGGCCAACGGCGGCACGGCGGGCCAGGTCTTCGTCTCCGTCGTCCTGACCGTGCCCTTCGTCCTCGCCTGGGTGCTGGGCGACTCGCTGCGCACCCGGCGCGCCTACCTCGCGCAGCTGGAGGAGCGCGCCACCCGGCTGGAGAAGGAGCGCGAGGCACAGGCCAAGGTGGCGGTCGCCGCCGAGCGCGCCAGGATCGCCCGCGAACTGCACGATGTCGTCGCGCACAACGTCTCGGTCATGGTGGTCCAGGCGGACGGCGCCGCCTATGTGCTGGACGCCGCGCCCGACCAGGCCAAACAGGCCCTGGAGACCATCTCCACCACCGGCCGGCAGGCCCTCGCAGAGATGCGCAGGCTGCTGGGCGTGCTGCGGACCGGCGACACCAGGGAGACCGGCGAGTACGTGCCACAGCCCGATGTCGGCCAGATCGAGGATCTGGTCGAGAAGGTACGCGCCGCCGGGCTCACCGTGGACTTCAGGATCGAGGGCACCGCCCGCCCGCTGCCCAGCGGCGTGGAGCTGACCGCGTACCGCATCGTGCAGGAGGCCCTCACCAACAGCCGCAAGCACGGTGGCCCCGATGTCGGCGCCAGCGTCCGCCTCGTCTACTTCGACGACGGGCTCGGTCTCCTCGTCGAGGACGACGGCCGGGGCGCCGCCCACGAGCTGTACGAGGACGGCGGGGCCGACGGCGGGGGCCACGGGCTCATCGGCATGCGGGAGCGGGTCGGTATGGTCGGCGGCACGCTGGACGCCGGGCCGCGCCCCGGCGGCGGCTTCCGGATCAGCGCGCTGCTCCCGCTGAAAGCCACGCACTGAGACCGGCCCTTTGAGTCCGGCCTCTACAGAGGTTGAGCGCTCCGCTACAGGGACGCGACCTCCCGTCAATCCAGCACCTGTACGTTCACCCCCACCGTTCGCCCCATCGGCCTCCAGGACAAGGACCCTCCCCATGTCGATCCGCGTGATGCTCGTCGACGACCAGGTGCTGTTGCGCACCGGTTTCCGTATGGTGCTGGCCGCGCAGCCGGACATGGAGGTCGTCGCGGAGGCCGGGGACGGCGCGGAGGCGATCGAGAACCTCCGGTCCACGGCGGTGGACGTCGTTCTGATGGACGTCCGTATGCCCCGGCTGGACGGCGTCGGGGCGACCCGCCGGATCTGCGCCGAGCCCGGCGCCCCGAAGGTGCTCATCCTGACCACCTTCGACCTGGACGAGTACGCCTTCTCCGGGCTCAAGGCCGGAGCCAGCGGCTTCATGCTGAAGGACGTACCGCCGGGCGAGCTGCTGAACGCGATCCGCTCGGTCCACAGCGGCGACGCCGTCGTCGCCCCCTCCACCACGCGCCGGCTGCTCGACCGCTTCTCGTCGCTGCTCCCGAGCACGGGCAAACCGGAGAGCAAGGTGGTCGAGCGGCTGACCGGCCGCGAGCGCGAGGTGATGCTGCTGGTCGCGCAGGGTCTGTCGAACGGCGAGATCGCGGGTCGGCTGGTGCTCTCCGAAGCGACCGTGAAGACCCATGTCGGCCGGATCCTCACCAAGCTCGGCCTGCGCGACCGCGTCCAGGTCGTCGTCCTCGCCTACGAGACGGGCCTGGTCCGGGCGGGCGGCGGAGCGGGGGCCTGACGTGCTGCTGTGGATCAACGGCCCGTTCGGGGGCGGCAAGACCCAGACCGCGTACGAGATCCGGCGCCGACTGCCCGGCAGCGTCGTCTGCGACCCGGAACACGTCGGCTTCGGCCTGCGCCGCATGCTGCCCGCCGACCTGCGCGGCGACTTCCAGGACCTGGCCGCGTGGCGCCACGGGGTGTACGAGGCCTCGACCTGGCCCTGCGCGCGGACGGGCGCACGGTGATCGCCCCGATGACGCTGGTCGACCGCGGCTACTTCGAGGAGATCATCGGCCGGCTGCGCGCGGACGGGCACGAGGTGCGTCACTTCGCGCTGCTGGCCGAGCGGGAGACCGTACTGCGCAGACTGACCGAGCGCGGCTGGGGCACCGGGCTGAAGCGGGAGAGCTTCGCGGTACGCCGGCTCGACCACTGCCTGGACGCCCTGGCCGACCCGCTGTTCGCCGAGCACCTCCGCACCGGCCGGCTGCCGCTGCCCCGGGTCGCGGACCGGATCGCCGCCTCGGCCGGGCTGCGGCTGGAGCCGAACACGTACGGGCGCGCGCGCCACCGGCTGCGCCGGATCCGGGTCGGGCTGGGCCATATCCGCTTCGGCTGACGCCTGACACCTGACGCCTTGGCGCGGAAACGGATCGCCTCCCACACCCTGTGGACAAGCCGGGTGGCCGGGCGAAACCCTGGCGTAGCATGGCGAGAAATCGTCCGGTACCCCCTGCGGACTGGAACGGAAGGCCCCACCGCGTGAACTCCACAGCACAGGAACCCTTCGACCCCCGGGACCGCCCCGCCAGGCTGACCGTGGGTGTCGTCGGAGCCGGGCGGGTCGGTCCGGCGCTCGCCGCGTCGCTGCGGCTCGCCGGGCACCGTCCGGTCGCCGTGTCCGGCGTTTCGGACGCCTCCGTACGGAGGGCGGGAGCCCTGCTCCCCGACGTCCCCCTGGTCACCCCCGCCGAGGTCCTCGCCCGCGCCGAGCTGGTGCTGCTGACCGTCCCCGACGACGCGCTGCCCGGCCTGGTCGAGGGGCTCGCGGAGACCGGCGCGGTCCGGCCGGGACAGCTGATCGTCCACACCTCGGGGCGGTACGGGGTCAAGGTGCTGGACCCGGCGCTGCGCGCGGGCGCCCTGCCGCTCGCCCTGCACCCCGCCATGACCTTCACCGGCAGCCCGGTGGACGTCCAGCGGCTGGCGGGCTGCTCGTTCGGCGTCACCGCGCCCGAGGAGCTGCGGCTGGCCGCCGAGGCGCTGGTCATCGAGATGGGCGGCGAGCCCGAGTGGATCGCCGAGGAGTCCCGCCCGCTCTACCACGCGGCCCTGGCCCTGGGGGCGAACCACCTGGTCACGCTGGTGGCGCAGGCCATGGAGCTGTTGCGTACGGCAGGGGTCACCGCCCCCGACCGGATGCTCGGCCCGCTGCTCGGCGCCGCCCTGGACAACGCGCTGCGCTCCGGTGACGGCGCGCTCACCGGCCCCGTCGCGCGCGGCGACGCGGGCACGGTCGCCGCGCATGTCGCGGAGTTGCGCGCGCACGCGCCGGGCGCCGTCGCGGGCTATCTCGCGATGGCCCGTACGACCGCGGACCGCGCCCTGGCGTCCGGGCTGCTCAAGCCGGAGCTGGCGGAGGACCTCCTCGGCGTCCTCGCGGGCGGGGACAGTGCGGGCGACGCCCTCGGAGGCGGCGCGGGAGGCACCCGGTGAGCCTGTCGCAGGCCCGCCCTGCCCGCCTCCTGTCGCGCGAGCCCGCCACGGAAGAGAAGACTGGTCGCGGAAGGACCGTCCGATGAGCTGTGAACTTGTCTCCACGCGTGTGGACCTCGCCCGTCTCCTGGACCGGCGCGCCGCCCCCGGCCGTACCGCCGTGGTGCTCACCATGGGCGCGCTCCACGCGGGCCACGCGACGCTCGTACGGGCGGCGCGCGCCCACGCGGGACCGGCGGGCCTCGTCGTACTGACCGTCTTCGTCAACCCGCTCCAGTTCGGCGCGGGCGAGGATCTCGACCGCTATCCGCGCACCCTCGAAGCCGATCTGCGGACGGCGGCGGAGGCCGGCGCCGACGTGGTGTTCGCGCCGTCCGCCGAGGAGATGTACCCGGACGGCGCGCCCCAGGTGACCATCACCGCCGGGCCCATGGGGGAGCGCCTCGAAGGCGCCTCGCGCCCCGGCCACTTCGACGGCATGCTCACGGTCGTCGCCAAGCTGCTGCGGCTCACCCGCGCCGACACCACGTTCTTCGGCCGCAAGGACGCCCAGCAGCTCGCGCTGGTCCGCCGGATGGCCCGTGATCTGAACCTCCCGGTCGAGATCGTCGGCGTGGAGACCGTACGGGAGGACGACGGCCTCGCCCTCTCCAGCCGTAACCGCTATCTGTCCCCGGCCGAGCGCGGGACCGCGCTCGCCCTCTCCCGGGCCCTGTTCGCCGCCCGGGACCGGCTCGGCGCCCAGCACGCGCTGCGCGCCCGCGCCGCGTCCGCCCCCGCGCCCGGGGGCGCGCGTGCCGCCGGGCTCTCCGCCCTCGGCGAGGCCCGGCTGGCGGCCGACGCCCACGCGGTCGCGGTGGCGTCTCCCACGGAGGCCGGCCCCGCCGCCGCGGGAGACACCGCCCCGTCCTCCGGCTCCTGCGGAGCGGATGCCGTACGCGCCGCCGCCCGCGCCGTCCTCGACGACGCGACGCGCGCCGAGCCCCCGCTGACCCTCGACTATCTGGCCCTGGTCGACCCCGCGGACTTCGCCGAGGTCCCCGACGGTCACACCGGCGAGGCGGTCCTCGCCGTCGCCGCCCGGGTCGGCACCACCCGGCTGATCGACAACATCACCCTGGCCTTCGGAGCCCCGCGATGACCGGAACAGCGGCCGGAGCGGCGACCGGACCCGGAGTACGGCTGTCCGCCCCGGCGCCTGGCTGGGCCCTCGACGCCGATGTCGTCGTGGTCGGCTCCGGCGTCGCGGGCCTCACCGCCGCCCTGCGCTGCACCGCCGCCGGGCTGCGTACCGTCGTCGTCACCAAGGCGCGCCTCGACGACGGCTCCACGCGCTGGGCCCAGGGCGGCATCGCCGCCGCGCTCGGCGAGGGCGACACCCCCGAACAGCACCTCGCCGACACCCTGGTCGCCGGGGCCGGGCTCTGCGACGAGGAGGCGGTCCGCACCCTGGTCACCGAGGGGCCCGCCGCCGTGCACCGGCTGATCGGCACCGGTGCCCACTTCGACACCTCCGCCACCGGAGAGCTCCAGCTCACCCGGGAGGGCGGCCACCACCGCCGCCGCATAGCCCACGCGGGCGGGGACGCGACCGGCGCCGAGATCTCCCGCGCCCTGGTCGGGGCCGTCCGCGCCGCCGCGCTGCACACCGTGGAGAACGCGCTGGTCCTGGACCTGCTGACGGACGGGAACGGCCAGGTCTCGGGGGTCACCCTCCATGTGATGGGCGAGGGCCGGCACGACGGCGTCGGCGCGGTCCGCGCCCCCGCGGTCGTCCTGGCGACCGGCGGCATGGGCCAGGTCTTCTCCGCGACGACCAACCCGGCGGTCTCCACGGGCGACGGGGTGGCGCTGGCGCTGCGCGCGGGCGCGGAGGTCTCCGACCTGGAGTTCGTACAGTTCCACCCGACGGTGCTCTTCCTGGGCGCCGGGGCCGAGGGCCAGCAGCCGCTGGTCTCCGAGGCGGTACGCGGCGAGGGCGCCCACCTCGTCGACGCGGCCGGCGTCCGGTTCATGCTCGGCCAGCACGAGCTGGCCGAGCTGGCGCCGCGCGACATCGTCGCCAAGGCGATCATGCGCAGGATGCGGGAACAGGGCGCCGAGCACATGTACCTGGACGCCAGGCACTTCGGCGCCGAGATGTGGGCGACCCGCTTCCCGACGATCCTGGCCGCCTGCCGCGCCCACGGCATCGACCCGGTCACCGAGCCCGTCCCGGTCGCCCCCGCCGCCCACTACGCCTCCGGCGGCATCGTGACGGACCTGCGCGGCCGTACGACCGTGCCGGGGCTGTACGCGTGCGGGGAGGCCGCCTGCACGGGCGTCCACGGTGCCAACCGGCTGGCGTCCAACTCGCTCCTGGAAGGGCTGGTCTTCGCCGAGCGCATCGCCGCCGACATCGAGGCGGGCCCGCGCCGCGAGCCCGCCGCCGGGCCCGCCGCCGTACCGGTCGAGCCCGCGGGCACCGTCCATCTGCCGCTCATCGCCCCCGAGGCACGCGCCGGGATCCAGCGGATCATGTCCCAGGGCGCGGGCGTCCTGCGGTCGGCGCGCAGTCTTGAGGAAGCGGGCCGGGCGCTGGCGGAGGTCGAGCTGACCGCCGAGGGCGACCAGGAGCCGGCGGACCGCAGGACCGGCGACCCCAAGGCAGCCGTGCCCGGCGTCGACTCCTGGGAGACCACCAACCTCCTGTGCGTGGCCCGTGTCCTGGTCGCCGCCGCACTGGAGCGCGAGGAGACCCGCGGCTGCCACTGGCGCGAGGACAGCCCCGAGCGCGACGACACCGGCTGGCGCCGCCATCTCGTCGTCCGGCTGGTGCCCGGCCACGGGCTCACCCTCCGCCGTACCGACACGGCGTCCTTCCCGCCCGCGACCCCCGTACCCGCCTCCGTACACCCACTCGCCGACGCCCCCAGGGAGCCGTAACCGTGAGCACGCACCAAGACAGTCCGCGCCCCGAGTCCATGGACCTACCGCTCGTCCGGACCGAGTCCGCGGGCGGCTGCGGCGACGGCTGCGGCTGCTCCGGCGGTGACGGGGACGGACCCGACCTCGACGGCCTGGAGTGCGGACTCGACCCCGCCCTCGCCCAGCTCCTCGCCGACGCCGGCCTCGACCCCGTCCTCGTCGAGGACATCGCCCATGTCGCCGTCGAGGAGGACCTCGACGGCGGGGTGGACATCACCTCCGTCGCGACCGTCCCCGAGGACGCCGTCGCCACCGGTGACTTCACCGCGCGCGAGGGCGGCACCGTCGCCGGGCTGCACATCGCCGAGGCCGTGCTGTCCCTCGTCTGTACGGAGGAGTTCGAGGTCGAGCGCCATGTGCTGGACGGCGACCGCGTCGAGGCGGGCCAGAGGCTGCTGAGCGTCACCACCCGCACCCGCGACCTGCTCACCGCCGAGCGCGGCGCGCTCAACCTCCTGTGCCGGCTGTCCGGCATCGCCACCGCCACGCGCGCGTGGGCCGACGCGCTCGAAGGCACCGGCGCCAAGGTCCGCGACACCAGGAAGACCACACCGGGGCTGCGCGCCCTGGAGAAGTACGCGGTGCGCTGCGGGGGCGGCGTCAACCACCGGATGTCGCTCTCCGACGCGGCCCTCGTCAAGGACAACCACGTCGTCGCCGCGGGCGGGGTGGCCCAGGCGTTCAAGGCGGTACGGGACCAGTTCCCCGACGTACCGGTCGAGGTCGAGGTCGACACCCTGGACCAGGTCCGCGAGGTCATCGACGCGGGCGCCGATCTGATCCTGCTGGACAACTTCACCCCGGAGCGGACCGCGGAGGCCGTCGCCCTCGTCGCGGGCCGCGCCGTCCTGGAGTCCTCGGGCCGGCTCACCCTCGCCACCGCGCGCGCGTACGCCGAGACGGGCGTGGACTACCTCGCGGTCGGCGCGCTCACGCACTCGTCCCCGATCCTGGACATCGGCCTCGACCTGCGCGAGGCCGACGGTACGGACGAGACGGGCGGGGCGGCCGCCTGATGCTGCTCACCATCGACGTCGGCAACACCCACACCGTCCTCGGCCTGTTCGACGGCGAGGAGATCGTCGAGCACTGGCGCATCTCCACCGACGCCCGCCGTACCGCCGACGAACTCGCCGTACTCCTCCAGGGCCTGATGGGGATGCACCCGCTGCTCGGCGACGAGCTGGGCGACGGCATCGAGGGCATCGCCATCTGCTCGACGGTCCCCTCCGTCCTGCACGAACTGCGCGAGGTGACACGCCGGTACTACGGCGACGTCCCCGCCGTCCTCGTGGAGCCCGGCATCAAGACCGGCGTACCGATCCTCATGGACAACCCCAAGGAGGTCGGCGCCGACCGCATCATCAACGCCGTCGCGGCGGTCGAGCTGTACGGCGGCCCGGCGATCGTCGTCGACTTCGGTACGGCGACCACCTTCGACGCGGTCAGCGCGCGCGGCGAGTACACGGGCGGGGTGATCGCCCCCGGCATCGAGATCTCGGTCGAGGCGCTCGGCGTCAAGGGTGCCCAGCTCCGCAAGATCGAGCTGGCCAGACCGCGCAGCGTCATCGGCAAGAACACCGTGGAGGCCATGCAGTCCGGCATCCTGTACGGCTTCGCGGGCCAGGTCGACGGCGTCGTGGCCCGGATGGCCCGCGAGCTGTCCGGCGACCCCGAGGAGGTCACCGTGATCGCGACGGGCGGCCTCGCGCCCATGGTCCTCGGCGAGGCGTCCGTGATCGACGAGCACGAGCCCTGGCTGACGCTGATCGGGCTGCGCCTCGTGTACGAGCGCAACGTGTCCCGTATGTGACGGGCGCCCCGGCACGGTCCGGCGGCCGTCACCCGTTCGGCCGCCGGACCGCGCCAGCGCGGTGGCATTAAAGCGGATTTTGTCCCTTTGGCGCGTACTGTCGGCCCCATGCCCACGCCATACGGATCCCGCGGCGGCATGGCCTTCGGCACCGACGAGCTGTGTGTGCTCCGACGTGCCCTCGCCGTTGCCCTCCACCCCGCCCCGCTCCCGGACGACGACATCCGGGCCTGTCTGCGGCTGGCCGAGTCCGTGGACGAGGCGGTGCGCGAGGCCGGGCGGCTGAGGGCCTTCCTGGTGGCCGACCTCGCCAGGTACCGCGAAGCCCTTCCGGGCTCGCTCACGGGCTATCTGGAGCTGCTCCAGGATGCCCTGGCCGCCGGTTACCTCCCCCGTCCCGACGACCTCGCCGCGCTGCGCGCCCTGCGCGGCGACCCGGCCGCCGCCGTCCTGCTCGACCGCTGCGACCGGCTCACCGAGGCGGCGGTACGCTCCCGCCTCGCCGGCCGTACGTCCGCGGGCGCCGTCCCGACCGCGCCCGCGCCCCGCACCCGGCTCCTCGCGCTCCCCGGCGGCCGCGCCGCCGACGAACCCCCGCGCCCCAAGGAGCCCGTCCAGCCCAAGGAACCCGCCGCCCCGCGCCCCGCCCCGGAGCGCCCGGCGGCGCCCAAGCCGTCCGAGGTCTTTCCGCCGCGCAGGAAGCCCGCGCCCCCGCCGGAGCGGCTCGCGGCCGGATAGCTACTCTGGACGCCATGGACTACGTATCCGCGCTCCTCCCGCCCGTGGTGATGGCGACCTTCTTCAGCCTTCTGGTCAGGACGATCGTCAAGAGCCAGGGCGGGCCCAACAAGTCCAAGGAGGACGCGGCCGTCGACGCGGCGTTCGAGCGCGCGGCGGAGAACGAGCGCCGCAACGCCACCCCGGACGCCCGCGGAGTCTGAACGCGGATCCGGGCCGCGCCCCGGGCGTGGGCCCCGGGGCGCTCCGGGGGCGGGTGCCGAACACCCTCCATGGCCTGAACGTATGACCAGGACGTACGACTTCCCTCCCGTCGTACGTCCTTTTTGTCACGTCAATAGACTGTGAAACGGGCATTTCGCACTATGGTTGCGCTGTGCCCCGTCAATTGGGAGACCTGGAAGACGCCGTCATGACACGCGTCTGGCAATGGAACCGGCCGGTAACCGTCAGGGAAGTCCTCGAAGACCTTCAGAAGGAACGGTCCATCGCCTACACCACCGTCATGACCGTAATGGACAATCTCCATCAGAAGGGCTGGGTGCGGAGGGAAGTCGACGGCCGCGCCTATCGATATACAGCGGTCTCCACCCGAGCCGCCTACGCCGCGGCCCTGATGAACGAAGCCTGGTCGAAGAGCGACAACCCGGCCTCCGCGCTTGTCGCCTTCTTCGGCATGATGTCGCCCGAGCAGCGCACGGCACTTGAGGACGCCGTCCGTATGGTCCAGGGAGACCGGCCGGAAGACGGCGGGCCGGAAGAGGCCGGTACGGAAGACACGCGTACAGAAGTACGGGCCGAAGGGCCGGCCGAAGTGCCGGACGAGGGCGCCGACGATGGGCCCGGGGCAGGGCGATAGCGTCCAGTCATGCCCACAGCGCTTCCCGTTCCCAATGCCGAAGCAAATGCCCTCACCGTCCGACGGGCCAGGACCAGGGATGTGCCGGCGGTCCGCCGTCTTGTGGACCCATACGTCGGTGAAGGCATCCTGCTCGACAAAGCGCCGGTGACGCTTTACGAGGACATCCAGGAGTTCTGGGTGGCGGAACGCGACGAAGACGCCACGGTCATCGGCTGCGGCGCCTTGCACGTGATGTGGGAAGACCTCGCGGAAGTCCGCACACTCGCCGTAGATCCCACGGTCAGGGGCAGTGGGGCGGGCCATCTCCTTCTGGACAAGCTGCTGGAGACCGCCCGCTGGCTGGGAGTGCGCCGCGTATTCTGTCTCACCTTCGAAGTGGAGTTCTTCGCGAAGCACGGCTTCGTGGAGATCGGTGAGACACCGGTCGACCGAGATGTCTACAGAGAGCTGCTGCGTTCCTATGACGAGGGCGTTGCCGAGTTCCTCGGTCTCGAACGGGTGAAGCCGAACACCTTGGGCAACAGCCGGATGCTTCTGCACCTGTGATCGCCCGACTACCGGCGTAGCCCTATGTCCGAATCGCGCACGTTTCCCGTCCTGTTGCGCCGCTGAACCTCTGCCGGGGGTTTGTGTTTTCCTGAGAAAAGCGGTTTCCTTTCCGCGTACTGCATTTTCGATGAAAGGAAATCCGGTGGCACAGAAGGTTCAGGTCCTTCTTGTCGATGACCTCGACGGTGGCGAGGCGGACGAGACAGTCACGTTCGCTCTGGATGGCAAGACCTACGAGATCGACCTCACTACCGCCAATGCGGAGAAGCTCCGGGGTCTGCTCGACGCGTACACCAAGGGCGGCCGGCGTACCGGTGGCCGTGGTGCGGGCACCCGCGGCAAGGGCCGTGTCGCGGCCGGCGGCAACAAGGACACCGCGGAAATCCGCAAGTGGGCGAAGGAGAACGGCTACAGCGTCAACGACCGCGGCCGTGTTCCCGCCGAGATCCGTGAAGCCTACGAGAAGGCCAACGGCTGAGTATTCGCACGAAACGTATTTCCACGCCGCAACCGGGCCCGGTGGCACTCAGTCGCCGCCGCGTCCACGAGTCGCACGAGACCGGGGGCATCCCCACCGCTGCCCCCGTCGCCGCCACCGCCGTGTCCGAACGGTACGAGCGTCGGCAGCGACTCCCTCTCGCGTCCGGGCCCGGGGGGCCGCAGCCACACAGCGGCCCCCCGCGCGGCTCCACGCGGCCATCGCGGGGGCACCGGCGCCGTCATCCGGCCACCGGCGCCGAGCGCGGTCAGCCCCAGGGCGATCCCGCCCCACTCCAGCCAGTCGAGCAGCCCCGGCAGCTCGTCCGCGCTTCCCACGGCCACCAGCAGCCGCATCCGGTCCCCGTGGAGCGCCACAGGCCCCGTCGGGCCGATCCGCCGCAGCAGTGCCTCCCCCGCGTCGGCGGGCAGCTCCAGTACGTCGAAGCGCACCCCGGTCAGCAGTCGCACCGGGGACCCCGGCGCCGTGGCCCAGCCGAGCTCGTTCTCGTACCACCGCGCGAGACCGCCTTCGAGCGGCGTGCGGGGCGGCGGGACAGTGAGGGCCATGACCGGAGCAACTCCCGAACCACGCACGGAGTTACGCTGTGTCCGCGATCAGTCGCACAAAGCGGACCTTCCGGTGGTTGTGCGGGCCCGGCCCCGAGCGCAAGGGTGTTCGCCCTTAGCGGAGTGCCGAGGGGTGCGCCGCATGGAGTGTCCGTGGCTACGGGTAGGACATTACCTAGTGGGAGACGGGCGACACGCGGTTTCGGACGTCTCGCGTTCGCCATCGGCGTACTGATGGTGAGGGTATCTACTTGGTCTGCGGGAACATCGTCTCGGACCATCGGGTTGGAGCTGGTGTCCGGCGTTCGGGGCTGAGAGCCTGGGACAGGTGTCAGCAGTTGGAATGAGCGGTCCCCGCTTGCGGGACTAAGCTGCGGAAGGACAGGGAGGGGACCGACCCCTTTACTGCCTGACCGCTCTGAGGAGCGATTAACGATGTTCGAGAGGTTCACCGACCGCGCGCGGCGGGTTGTCGTCCTGGCTCAGGAAGAAGCCCGGATGCTCAACCACAACTACATCGGCACCGAGCACATCCTCCTGGGCCTTATCCACGAGGGTGAGGGTGTCGCCGCTAAGGCCCTGGAGAGCCTCGGGATTTCGCTCGAGGCGGTCCGCCAGCAGGTGGAGGAGATCATCGGCCAGGGGCAGCAGGCCCCGTCCGGTCACATTCCCTTCACCCCTCGTGCCAAGAAGGTCCTGGAGCTGTCGCTCCGCGAGGCCCTTCAGCTGGGCCACAACTACATCGGCACCGAGCACATCCTGCTCGGCCTGATCCGCGAGGGCGAGGGCGTCGCCGCCCAGGTCCTCGTGAAGCTGGGCGCCGATCTCAACCGGGTGCGGCAGCAGGTCATCCAGCTGCTCTCCGGTTACCAGAACAAGGAGGCGGCCACCGCCGGCGGCCCCGCCGAGGGCACGCCCTCCACCTCCCTGGTCCTCGACCAGTTCGGCCGGAACCTCACCCAGGCCGCCCGTGAGTCCAAGCTCGACCCGGTCATCGGGCGCGAGAAGGAGATCGAGCGGGTCATGCAGGTGCTGTCCCGCCGTACGAAGAACAACCCGGTCCTCATCGGCGAGCCCGGCGTCGGCAAGACGGCGGTCGTCGAGGGACTGGCGCAGGCCATCGTCAAGGGCGAGGTGCCCGAGACCCTCAAGGACAAGCACCTCTACACCCTCGACCTCGGCGCGCTCGTCGCGGGCTCCCGCTACCGCGGTGACTTCGAGGAGCGGCTGAAGAAGGTCCTGAAGGAGATCCGCACCCGCGGCGACATCATCCTGTTCATCGACGAGCTGCACACCCTGGTGGGTGCCGGCGCCGCCGAGGGCGCGATCGACGCCGCCAGCATCCTCAAGCCGATGCTGGCCCGCGGAGAGCTCCAGACCATCGGTGCCACCACGCTCGACGAGTACCGCAAGCACCTGGAGAAGGACGCCGCGCTGGAGCGCCGCTTCCAGCCGATCCAGGTCGCGGAGCCGTCGCTGCCGCACACGATCGAGATCCTCAAGGGTCTGCGCGACCGTTACGAGGCGCACCACCGCGTGTCCATCACGGACTCCGCGCTGGTCGCCGCCGCGACGCTGGCCGACCGCTACATCTCGGACCGCTTCCTGCCGGACAAGGCGATCGACCTGATCGACGAGGCCGGTTCCCGGATGCGCATCCGCCGGATGACCGCGCCGCCGGACCTCCGCGAGTTCGACGAGAAGATCGCGGGCGTCCGCCGCGACAAGGAGTCGGCCATCGACTCCCAGGACTTCGAGAAGGCAGCCTCCCTCCGCGACAAGGAGAAGCAGCTGCTGGCCGCGAAGACCAAGCGCGAGAAGGAGTGGAAGGCCGGCGACATGGACGTCGTCGCCGAGGTGGACGAGGAGCTGATCGCCGAGGTCCTGGCGACGGCCACGGGCATCCCGGTCTTCAAGCTCACCGAGGAGGAGTCCTCGCGGCTGCTCCGCATGGAGGACGAGCTCCACAAGCGCGTCATCGGCCAGAAGGACGCCATCAAGGCGCTCTCGCAGGCCATCCGCCGTACGCGAGCGGGTCTGAAGGACCCCAAGCGCCCCGGTGGCTCCTTCATCTTCGCCGGTCCGTCCGGTGTCGGTAAGACCGAGCTGTCCAAGACGCTCGCCGAATTCCTCTTCGGTGACGAGGACGCGCTGATCGCTCTCGACATGTCGGAGTTCAGCGAGAAGCACACGGTTTCCCGTCTCTTCGGTTCTCCCCCCGGATACGTGGGGTACGAAGAGGGCGGCCAGCTCACCGAGAAGGTGCGCAGGAAGCCGTTCTCCGTCGTTCTCTTCGACGAGGTCGAGAAGGCCCACCCCGACATCTTCAATTCCCTTCTCCAGATCCTGGAGGACGGTCGCCTGACCGACTCCCAGGGCCGGGTCGTGGACTTCAAGAACACGGTCATCATCATGACGACCAACCTCGGGACCCGGGACATCTCCAAGGGGTTCAACCTGGGCTTCGCCGCCCAGGGCGACACCAAGACCAATTACGACCGGATGAAGAACAAGGTCAACGAAGAGCTGAAGCAGCACTTCCGTCCCGAGTTCCTCAACCGTGTCGACGACACGGTCGTCTTCCACCAGCTCACGGAGGAAGACATCATCCAGATCGTCGACCTCATGGTCGACAAGGTGGACGAGCGGCTGAAGGACCGGGACATGGGCCTTGAGCTGAGCCCGGCCGCCAAGTCGCTCCTCGCCAAGAAGGGGTACGACCCGGTCCTGGGCGCCCGGCCGCTGCGCCGGACGATCCAGCGCGAGATCGAGGACGTCCTCTCCGAGAAGATCCTCTTCGGCGAGCTGCGCCCCGGTCACATCGTGGTCGTGGACGCCGAGGGCGAGGGCGAGGCGAGGAAGTTCGTCTTCCGCGGCGAGGAGAAGTCTCCTCTCCCCGACGTCCCTCCGATCGAGCAGGCCGCCGGTGGCGGCCCGAACCTGACGAAGGACGCGTGACGGCCCGCCCGCACCAGGGCTGAGCGCCATGCTGTACGGCTGAAGGGGCTGCCCCGGACCGTTTCGACGGTCCGGGGCAGCCCCTTTTCCGCTTTTCCGCGTCGGCCCTTCCGGTCGCCCTTCCGCCGCCCTTTTCCCGTATCGCGGCCTTTTCCCTGCCGTACCCGCCCGTTTTTATCGGGGTCCGGGCCGCCGGGACGTTGGTCCCGAAACGGACAGGCTTTCTGCCCGGTGGCCGTGACAAGGCGCACAGGCTTTTCCGGGCCTACTAATGGAAATAGTGCGGGCGCCGGCTGTCCGGCGGGTCTTTTCGGGGCGCTCATGGCAGGACGGGGCACGCGGTCAAGGGCCGGAAGAACGGGGCGACGACTACGACGCGATGTCGTAGATGGGCCGTTTTGGGTTGGGGTGGGGTCCGGGTTACCAAGGTGAGGCAGCCCGGCGCACCAGTGCCGGGTCCTTTTACGCCCGGAGGTTTTCCCGTATGTCGCAGCGTGAGCTGTTCCGTCTTCCCCGCCCGTCCGCCCTGCGTACCCGTGCCGGAGTTCTGGCCGCCGGACTCGGTGTGTCGGTGGCGTGCGGAGCCGGAGCCGCCTTCGCCGCGGCCGGCGGTGGCGACACGGCAGCCCCCCGGACCACGACGGTCGTCGCCGCCGCGGAGCAGGCGCGGACCGCGACCGTCAAGAAGGCCGCCACCTGGACCGGCCCGGTCAAGAAGTACACGCTGAGCGCGAGCTACGGCCTCGGCGGCACCAGGTGGTCGAGCAAGCACTCCGGCCAGGACTTCGCGGTGCCGATCGGCACGCCGGTCCGCTCGGCCTACAACGGCACCGTGGTCAAGGCCGGCCCGAACGGCGGCGGCGACGGTCCCGCGTACGGCAACGCGATCGTCGTCAAGCACCGCAACGGTACGTACTCGCAGTACGCGCACCTGTCGAAGATCAAGGTCAACATCGGCCAGAAGGTCAGGGCGGGCCAGCAGATAGCGCTCTCCGGCAACACCGGGAACTCCAGCGGCCCGCACCTGCACTTCGAGATCCGTACGACCCCGCACTACGGTTCGGCGATCAACCCGGTCGGCTTCCTGCGCTCGGTGGGCGTCAAGGTGTGACCCGGTGAGCCTCGCTCACCAGTTCGGTGGAGACCTCCAGGATGGCCGCGCGCTTCTCCTCGGGGTCTCCTTCGACATCCGAGAGGGCGAGCATCCCCGCGTGCATGGTGACGATCGCGCTCATGCAGCGGACCCGGTTGACCATGGTCGCGTCCGGCACCTGGATCAGATCGAGCAGATGCAGCATGCGGTCCTTGAAGGAGGCGCCGATGCGCAGATCGCGTACGGTCGCCTGGTTCTCCTGCATGAAGCGGAAGAGCGGCGCGGCGTCCGACAGCGTCTGGCTGTAGCGGCGCAGGATCTCCTGCTTGGTCTCCAGGGTGCGTGGCTGGGTCCTGCCCCAGGCGATCAGCTCGTCGATCGGCCGCGTCAGATCCTCGAAGATCGAGCCGAGGATGTCCTCCTTGGTCTTGAAGTGGTAGTAGAGCGCCGCCTTGGTGACCTCCAGCCGCTCCGCGATCTCCCGCAGTGAGGTCTTCTCGTACCCCTGTACGGCGAACAGCTCCAGCGCGACGTCCTGGATGCGCTGGCGAGTGTTGCCCCGCCGGGGATGCCGGCTGCTGCCCATGTGCTCTCCCGAGAATTAACTTACTTGACGCCCGGCAAGTGAAGGTCTACCTTGCCCCACTGTAGCCAACTTGCCGGTTGGCAAGTAAGTGTGCGCCGGGGACAGCGCCAGGGATCAGGGGAGTGGGAACGATGGGTCCAACCGAGGAACAGACGGAGAAGGGCGCGGTGGCCACGGAGCCGGCCAAGGCCGAGCCGCAGCCGCGCAGCGTGCGCGTGGTGCTGCTCGCGCTGATGATCGCGATGCTGCTGGCCATGCTGGACAACATGATCGTCGGCACCGCGATGCCGACGATCGTCGGTGAGCTGGGGGGCCTCGCGCATCTGTCCTGGGTGGTCACCGCGTACACCCTGGCGACCGCCGCCTCGACACCGATCTGGGGCAAGCTCGGCGACCTCTACGGGCGCAAAAATATCTTCCTCACCTCGATCGTGATCTTCCTGATCGGCTCCGCGCTCAGTGGCATGGCCCAGGACATGAGCCAGCTGATCGGCTTCCGCGCCATCCAGGGGCTGGGCGCGGGCGGGCTGATGGTCGGCGTCATGGCGATCATCGGCGACCTCATACCGCCCCGCGAGCGCGGCAAGTACCAGGGCATGATGGCCGGTGTCATGGCGCTCGCCATGATCGGCGGACCGCTCGTCGGCGGCACCATCACCGACCACCTCGGCTGGCGCTGGAGCTTCTACATCAACCTGCCGCTCGGCGTGGTGGCGCTGGCGATGATCACGGCCGTACTGCATCTGCCCGTCAAGGAGCGGTCGAAGGCCAGGGTCGACTATCTCGGGGCCGCGCTGCTGACCATCGGCATCACCGAGATAGTGCTGCTCACCACCTGGGGCGGTACGGAGTACGCCTGGGACTCCGGGGTGATCATGACGCTGGGCATCACGGGCGTCTCCGTGCTCCTCGCCTTCATCGCCGTGGAGCGGAAGACGGCGGAGCCGATCATGCCGCTGCACATCTTCCGCAACCGCAACTTCTCGCTGATGTCGGCGATCGGGTTCCTGACCGGCTTCGTGATGTTCGGCGCGGTGCTCTTCCTGCCGCTCTACCAGCAGTCCGTCCAGGGTGCCTCCGCCACCAACTCCGGGCTGCTGCTCCTGCCGATGCTCCTGTCGATGATGCTCGTCTCGCTGATCGCGGGCCGGATCACCACCAGCAGCGGCAAGTACAAGATCTTCCCGATCGTGGGCGGCGGGCTGATGGTCCTCGGCCTCTTCCTGCTCGCGCAGATGGACACCTCCACCACCCGGCTGACCTCCGGCCTCTACATGGCGGTGCTCGGCGCGGGCCTGGGTTTCCTGATGCAGATCACGATGCTGGTCGCGCAGAACAGCGTCGAGATGAAGGACATGGGCGTCGGCTCGTCCACCACCACCCTCTTCCGTACGCTCGGCGGCTCCTTCGGCGCCGCGATCATGGGCGCGCTGTTCACCAACCGGGTGCAGGACGACATGGCGGCCCACCTGGGCACGGGCGCCGGAGCGGCCGCGCAGACCGCGCAGCTGGACGCGGCGAGCCTGGCCAAGCTGCCCGAGGCGATACGCGAGGCGTACCAGCAGGCGGTCTCGTCCGGTACGCACGAGGCATTCACCCTGGGCGCGGTGATCGCCGTGGTCGGCTTCGCCGCCGCCTTCTTCATCAAGGAGGTCCCGCTGCGCGGCGCGGGTCCGCAGCCCGGGGAAACGCCCGCGACGGACGACGCCAGGGTCCCGCAGACGGCCACGTCCTAGATGTATTGATCACGACACGTGTCCACAACACTCGTGACCAATACACCCAGCGCCGTGACCCGGCAGTGTCGGCCCCGGGCCAACACTGCCGGGTCACGGCGCTGGGCGGTCAGTCGGGCAGACGCGGGAGCGGGAAGCTGCCCGTGGTCGTCGGGGCGTGCTCCGGGAGCCAGAGGACCGCGATGGCGCCGCCCGTACCGTCCACGCCCGCGGCGCCCGCGTTGCGGAAGGTGAGCCGGGCGCCCAGGACCCGGGCCTGGCCGGCCGCGATGGTCAGGCCCAGGCCGTGGCCGTGGCCCGCGCGGTCGGTGGCTCCGGTACGGAAGCGGCTCGGCCCCTCGCGCAGCAGGGCCTCCGGGAAGCCGGGTCCGTGGTCGCGTACGCGCACGACGCGGCCCTCCACGGTGACCTGGACCGGGGTACCGCCGTGCTTGGCGGCGTTGGCCAGCAGATTGCCCAGGATGCGTTCGAGGCGGCGCGGGTCGGTGTTGACCCAGGACTCGTGCACCACCTGGACCCGGATCCCGGGGTCCAGCGCCGACACCCGCCGCTGGACGAACTCCCCGAGCGCGATCTCCTGGAGCTCCGCGCGCTCCGAGGCGCTGTCGAGCCTGGCCACCTCCAGTACGTCCTCGACCAGGGTCCGCATGGCCTGCGCCCGGTCCCGTACCAGCTCGGTGGGGCGGCCGGGGGGCAGCAGCTCGGCGGCCGTGAGCAGCCCGGTGACGGGGGTGCGCAGCTCGTGGGCGATATCGGCGGTGACCCGGCGCTCCGCCTCGATCCGCTCGTTCAGCGCGTCCGTCAGCGCGTCCACGGCGCGGGCCAGCTCGTCGGTCTCGTCGCGTACGACGCCGCCGATGGCCTCCCCGACCCGTACCTCGGTGTTGCCCTGCGCGACCCGGCCCGCCGCGGCGGCGGCCTTGCGCAGCCGCCGGGAGAGCTGGCCGCCGATCAGCACGCCGAGGGCGCAGCCGCCGAAGACCACCGAGACCGAGCCGATGATCAGGGACCGGTCCAGATCCTGCATGATCGTCGCGCTGCGGTCGGCGAACTTGCTGTGCAGGGAGAGCACGGCGCCGTCGTTCATCGGGACGGCCGCCCAGACGTCCGGAACCCCGCTGCCGGTCTCCTGGACGTAGGTGGCGCGCCGCCCCTGCTTCATCTTGTGCCGCAGGCCGTGGGGGAGCAGCGGGTCGTTGACCTTCGTGCCGAACTTCGGTTCCTTGGTGGTGTCGTACATCCGCTGCGCGAACAGCAGCCGCTCCAACTGCACCTCGCGGGCGTTGTCGAGCATGGAGACCCGGGCGGAGTTGTGCACCACGAGGCTCAGGGCTATCGCCACCAGCGCGCCCACCGCCGCGATGGCGATGCTGATCTTCCAACGGACGCCGGTGCGCAGGGCGAGTCGCTTCATGCCTTGAGCTTGTAGCCGAAGCCGCGGACCGTGTCGATCCTGTCCTGCCCGATCTTGGTGCGCAGCCGCTGCACATGGACGTCCACGACCCGGGTGTCGCCGCCCCAGCCGTAGTCCCAGACCCGTTCCAGCAGCTTGTCGCGGGAGAGTACGGTCCCGGGCGCGGCCGAGAACTCCAGCAGCAGTCGCATCTCGGTGGGGGTCAGCGCCACCGGCGTACCCGATCTGCGTACCTCCATGCCCTCCGTGTCGATCTCCAGATCGCCGAAGGCCAGCACCCCGCGCTCGGCGGGATCCCCGGCGCCGTCGGGGTCGGCCACCGGCCGGCCCGCGTGGCCGAAGCGGCGCAGCACGGCCCGGATCCTGGCGACCAGCACCGCGCCGTCGAAGGGCTTGGTCACGTAGTCGTCGGCGCCGGCCTCCAGGCCGAGCACCACATCGATCGAGTCCGCGCGCGCGGACAGCATGATCACGGGGACGGTCGACTCGTCGCGGATGCGCCGGCACAGGCTGACACCGTCCAGCCCCGGCACCATCACATCGAGCAGCGCGATGTCCGGCCGGTGGGCGCGGAACGCCTCCAGACCGGACAGCCCGTCCGGCATGGCGGTGACCACGAAGCCGTCACGCTCCAGCGCCAGCTGGGTGGCTTCGCGGATGACGTCGTCGTCCTCGACGAACAGGACGTGGGTCTCGGCCATCCAACGGCCCTCAGTTCTTGTCCGTGGCGGTGGGCGCGGGGGCGGGAGTGCCACCGTCGTTCACCGCTCTGCTGTAGTCGTTGCGTACCCGGTAGCGCTCGCTGAACTTGTTGTCGGCCCATTTGTACGTGACGACGTCCTCGCCCGAGGGGAAGGGCAGCGGGTCGCCCTTCGCGTACACCTGTTGGGTGACGACCAGCTCGCCGCGGTCGATCGTCGCGTAGACCGCGGGCTGCTCGGTCGCGAAGACGTTCTGGTACGTGTTGTTCTTCTCGCGGTAGACGAACGTACCGATGCCCACGGAATCGCCGCAGGTCAGCACGTTGATCACCACATCGGGCGCGCTACCGCCGGTCAGATTGCCGTACGAGGTGTCCACCGGGTAGACGTCCACCGAGCACGGCTTGAGGTCGGCCTTGATCCGCCTGCTGACCTTCGGGTCGTCCCGTAGCAGCGTCACCGCGTCGACGCTGCCGGCGGGCGTCGGCGCGGAGGCCCCGGGGGCGGGTGCGCCGCGGTCGACCGGGGTGGTCACGGCCGCTCCCTCGTCCCGCGTTCCCGTACCGCCGGTGGAACAGCCGGCCGCGGTGAGCAGGCCGAGGGCGGCGAGCCCGGCCATGACCGCGCTTCCCGCCGTGAACGATCCGCCCCCCGAACGGTCGGGGCCTGTCAGGCCGCGCACCTCTGCCGCTCCCGTTCCCCACCACCGCCGGGGCGGTGGTGACTACGAAGTTCTGCCAGCGTCCGGCTACCGGGCGCGCCGGTCTCCGGGGACTCCGGAGAGCCGTTCCGCAGCTCCCTGCTCTCCAACTCCTGGCGGAGCCGGGCCAGTGCCCGGTGCAGGGTGCTCTTCACCGTACCCGTAGACATCCCGAGCGCCGCGGCCGTCTCCTCCGTGCTCATCTGCTCCCAGTGTCGCAGGACCACCACACTGCGCTGCTTGGGCGCCAGCACCCCGAGGATGTCCATCAGCAGCGCCCGGTCGGCGCGCTGCTCGCTGCCGTCCTCGACGCTCGCGTCCGGCAGTTGCTCGGTGGGGACCTCTTCGAGCTTGCGCGCCCGCCACCACTCCGTACGGGTGTTGATCATGACCCGGCGCAGATAGGCGTCGGCGAGCGACTTGTCGGCGATGCCGTCCCAGCGGCCGTACGTACGCGCCAGCGCGGTCTGGAGCAGGTCCTGCGCGTCCACCGGATCGGGCACGAGACGGCGGGCGCTGCGCAGCAGGGCCTCCTGCCGGGTACGCACGTACTCCTCGAATCCGAGCACCTCACCCTGTGCCATGCCAACCGCCTCCGACCCCGTGGACTTCCCGCCATTCGCTGACAACACGAAGCTACGGAGCGGTTGTCACAGGGCTGTGCGGGCCAGCCGTCGGCGAATGCACGGCTGGCCATCGGTTGTGTAACAGCTCTGGGCAACACCCCATAAAGCGGTGATGATATGTCGATATGCCCGGAGTGAAGTTCCCGTCAACTCTGCGGCAGCCGGTACAGACCGTTCTCCAGCGGCTCCACCAGCCCGTCGGCGACCAGCCCGTCCAGCGCCCGCGCCCGCTGCACCGGTTCGTCCCACACCCGGTCCAGGGCCCGCTGTTCCACCGGGCCGACCGCCTCGCGCAGCACGGCGAGCAGCTTCCCGCGCACCTGGCGGTCGGTGCCCGCGTACGTCTGACCGCGCCGGGCCGGGCCCTCGTGCGGCGGCTTCCCGGCCAGCCGCCAGGCGCACCGGGCGGCGATCGGGCAGCGCGCGCAGCTCTCGTTCTTCGCCGTGCAGACCAGGGCGCCCAGCTCCATGGAGGAGGCGGCCCAGCGCGCGGCCGTCGCCTCGTCCGGGGGCAGCAGGGCGCGGGCGAGCCTGCGCTCGGCGGCGGTGGTCGCGTTCGGCGGGTACTGCACGCCCGTCACGGCGCGCGCGAAGACCCGGCGCACATTCGTGTCGAGTACGGCATGGCGCTGCCCGTACGCGAAGGAGGCCACGGCGGCGGCCGTGTACTCGCCGATCCCGGGGAGGGAGAGCAACTGCGCGTGCTCGCGGGGTACGTCACCGCCGTGCCGCTCCGTTATCGCCTGCGCGGCCCCGTGCAGCCGCAGCGCGCGGCGCGGATAGCCGAGCCGTCCCCAGGCGCGGACGGCCTCGCCCGGGGCCTCGGCGGCGAGATCGGCGGGGCGCGGCCAGCGGGCGAGCCACTGTTCGTACACCGGCAGCACCCGGGCGACCGGTGTCTGCTGGAGCATGAACTCGCTGACCATCACCCCCCAGGCGCCCGCCTCGGGGCGGCGCCAGGGCAGATCGCGCGCGTTCGTCTCGAACCACGCGATGACAGGGGTGTGGAGGACGGCCGGTTCGACGGGGGCCGTCGGAGGGGCGGTCGGGGCGGGGTGCGCGGAGGTAGCAGTCATGGCAGCACCGATCCTGGCACGACCGGGGACGGCGGTGGTGCGGCAGGCGGGCGTACGCCGGAGGTTGTCACGCGCCCGGGTCCGCCGCCTGCCCGCTCTCGCCGTCCTTATCCGTCTCTGTCTCTGCTCGGTGTCTCTGCTCCGTGGGTTCCGTTCCGGGTCTCCGTGTTCCGTCCGTGTCTTTGTTCTCCGCCCGCGTGCTCAGCGACGGCCGGCGCTGTGCCGACCGCGCTCGACCCCGGCGCGTTCGCCCGTGCCCGCCATCCAGAGCACCAGCCCGGACCGGCTCGTCCGCATGGTGGTGACCAGTGCACCCACCGGACGGGCGGCTGCCAGCACGACGACCGTCACGACGATCCCGCCGAGGACCAGGCCGACCGCGACGTCGTGCGGGTAGTGGACACCGACGAAGACCCGGGAGAACGCCATCAACAGCGCCATCGGCACGGTCAGATAGGCCAGTACGGGACGGGCGAGGGCCAGGGCGATGGCCGCCGCGCCCGCGATGGTGGAGTGGTTGCTCGGGAAGGACCAGTCGCCGACCGGCGGGCAGGCGACGAGCGACGCCCCGGCTCCCACCACCGCCCGGCAGGGCCGGTCCTCCGTGAAGAAGAGCTTGAGCAGCTCACTGCATACATAGGCGACGGCCGTCGCGAGGGGGGCGAGCACCGCCACGGCCACGGCGCGGGCGCCCATGGGCCGCGCGATCCACCAGACGGCCACGAAGAGAGCACCGAACAACAGCAGTCCGGCCTCCGTCCACAGCTCGGCCAGATGTTGGAACCAGGAGGGGGTACTACGTGCGAAGTCGGTTATGTCCAGATAGAGATCGCTGGTTGCGCTGCTGTTCATGGGGAGAACGTACCGAGTTCGCTCGGGGTTCCTTTCACCTGAGGGTCTTTGGAGGCGGTTGAGGGGCTTGGGGACGGTCGAGGGACGGTCCTCGGCCGAGGGTTCGTCCGCCCAGGCTGATGATCCGTAAAACTTGCGAACACGAGCGGCATGGGGGGAGGGAGTTGGCGCCGATCTCTCGTAGAGTTTGCGGCGTGGGATCTCTGCGCAATCCGGTCGGGCCGCTTCCCTCCACCATCTACTGGCGACGGAGGGCCATCGCTGCGGCGCTGATCGCGCTGCTCGCGTTGCTGGCCGTATGGTTCTTCGTCAGCTCCGGGGGGAGCGAGGGGAAGAAGAGCGCCGGTCTGTCCGACGGCGCCAACCCCGCGAAGACCATCGGCCCGGGGCCCACCCCGTCGGGCACGGCGATCAGCCAACAGCCGGGCGGACGCGACGAGTCCGACGCCTCGGGGGCGGGCGGCGACACCTCGGACGGTACGGACACGGGCGGCGGCGGCAAGAACGGCGACCCCGGAGAGACCGGCGGCTCGGCCGGTACGGCGGGCTCCGGGTCGGACGCGGGCTCGGGGTCGGACGCGGGCTCCGGGTCGGGTTCGGACGCCGGGTCGGGTTCGGGTTCGGACGCGGGTTCCGGCTCGGGTTCCGGTTCCGGTTCCGGCTCCGGTGGAACTGACGGTACGTCGGGCGGCGGCTCCGGAGCCGAGGGGGCGACCGGGTCCACCGGATCGGGACGCCAGGTCGCGGCGGGCTCCGCGCTCCCCACCTGCTCCCCGGGCTCCCTCACCCTGCGCCTCACCACCGTCAAGGTCGCCTACGCGCCGGGCGAGAAGCCCTCGTTCCGGCTGCTCGCCACCAACACCTCGGACACGAGCTGCAAGGCGGACTTCGGCCCCGAGGCCATCGTGCTGACCATCACCGACACCGACGACGACCAGGTCTGGTCCTCCGAGGACTGCCCGAAGACCTCGGCGACGCTGTTCGAGGTCCCGGCGAACGGCAGCATCACCCGGACCGTCGAATGGGACCGTAAGAAGAGCTCCCCGAAGTGCGCCACCCCGCCCGCGGGCTCGGTCGGCCCCGGTACGTATCTGGTGGAGGCCGAGGCGGCGGGCGCTTCGGTGAAGCAGGGCCGGCAGTCCATCCGGCTGGAGAAGGACTGAGCGCCGGCACCACGGAGCGAAACCGCGAGGTGCCCCGGCCGATCGGATCGGCCGGGGCACCTCTGCGTTCCGTACGGGAAACCCCTAGACGTACCGCTCCAGGATCGACGACTCCGCCAGCCGTGACAGCCCCTCGCGCACGCTGCGTGCCCGCGCCTCGCCGACGCCGTCCACCGTCTGGAGATCGTCCACACTCGCCGCCAGCAGCTTCTGGAGCCCTCCGAAGTGCTCGACGAGCCGCTCGATGATGGCGCCCGGCAGCCTCGGCACCTTGGCCAGCAGCCGGTAGCCGCGCGGGGAGACCACCGAGTCGAGCGTCTCGGGCGAGCCGCTGTAGCCGAGGGCCCGCGCCACATTGGGCAGTTCGAGCAGCTCGGGATGGGTCAGCGCGTTCAGCTCGTCGAGCGCCTCCTCGACCGTACGGGACCGCTTCGCGGTCGGCTCCGGGACGTAGTCGCGCGCGACCAGGTTCCGCTCGGGCTCGACGCCCGCGATCAACTCCTCCAGCTGGAGCGAGAGGAGCCGGCCGTCGGTGCCCAGCTCGACCACGTACTCCGCGATCTCCGTGGCGATCCGGCGCACCAGCTCCAGCCGTTGCGCCACCGCCGTCACGTCCCGGACCGTGACCAGATCCTCGATCTCCAGCGCGGAGAGCGTCCCCGCGACCTCGTCGAGACGGAGCTTGTACCGCTCCAGGGTCGCCAGCGCCTGGTTGGCCCGCGACAGGATCGCCGCCGACTCCTCCAGGACCCGGCGTTCGCCGTTCACGTACAGCGCGATCAGCCGCATCGACTGCGATACGGAGACCACGGGGAACCCGCACTGCTTGGACACCCGGTCCGCCGTGCGGTGCCGGGTGCCCGTCTCCTCCGTGGGGATCGAGGACTCCGGGACGAGCTGGACGCCCGCCCGCAGAATCTTGGTGATGTCCTTGTCGAGGATGAGCGCACCGTCGAGCTTGGCCAGCTCGCGCAGACGGGTCGCGGTGAACTCCACGTCCAGGACGAAGCCGCCCGTGCACATCGATTCGACGGACTTGTCCATGCCCAGGACGATAAGACCGCCGGTGTTGCCGCGCAGGATCCGCTCAAGCCCGTCGCGCAGGGCCATGCCCGGCGCGACGGCGCTCAGCGTGGCGCGCATGAGCGCCTCATTGCCGGAGCCTGCGCCGGATTTTCCGGGTGCTGATGCCCGGTCGTTGGCTGCCACTGCACTCCTCCGGCTCGTACGGATGGGCGAGACCAGGGCAAAGTCTACCGGCGAGCGCTGTCGTCCTGTGGGGCGTCCGCACGACCCCGGCGCGGCAGCACCCGCAGAGCCTCGCCCATGTCGGCCACTTCCGTGACCTTCATACCGGCCGGGATCTTCCCCGGGTCGCTCGGAACGAGCGCCTGGGTGAAGCCGAGACGGTGCGCCTCGGCGAGCCGCCGCTGCACCCCGGTGACCCGTCTGACCTCGCCCGCCAGCCCCACCTCACCGATCGCCACCAGGTTCTTCGGCAGGGGGGTGTCGCTGGCGGCGGAGGCCAGCGCGAGGGCGATGGCCAGGTCGGCGGCGGGCTCCGTGAGCTTCACGCCGCCCACCGTCGCGCTGTAGATGTCGCGCTTGCCGAGCGCGCTGATCCGGCCGCGCTGCTCCAGCACGGCCAGCATCATCGAGACCCGGGAGGTCTCCAGCCCGGAGGTGGTGCGCCGGGGCGAGGGGATCTGGGAGTCGACCGTCAGCGCCTGCACCTCGGCGACGAGCGGCCGTCTGCCTTCGAGGGTGACGGTCAGACAGGTGCCGGGCACGGGCTCGTCGCGCCGGGTCAGGAAGAGCCCCGACGGGTCGGTGAGCCCGGTGATCCCCTCGTCGTGCAGCTCGAAGCAGCCGACCTCGTCGGTCGCCCCGTACCGGTTCTTGACGCCGCGGACGAGCCGCAGCCTGGCGTGCCGGTCGCCCTCGAAGGAGAGCACCACGTCCACCAGGTGTTCGAGCAGCCGGGGGCCCGCGATGGCGCCGTCCTTGGTGACGTGGCCCACCAGCAGCGTGGACATGCCGCGCTCCTTGGAGGCCCGGATGAGCGCCCCCGCGACCTCACGCACCTGCGCCATACCGCCCGGCGCCCCGTCGATCTCGGGAGAGGCCACGGTCTGTACGGAGTCCAGGATCAGCAGCGACGGCCTGACCGCGTCGAGATGGCCGAGGACGGCGGACAGGTCCGTCTCCGCGGCCAGGTAGAGGTGGTCGCTGATGGCCTTGATCCGGTCGGCGCGCAGCCGCACCTGGCTGGTGGACTCCTCGCCCGTCACGTAGAGCGTGCGGTGCTCGTCGGTGGCCGACTTCGCCGCGACGTCGAGCAGCAGCGTCGACTTGCCGACGCCCGGCTCGCCCGCGATCAGCACGACGGCCCCCGGCACCAGCCCGCCGCCCAGCACCCGGTCCAGCTCGGGGACGCCGGTGGGGCGCGCCGTGGCCGTACGGACGTCGACCTGGCCGATGGGGAGCGCGGCCGTCGAGACCCGGCCCGCGGCCGTCGTCCGCACCGCGGGCGCGCCGTATTCCTCGACCGTGCCCCACGCCTGGCATTCGGGGCAGCGGCCGAGCCACTTGGCGGTCGTCCAGCCGCACTCGGTGCAGCGGTAGGACGGCCGGTCCTTCGCGGATTTCGTACGGGCAGCCATGTCGTCACCGTATAGGGGTCCACCGACAGCGCCGACCACAGTGGGCGCGCGCCCCGGGCGGTCCGCCGCCGGGGGCGGTCGAAGCGGCGGCGGAAGCGGGTCATAGCTCATCGGAACGCACTGAAACTCATCGAAACATGGCGTTCCTGTCCCCTTATGGGGGATACCTTCACCCGTAAGGATTAAATATGCTCAAGAGATGTGAGGGGCCTCGGGTCCCCTGTCTACCGTCGCCGGGTGAAGAGCAGCAGCCCCGGGACCGAAACGCACACCACCGGCGCACACCGCGCGCTCCGTCGTGCGCCCCATACGGAGGCGCAGGTTCCGCCCGCACGGTACGAGCCGTACCTCGACGGCCTGTTCACCTACTGCCTCTCCGTCCTCTGCGACCACGGAGCGGCGACCGGGGCGCTGGGCGATGTGCTGGCCATCTCCGAGCGCCAGTACGGGCGTTGCCCCTCCGGCGCCGGGGAGCGCAGGGCCTGGCTCTACGCGATCGCCCGCTGGACCTGTCTGCGCAGGCTGGCCGAGCGGCGCCGGGGCAGGCAGGGGGCGCATTCGGCCGGCCACGAGCCGGACCCCGTACCGGCGCCCGAGGCGGAGCCGGCCACCGCCGAGCGCCACCGCACCGAACTCGCCCGGCTGGCCTGGCCGGAGGCGGCCGGTACGACCCCGGAGCAGCGCGAGGTCCTGGAGCTGGCGGTACGTCACCGGCTGGGCCCGCGCGATGTCGCCGCCGTGCTCTCCATGGACCCGGCCGCCGCCCGTGAGCTGCTCGCCTCCGCCGCCTGCGAGGTGGAGCGCACCCGCGCCGCGCTCGCGGTCGTCGACAGCGGTGACTGCCCGGCCGTCGCCCGGCTCACCGGCGACCATCAGGTGCTGCTCTCCGTCGCGCTCCGCCGTGAACTCGTCCGGCACGTCGACGACTGCCCGCGCTGCCGCCGCGCCGCCGAGCGGGCCGAGGCGCGAGGGCCCTGGCCCGGCTCGCGCCCGCCGGTCACCCCGGACGGGGCCGCGCCCGCCGCGCTGCCGCTGGTGACGGCGGACCGGAGCGCCGCGTACACCGCCATGACCCGTGCCTCCCGGGCCCGTACGGCGGCCCCCCGCTTCGGCCGCAACGGCTTCCCGCTGGACCCGAAGGACCGCGCGGCCCGCCGCGACCGGCTGCGGGCGCGCGCCGTGACGACGACCGTCGTGGCGACGGTCGTCGCGGCCCCCGTGCTCGCCCTCTGGGCGGCGTACCGCCACGCGCCGCAGACGGGCGAGGGCCACGCCGGCTCCTCCTCGGTCACGGCGGGCGGGAACGAGGAGCCCCGGGGCCCGGACGGACCCCACGACCAGTACGAGTACTACGAGAACGCGGGCAGTACGCAGCACAGCCGCCCGCCCGAGCTGTCGGTCGAGGTCATCAGCGACCCGGTGGGCGTCCCGCCCACCGGCCCGGGGAACCCCGACCCCGGCCGGCTCACGGTCGAGGCGCGCCCCGCCGGTGACGCGACGCTGATCACGCTCCGGGCCTCCGGCGGCGAGCCGGTCTCCTGGACGGCCGGCACCGAGGCGCCCTGGCTGCGGCTCGGCGCGCGGTACGGCACGCTCGCCCCCGGCGAGTCCCGTACGCTCCGCGCCGTCGTCGACCACGCGCGCGAGCCGTCCGGGCCGTGGAGCGCGCGCATCGCGGTCTACCCGGCCGGGGCCGTGGTGAAGATCCGGGGGTACGGCGCCAGACCGGCGCCGCCGCGCCGCCCGCCGTACCGCCCCACCGAAGCCCCGGCGCGCCCGCCCGTCACCACCCCGGCGCCGCCCGTCGCCGCCGTCGCGTCCCCCGCGCCCCCGCCCGTCACCGCGCCCCCGCCGAGCCCCGGCACCCCGGAGCCCTCGGCCCCGGCGGCCTCCGAGAGTCCCGGGCCCGAGCCCTCCGGCCAGGTCACCCCGTCCCCGGAGGACCCGCCGCCCCCGCAGCCGGACTGAACGCCCGGGCGATCAGCTCTCGCGGACCGGGTCCGCCGGGTGCGGGGCCACCAGGGGCAGCAGGCTCGCCATGCGCTGTTCGCAGAGCCCGGCGAGGACCTCGTACCCCGCCGGGCCCATCAGCTCGGTCAGCTCGGGCCGGTACGTCCGGTAGACCGGCTCGCCCGCGCCGTGCGCCGAGGTCGCGGAGGTGCACCACCAGTGGAGATCGTGGCCGCCGGAGCCCCAGCCGCGGCGGTCGTACTCACCGATGGAGACCTGGAGGACCTTGGTGTCGTCGGGGCGCTCGATCCAGTCGTACGTCCGCCGGACCGGCAGCTGCCAGCACACGTCCGGCTTCGTTTCGAGCGGCTCGCGGCCCTCGCGCAGCGCCAGGATGTGCAGCGAGCAGCCCGCGCCCGCCGCGAAGCCCGGACGGTTCTGGAAGATGCAGGAGCCCTTCCAGCGGCGCGTCTGGCGCTCCCCGTCGTCATCGGTCTGCGTCCAGCCGGTGGACGTGCCCTCGCCGTGGAACTGCCACAGCTCGGGAGTGAGACGCGCCACATGTCCGGCGACCCGCCGCTCGTCCTCCTCGTCCGAGAAGTGCGCGCCCAGCGTGCAGCAGCCGTCGTCCGCCCGGCCCGCCTCGATGCCCTGGCAGCCGCTGCCGAAGATGCAGGTCCAACGCGACGTGAGCCAGGTCAGATCGCAGCGGAAGACCTGTTCCTCGTCGGCCGGATCGGGGAATTCGACCCATGCGCGGGCGAAGTCCAGGCCCTTCTCGTCGGGGGTGTCCGGAGCCGCGGCCCGGACCTCCCGGCGCCGCTCGTCCTGCTTCTTCGGGCCCACTGCTTTGCCCGGCTTCGCCTTTTTCGTCTTTGGCACGGGTCCAGCGTATGCGCGACCGCGCAGTAGCGTTCCGCCCATGAGACTCGGAGTCCTCGACGTCGGTTCGAACACGGTGCACCTCCTGGCGGTCGACGCCCACCGCGGTGCACGTCCGCTGCCCGCGCACTCGTACAAGGCGGAGCTGCGGCTCGCCGAACTCCTCGCCCCGGACGGCGCGATCGGCCCCGACGGCGTCGACCGGCTGGTGACCACCATCGCCGACGCCCTCCAGGCCGCCGAGGACAAGGGCTGCGAGGCCGTCCTGCCCTTCGCGACCTCCGCCGTGCGCGAGGCGAGCAACGCCGACCAGGTCCTCGCCCGCGTCAGGAGCGAGACCGGTATCGACCTGGAGGTCCTCACCGGCGAGCAGGAGGCCCGGCTCACCTTCCTCGCCGCCCGCCGCTGGTTCGGCTGGTCGGCCGGGAAGCTGCTGGTCCTGGACATCGGCGGCGGCTCGCTGGAGATCGCGTACGGAATCGACGAGGAGCCCGACGCCGCCGTGTCCCTGCCGCTCGGCGCGGGCCGCCTCACCGCGGCCCGGCTGCCCGGCGACCCGCCCGACCCGATCGACGTCAAGGCGCTGCGCCGCCATGTGCGGGCGGAGATCGCCCGTACGGTCGGCGAGTTCTCCCGGTTCGGCAGTCCGGACCATGTGGTGGCGACGTCCAAGACCTTCAAGCAGCTCGCCAGGATCGCCGGGGCCGCCCGCTCCGGCGAGGGCCTGTACATCCAGCGCGAGCTGAGCCGTACGTCCCTGGAGGAGTGGGTCCCCAGGCTCTCCGTCATGAACGCCGAGCAGCGCGCCGCGCTCCCCGGGGTCTCCGAGGGCCGCTCCTCGCAGCTGCTGGCCGGGGCGCTGGTGGCGGAGGCCGCGATGGATCTGTTCGGCGTCGAGACGCTGGAGATCTGTCCCTGGGCGCTGCGCGAGGGCGTCATCCTGCGCCGTCTGGACCAGCTGCCGACCACGTAGGACTTGGCCGTACGCTGTCTGTCGTGGCAGATCCAGTGGTGCGCGTCGGGGATACGAGAAACGCACGGGATACGAAAAACGCACGGGATACGAAAAACGCACGAGGTACGGAAGACGCCCGGGGGACGGAGAGCACCCGAGGGACGAAGGTCGCGCTGTCGACTGCCTCGGTCTATCCGGAGTCCACGGCCACGGCCTTCGAGATCGCCGCGCGCCTCGGGTACGACGGCGTCGAGGTCATGGTCTGGACCGACCCCGTCAGCCAGGACATCGAGGCGCTGCGCCGGCTCTCCGACTACCACGGGGTGCCCGTCCTCGCCGTACACGCGCCCTGTCTGCTGATCACCCAGCGGGTCTGGTCGACGGACCCGTGGGTCAAGCTCCAGCGCGCGCGGTCGGCTGCGGAGCGGCTCGGGGCGTCCACCGTGGTCGTCCACCCGCCGTTCCGCTGGCAGCGGCAGTACGCGCGTGACTTCGTCACCGGCATAGCGCGGATGGCGGATGAGACGGATGTGCGGTTCGCCGTCGAGAACATGTACCCGTGGCGCTACCGGGACCGCGAAATGCTCGCGTACGCGCCCGAGTGGGACGTCACCAAGGACGACTACCGCCACTTCACCGTCGACCTCTCGCACACCGCGACCGCCCGCACCGACGCCATGGCCATGATCGGGCGGATGGGCGACCGGCTGGGCCACATCCACCTCGCGGACGGCAACGGCTCGGCCAAGGACGAGCACCTGGTCCCGGGGCGCGGCAGCCAGCCGTGCGCCGAGCTGCTGGAGGGGCTGGCGGGCAGCGGGTTCGACGGACATGTGGTGATCGAGGTCAACACCCGGCGCGCGATGTCCGCCGCCGAGCGCGAGGCGGATCTCGCGGAGGCGCTGGCGTTCGCCCGGCTCCATCTGGCGTCCCGCCCGGAGCGCCCGGAGCGCCCGGAGCGCCCGGAGCGCCCGGAGCGCCCGGAGCGCCCGGAGCGTACGGAGCGTACGGAGCGCCCGGAGCGAGCAGGGCGTACGGAACCGCCCGAGCGCTGAGCCCGGAAGCCGTCCCGGACCGCCCGGAACCGACAGGGGAACCCCGCCCCGACCGACCGGGAAGTGGAACGGACATCCCGCATTCCGGACAACATGTCCGGATCCTGGCCGGGGGCGTAGGCTCGGAAAGAGTCTTTTCTGCCGAAGGATCTGTTGAGGATCCGTCGAAGGATCCCAAGGATCCGCTGAAGGAGCGATCGGCATGCCCGAGCTGAGGTCCCGCACAGTCACCCACGGACGCAATATGGCGGGCGCGCGCGCCCTGATGCGGGCCTCGGGCGTAGCGAGCGCGGACATCGGCAAGCCGATCATCGCCGTGGCGAACTCCTTCACGGAGTTCGTGCCGGGCCACACCCACCTCGCCCCGGTCGGCCGGATCGTCTCCGAGGCGATCAAGGCCGCGGGCGCCGTGCCGCGCGAGTTCAACACGATCGCGGTCGACGACGGCATCGCGATGGGCCACGGCGGCATGCTGTACTCCCTGCCGTCCCGCGACCTGATCGCCGACTCCGTCGAGTACATGGTCGAGGCGCACTGCGCGGACGCCCTGATCTGCATCTCCAACTGCGACAAGATCACCCCCGGCATGCTGATGGCCGCGATGCGCCTCAACATCCCCACGGTCTTCGTCTCCGGCGGCCCGATGGAGGCAGGCCAGGCGACACTCGTCGACGGTACGGTGCGGAAACTCGACCTGATCAACGCGATCTCCGACGCCGTCGACGAGAACGTCTCGGACGAGGACATCCTCCGTATCGAGGAGAACGCCTGCCCGACCTGCGGTTCCTGTTCCGGCATGTTCACCGCCAACTCGATGAACTGCCTGACCGAGGCCATGGGCCTCGCCCTCCCCGGCAACGGCTCGGTCCTCGCCACGCACACCGCGCGCAGGGCCCTGTACGAGAACGCCGGACGGACCGTCGTCGAGATCACCAAGCGCCACTACGAGCAGGACGACGCCTCGGTCCTGCCGCGCAACATCGCGACCCGGGCCGCCTTCGACAACGCCATGGCGCTCGACATCGCCATGGGCGGCTCCACCAACACCATCCTCCACCTGCTCGCCGCCGCCCAGGAGGCCGAGCTGGACTACGGCCTCGCGGAGATCGACGCGGTCTCGCGCCGGGTCCCCTGCCTCTCCAAGGTCGCGCCGAACGTCGCCCCCGGCGGTACGTACTACATGGAGGACATCCACCGGGCCGGCGGCATCCCCGCCATCCTCGGCGAGCTGTACCGGGGCGGGCTGCTCAACGAGGACGTGCACACCGTTCACTCCGCGAACATCAAGGACTGGCTGGAGACCTGGGACGTGCGCGGCGGCTCGCCGTCCGCCGAGGCCGTCGAGCTGTGGCACGCGGCCCCCGGCTGTGTCCGCTCCGCCGAGGCGTTCTCCCAGTCCGAGCGGTGGGACACGCTCGACACGGACGCGGCGGGCGGCTGCATCCGCGATGTCGCGCACGCCTACTCCAAGGACGGCGGCCTCGCGGTCCTCAAGGGCAACCTCGCCGTCGACGGCTGTGTGGTCAAGACCGCCGGTGTCGACGAGTCGATCTGGACCTTCGAGGGCCCGGCCGTCGTCTGCGAGTCGCAGGAGGCCGCCGTCGACAAGATCCTCCGCAAGGAGATCGCCGAGGGCGATGTCATCGTCATCCGGTACGAGGGCCCGCGCGGCGGCCCCGGTATGCAGGAGATGCTCTACCCGACCTCGTATCTGAAGGGCCGGGGGCTCGGCAAGTCCTGCGCGCTGATCACGGACGGCCGCTTCTCCGGCGGCACCTCCGGCCTCTCGATCGGCCACGCCTCCCCGGAAGCGGCCTCGGGCGGCACGATCGCGCTGGTCCACGACGGCGACCGGATCCGCATCGACATCCCGAACCGCTCGATCGACCTGCTCGTCCCCGAAGAGGAGCTGGCCACCCGCCGCGAGGCGCTGAACGGCGTGTACGAACCGGCGCACCGCGAGCGCAAGGTGTCGGTGGCGCTGCGCGCCTACGCGGCGATGGCGACGAGCGCGGACAAGGGCGCGGTCAGGGACGTCTCGAAGCTGGGCTGACCTTCTTTCGTACGTACTTCTCGTACGTACTTCTCGTACGTACTTCTCGTACGTCCGAACGTGCGTACGGGTGTGCGCCCCGGATCCCCACGGACCCGGGGCGCACAGCTGTCACCGGCCCTCCGGTGTCACCAGCCCTCCGGATCCCGCCCGTCGACGGCGAAGACCGTCCCGTCCGGCGCGGAGGCGAAGACCCTGCCCGACACGGCGACCGGCGCGGCCAGCGCCGGGGCGAGCGTGCCGGGCTCGGCGCTCATACGCGGCCTCGTCTGTCCCAGCAGCACCCCGCGCCGCCCGTCCACGGCGAGCAGCCGCCCGTCGCCCGCGCTCAGATACACATGGCCCCCGGCGACGGCGGGACGCGAGGCCCGGGTCACCGAGGTCTCCAGCCGCCAGCGGATCCCCGGGCGCCCGCCCGTCGCGACGGCGAGCAGCGATCCGGAGTACCCCACGACGTGGACCGTGTCGCCGTCCACCGTCGCCTGCGCCTGGTCGACCGGCGCGTCGAGCGGGACCCGCCGTACGGCACGGCTCCGCGCGTCGATCCGTACGACGGACCGCGTCAGCTGGTCGGGGTCGGTGCCGAGCAGGAAGAGCGCCCTGCCCGTGGCCCCCACCGGGGTGAGGCCGCCCGCCAGCCGCTCCTTCCAGAGCGGCGCCCCGGTGGCCGGGTCGAGGGCGCTCACCTCGGTGGCCGTGCCGTCGTCCGAGGGGGTCGCCCCGAACAGCGGACCGGCCGCGCCGCTCGCCGCCGTCCAGACCGTGCCCGTACCCCCGCGCCTCCCCGACCAGCGCTCGGTCCCGGTCGCCGCGTCCAGGGAACGCACCCGCCCGTCGTACGACACGAGCAGTACGGAATCGGCGGTGTGCCGGACGGCGGCGTACGAGGAGACGTCGGTCCCCCAGCGCCTGGCGCCCGAGCCGGGGTCCAGCGCCTCCAGCCGCCCCCCGCCCGGGGCGACGACATGCAGCAGCCCGCCGGAGAGGACGGGCGGCGCGCCCCCGTCCGTACCGGCCTCCGTCCGGCCGGCCCCGATCCGCCACCCGACCCGGCCGGTCACGGGGTCGAGCCGGGCGGCCCGGACACCGGGACCGGCGCAGTACACCCCCGATACCCCCGCGCCACCGCTCCCGGCCGAGCAGACGGGCATCCCGTCCCCGCCGAGCGTGGTCTGCCACGGTACGAACCCCCGTACCGCCGGCTCCACCGGCCGGCTGATGGGCGCGCTGTCGTCCCCCATGGCCCGCACCCCCACCACCCCGGCCGCGCCCAGCACCGCCACCGCCGCGCCGGCCGCCACCCAACGGCCCCGCCGCCGACCGCCCAGGGCCGGGGACCGCACGGCCCCCGGCAGCCGCGTCCGCAGCCGGGACGCGGGGGAGTGGGTGGTGTCGGGCGCGAGCCGGGCCGGCTCCGTACCGGTAGCGGTGGAACGACGCTGCGAGGGTACGAGCGGACTGGTCCCCGGCGCACCGGGGACGCCCGGAGCGCCGGGCGTCCCCCGTATCTCCCGCGTCCCCCATACCCCACTGGCCTCCTGGACCCCCACGCGCAGCGACGCCATCACCTCGTCCGGCGTCGGGCGTTCGGCGGGATCCTTCGCCAGACACCGGATGACCAGGGGCAGCAGTTCCTCGGGCACCCCGGCCAGATCCGGTTCGTTGTGCACGACCTGGTACGCCACGATGTACGGGCTGTCCGAATCGAAGGGCCCGCGCCCGGTCGCCGCGTGCACCAGCACCGCGCCCATGGCGAACACATCGGCGGCGGGCCCGACTTCGCGCGGCCGCTGGAACTGCTCGGGAGCCATGAACGGCGGGGTGCCGATCAGCTTGCCCGTCTCCGTCCGCAGATCGCTGTCGACCGGGCGCGAGATACCGAAGTCGATGACCTTGGGCCCGTCCGGCGCCAACAGGACATTGCTCGGCTTGAGATCGCGGTGCACCACCCCGGCCCGGTGGATGTCCCGCAGCCCCTCGGCCAGCCCCGCGCCGAGCATGATCAGCTCAGTGGGGCCCAGCGGACCGCTCCGCTTCACCCGCTCCGAGAGGGTGGGCCCGTCGATGAACAGCGTGGCCATCCAGGGCCGTACGGCCTCCGGATCGGCGTCCACGACCGGCGCGGTGAACGCCCCGCTCACCCTGCGGGCCGCCGCGACCTCCTGCCGGAACCGGGCTCTGAACTCGGGATCCGACGCGTGGTTCGTATGAATGACCTTGATCGCCAGCCGTAGCCCGGAGGCGGAGGTGGCCAGATGGACGACGCCCATCCCGCCGGAGCCCAGGGCCGATTCGAGCAGGTAGCGACCGGCGTAATCCGGACGCTCCGCTTCCGGGGCCGGCCCGGTGTTGCGCAGTGGCGGCATCGCCCACCCCCGTGGATTTCGTGCGCGAGCGCGACTCACGGAGCCTAGTCGATGATGCGTGCTATCAAGCCATGGCTTGCTAGCCTGCGCGGCTCAGGGATACGCACCTCAATGGGGGAGGACCGCATGTCGACCGAAGAGGTGGAGAGCACGGGAACGAGAGCGGCCACCGCGACCGATGACACGGACGCGATGGAAACCACGGAGGCCAAGCGCTACGCCGTACACCCCGACTACCGGGTGAACGTCCGCAGCGGCCCCGGCACCAACCACCAGCTGGTCAGGGTGCTTTCATACGGCGCGACCGTCCCGGTCAACTGCCAGAAGACCGGCGAGTGGATCGCCGGTCCGTACGGCACGACGAACCTCTGGGACAACATCGCCAACGGCCAGTACATCTCGGACGCGTACGTCTACACCGGCAGCAGCGGCTACGTAGCACCCCACTGCGCCTGACACCCGCCACACCCACACCCGCCACACCCACACCCGCCACACCGACACCCGCCGCACGCACACCCGCCAGACCCACACCCCGTCACGCCGGCGGGCGACACACCGACACCCGCCGCACGCACCCCGTTCCGCTCTCCCCCGCCGGGATAATCCGCCCGTGAGCGAACAACCCCCCGCACCGCGCCACCCCTCGGGCTCCGCCCCCGCCGCGTCGGCTCGCGGCGGGCCGGAGCCCGAGGCCATCCGCTTCTTCGGTACGACCTGGGTCGGCCACGACCCCGGCCCCCGGGGCTACGCACCCCGCCGCGTCGCGGTCGCCGTGGGCTCGCTCGCCACCGCCACCGCCGCCTGCTGCGTACTCCGCTTCGCCTACGAGGGCCTGGAGATCGCGGCCGTGGGCTCTTTCACCGGCCTGCTGGTCGTCGTGATGTTCGCGGTGTGCAGCTCCATCGCCTTCCGCCGGACCTGGGACGGCTACACCCGCCGCCCGGCCGACCCCGCCCGCGAGGAATCCCTCCGGGGCGTCAGGACGATCGGCTTCATCGGATCCCTGCTGGCCTATTTCCTCCGCTCCCTGACGGAGGCCCCGGGCGAAGGACTGCGCCGCAGGGAGTACGAGACAGCCGGAATCCAGTACGAACGCCGCGCCGCCCGCCGGAACGCGAGCCCCCGCAAGCCCGGACGCCGCCGAGGATAGGCCATGGCCCCAGGACAGCGGAGGCGCCATGGCCTCATGCCGAGCGGGTGGGCACCATGCCCTCATGACAACCCGACGCGCGCTCTCCTTCGACGCCGTGGCCGAGCAGTACGACACGGCCAGGCCCGGATACCCCGCCGCTCTCCTCGACACCGTCGAGGAACTGACCGGACGGCCCCTCAAGGGCTCCCGCGTCATCGACATCGGCGCGGGCACCGGCATCTCCACCCGGCTGCTGTGCGAGCGGGGAGCCCGCGTCACCGCCGTCGAACCGGGCCCCGACATGGCCGCCCGACTGCGCCGGGCGCTCCCCGGCACCCCGCTCGTCCGGGGGTACGGCGACGCCCTGCCGCTGGCCGACGGCTGCGCCGACCTCCTCACGTACGCCCAGTCCTGGCACTGGACCGACCCGGCCCGCTCCGTCCCCGAGGCGCTGCGCGTCCTCGACGAGGGCGGGGCGCTCGCCCTGTGGTGGAACGTCTCGGACGCCTCGGTGGAGTGGATCGCGGCACAGGACCGGCGGATCCGCCGCTGGACCGGCGACACGGCCCACGGCGCGCACAGCTCCTCGGAGTACGGCAGGGACCTCCCGGCGTCGCTGGTGCCCGTGGCACGAGAGATGGGCTGGAGCCGTCGCGTCACGCTCGACACCCATCTGGCCAATCTCGCCAGCCACTCCGTCTTCCGGCTGCTCGGGGACGGGACCACGACCGCCTTCCTCACGGCGGAACGCGCCGAACTGCTCGCGCTCTTCCCGGACGGGACGGTGGAGGAGTCGTACGTCACGGAACTGACGGTCGCCCACAGAGCCTGACGGCCCCGGGCGGCCCGGGCGCTCGACGGACCGCCTCGCCCGTACCGCCCATCGGACACCTCACCCCCGCGCCCCGATCCCGGTGCGAGGATGGGCCAGGACGACAGCGAACCCATCCCCACCGGCGAGGTGACCCCCGCAATGCCCCAGACAGTCGCAGTCCTCGGCACCGGCAAGATCGGCGAGGCCCTGCTCAGCGGCATGATCAGGGCCGGCTGGCGACCGGCGGACCTGCTGGCCACCACCCGCCGTACCGAACGCGCCGACGAGCTGCGCGACCGCTACGGCGTCGAGACCGTCACCAACGCCGACGCCGCCAAGCGCGCCGACATCCTCATCCTGGCCGCCAAGCCCCAGGACATGGGCAAGCTCCTCGACGAACTCACCCCCCATGTCACCCCCGACCGCCTGGTCATCAGCGCCGCAGCCGGAATCACCACCGCCTTCATCGAGGAACGCCTCGCCACGGGCACCCCCGTCGTACGGGTCATGCCCAACACCCCCGTCCTGGTCGACGAGGGCATGTCCGTCATCTCGGCGGGCAGCCACGCCGGGCCCACCCATCTCGCCCACGCCGAGGAGATCTTCGGCGGCGTCGGCAAGACCCTCCGCGTCCCCGAGTCCCAGCAGGACGCGGCCACCGCGCTCTCCGGCTCGGGCCCGGCGTACTTCTACTACCTCGTCGAGGCCATGACCGACGCCGGCATCCTCCTCGGCCTGCCCCGCGCGCAGGCGCACGACCTGATCGTCCAGGCGGCCATCGGCGCCGCCGTCATGCTGCGCGACAGCGGCGAGCACCCCGTGAAGCTCCGCGAGGCGGTCACCTCCCCGGCGGGCACCACGATCAGCGCCATCCGCGAGCTGGAGAACCACGGGGTACGGGCCGCCCTCATCGCCGCCATCGAAGCGGCCCGGGACCGCAGCCGAGCCCTCGCCACCGGCAACGGCTGATCCCAGCGGGCCCGCCGACGGGATCGGCCGACCGGATCACCCGGCGGGCAGCAGCCCGATCGCGCGATAGGCCGCGTCGACCAGCGGCCGGGCCAGCTCCCTGGCCCGCGCCGCGCCTTCCCTGAGGACGCCGTCCACGTACCCCGGATCGGCCGCGAGCCGCGCGTGCCGCTCCCGCAGCGGCCGCAGCAGCTCGATCACGGCCTCGGCGGTGTCCTTCTTCAGTTCCCCGTACGACGTGTACGCGCCGACCAGCTCGTCCGGGGTCCGGCGCGTGCACGCCGCGAGGATCTCCAGCAGATTGGCCACCCCGGGAGCGGCCTCCTTGTCATATACGACGTCCTCGCCGCTGTCGGTGACCGCGCGCATGATCTTCTTCCGTACGACCTCGGCGTCGTCCAGCAGGAACACGATCCCGGCGCCCGGCTCGTGCGACTTCCCCATCTTCGACGCCGGATCCTGGAGATCCATCACCCGCGCGGCCACCGGTGGCCTGGTGGCCCTCGGCACGGTGAACGTATGCCCGTACCGCTGGTTGAACCGCACCGCGAGATCCCTGGTCAGCTCCACATGCTGCGTCTGGTCCTCACCCACCGGCACCTCGTCCGTCCCGTACGCCAGGATGTCCGCCGCCATCAGCACCGGATACGACAGCAGCGAGAACCGCACACTCTCCCCGGACGCCCGCGCCCGAGCGCCCTTCTCCCGGTACTGGATCATCCGCCGCAGCTCCCCGTCCGTGGCCGTGCACTCCAGCAGATACGAGAGCCGCGCGTGCTCATCCACCTGACTCTGTACGAATACGGTGCACCCCGCCGGATCGAGCCCCGCCGCCAGCATCAGCGTGGCGGCCTGCCGACTGAGCCTGCGCACCCGCGCCGGATCGTGCTCGACGGTCAGGGCATGCAGGTCCACCACACAGAACAGTGCCTCGGCCCGGTACTGATCGACCTCGACCCACCGCTGTACGGCACCGAGGTAGTTGCCCAGCGTCAGATGTCCGGTCGGCTTGATCCCGCTGAAGATCCGCGTCATCTCTCTCACCCTCCTGGTCGGACCGCCGCCGCCGGCGGTCCGTACTCCCGGGGGAGAAACGCGAACGGCCGCCGAAGCGGCGGCCGTTGAGTGCATGCGTGTCGGTCGGCCGCCGGTCAGGCGGCCCACCACCGAAGGATGCGCGCATGCGATGTCATGGGCCCCAGGGTAGCGTCCGACCTCGCAAGTTGACATGCCAAACACGCATCCGTAATGTACTCCGAGCTGTCCGACGTGAGCACCGGCCCAGGCCGGTCCCCGGACAGTCATTCCGCAGGACCACACGACAAGCACACGACTTCAGGTCGCGCTGCTTTCCGCGTGGCTTTGCGAAATGAGGAATCCGCGTTCGAAGGGACGCAGCCCCGATTAGCGTCGGAGGCAGGGATTCCGCTAAAGTCTCACTCGTCGGAAGGGCCCAACAGCCCGGATGGCAGCCCACTCTGACTGGGAATCAGGACCGAAAGGATCTGGTAGAGTCGGAACCGCTGGAAAGGGAAAGCGCGAAAGCGAAGAACTGGAAAGCAAGCCCCGCTCCGACGGGGAATCGGACACGAAAGAGTC